>NZ_CP179926.1:3406983-3716708 GCF_052344095.1 Pedobacter paludisoli | reverse complement strand
AAATGGTATCGGTGTTCAACAGCAATTTCTGCATCACCAATTTTAGGTTAATATTTGGCACTTTTTGCTGAAAAGCGGCTACTGCAAATTTATTGTAATTCTTTTGTGGATCACGCAGTTCAACAGGTGTTGAATGCGACTGTGCCAAAAGTGTTTCTAGCTTTAACACATCATCCGCATATTTGGTATTGTTAATTGAATCGCCCGAGAGTTTAAACAATTTTGCTATGTAGGTTACATAAGCTGCGCGAATCTTTTTTGCTTTATCGTCTTGATCAAAGTAATAACTTTTTTCGGGTAGCGTAATGCCTCCTTGTCCAAAATTAACCGCATTTTTTGAGCTTATTTTATCATCAGGGCCTACCCAAAAACTGAACAAATAGCCTTGTCCTTCTTTATATCCATCGGCTACAAAAGCTATTAATTCTTGATCGTTTTTAATGGCATCGATTTTAGCTAATATGGGTTTTATAGGCTCTACCCCTAATTTCTCGATAGTAACAGAATCCATCCCACTGGCATAAAAATCGCCTACCTTTTGTTCTGTACTTCCTTTAGTAGCATTTGCTTTTGCTGCTTCGCTTAAAATTTCTTTTAAATTTTTCAAGTTATCGTTGTATAGGGTATAAAACGATCCCCATCCCGTTTCAGTTTTAGGGATTACGGTTTCTTTCATCCACTTTCCATTGGCGTAAAGGAAAAAATTATCTCCTGCATTTACTGTAGTATCCATACCCGTTTTATCGAAAAAAACAGTACGTTGTTCAACCGCTCCTCCTCCATTTTTACTTTGACAAGAAGCGAGTAATAGTACTACCGAAACAGGCAGTAAAAGCTTATTTTTCATGCGTTTAAGTATTAGTTTTTTTTTAAATCTACAAAAAAGGGATGAGCTACTTCAACGATTTTTTATAACTTCATAAAAAAATCTAGATATGCATTATACATTTTACATTCTCATCTTCTTGGGAATCATCATCCTACTCAGTTCATTCGTAACTGTAAAACAAGGGACCATTGCTGTTATAACCGTTTTTGGCAAATACCAGCGGTTACTTCGTCCGGGATTAAACTTTAAGATACCGTTAATTGAACAAATCTATTCGCGTATTTCAATCCAAAACCGCTCAGTTGAATTATCATTTCAAGCGGTAACACAAGATCAAGCGAACGTTTATTTTAAAGCCATGTTGCTTTATTCGGTTATCAATCAGGATGAGGAAACCATCAAAAATGTAGCTTTTAAATTTGTGGATGCAACAAACTTGATGCAAGCCTTAATTAGAACCATTGAAGGTTCTATTCGTGCCTATGTAGCTACTCAAAAGCAAGCCAACGTTTTGGCTCAACGCAATGAAATTGTACTGCACGTAAAAGAACAAATTGACCAGGTTTTAGATGGTTGGGGGTATCATTTACAAGATTTGCAACTGAACGATATTACATTTGATGAAGAAATTATGCGTTCAATGAGTCGCGTAGTAGCTTCTAACAACTTAAAAGCCGCAGCAGAAAATGAAGGACAGGCTTTATTAATTACCAAAACGAAAGCAGCAGAGGCTGATGGTAATGCGATAAAAATTGCTGCAACAGCCGAACGTGAAGCTGCACAATTACGTGGACAAGGGATTGCTTTATTCAGGGAAGAGGTTGCCAAAGGGATGACCAGCGCCGCGCAAGAAATGCAACAGGCTAATTTAGATACTTCGGTAATTTTATTCACCATGTGGACGGAAGCGATTAAGCAATTTGCCGAGTTTAGCGAAGGCAATGTGATTTTCCTTGATGGTAGTACCGAAGGAATGAATAAAACAATGAAAGAAATGATGGCGATGCAATTAAGCAATAAATCCGCCAAATAAGAATTAGAGAATTTCTTTTTAACGAATTCTAACACTTAACAGTTTTTGAAATCTGTTAAGTGTTTTAAAGTTTAACAATCATAGCGCAAACAAAAAAGCTCGGAAAATTTTTCCGAGCTTTTTTGTTTTGGTGTATTTTCTATTGAACAAGAGTTAACGGAATATACACCCCAAACGTGATGTTTCTCCCCGGATTGTACACGCCTAAACTTGGATCTGTTTGATCAAAACGACCTGGTTTAAATCGACTTAAGGCATCGTAATATTTCTGATTCAGCAAGTTATTTCCCGACACAGAAAGCTTTATTGCTTGTTTTCCTAAAGTAAAGGTTGCGCCAATTCCTGCATTTAACAAGGTGTAACCACTGGTTGGTGTTTCAAAAGTTGGATCAAAACGGTTTTGTTTAAATGCAGAGTTAATTCCTATCATCAAATATGCATCGTTTGTTCCATTTAATTTCGGTTCAAAACGCAACTCATTGCGCATATTGGTAGCCGGAATAAAGGCCAAAGCTTGATTCATCGTCGTGTTTTGCGCATGCACATAGCCAAAGGTATTTTCGAAGTGAATAAAAGGCACCGGATGGATGGTTAAACTGGCTTCTGCACCATACAAATTGGCATTTACTTGCCCATAACGATACACCGCATAGTCCGTTCCATCGATGTCGGCTATTTCATTGTTGTTATGCGATGCATAAATGTAGTTATGAATGTAATTGTTGTAAATACTTGCACTGGCACTAATCATTTTGCCTTCATATTCTAATGCTGCATCTACTTGATAGCTACGCTCTGGTGTCAAATTTGGATTACCGATTTCATAGCGAAAAGTTCCTTCGTGTACTCCATTTGAACCCAACTCTGCCGGATTTGGTGCACGAAAAGCAGAACCTGCATTGGCTTTAAAGTTTAACACATCGCTAAATTGATGGGTAAAGCCCAAAGCTGCACTTACATTCGAAAATTTGTTTTCAAAAGCAGCGAAGCGCTCCTCGCCCTCTTCTATTAATTGGTGGCCTGTATTGGTACGATAATCGTAACGAGCACCTATATTCAAGGTGTTTTTCTCCCAGTTCTTTTTGATGTACGCAAAAGCTCCCAAACCAAAAGTATCGTAATCCGGCACTAAATATTCGCTTCCTTTGTTTTGACTGTGTGCATCGTCAACACTCAATCCAAAAACAGGTTGCCAACCGTTTACTTCGTGTAACGAATATTTCAAATCGGCGGTGTAGGTTTTTAAATCAAAAAATAAAGCCGGGTCTGGTCCATCTAATTCTCTACGTTGATTTTGTTGATACCCTAAATCGGCTTTTAAATTTCCATCGCCAATTAGAAAATTATTGTTCAAGGCAATTTTAAAATGGCGTACATCTTGACGTGGGTATTCCAACGTGCGGTTTTTGTAATCATCCTTGGTAAAAGGGTTTCCATCTTCATCTACAAAATTGCCATCAACATCAAAATTTGGTTCATAGAAGCCTATGTTATTTCGAAAGTTTGAAACATTCAAATGCGAATATCCCCAACTTTTGTTTAGACCAATCATACCGCTTAAATCGGTTTCGTTAAAGCCAGAGTTTGGATAATATTCGGTCGGTGTTTTAAACGAGTATGCATTTTTATACGTTCCGCGTGCTCTCCATACAAAGCCATTTTGATTTCCGTTTAACATCACCGAATTGGCTGTTAATCCATTATTAGTTGAGTAATTGGAAATAATCTCTCCTTTAATTTGTCCCATTGGCGCAGTACTTGGCTCTAGAATATTGATTACTCCTCCTAAAGCATCTGAACCATACATGAGTGATGCTGCCCCGCGAAGGATTTCAATTCTATCGGATTTAAACTGGTCAATCTCGATTCCGTGTTCATCACCCCATTGTTGCCCTTGCTGTTTAATTCCATCATCTAGTGTCACAATTCTATTGTATCCTAAACCGCGAATTACCGGCTTCGATATCGATGGACCAGTTGTAATTTGTGCCACACCGGGCACCTTTCTTAATGCATCAATTAAATTGGTTGAAGGCTCCAAAAGCTGATCTTTGGCTACAACCGATGCAGATGTGCTATTTCGCTTATTGGTACTGCTAATCATGCTTCCTGTGATAACAACTTCTTTTGTCTCAATAGCGGATGGCGTAAGTTCAAAAACCAATTCATCGGTTACTGCTACATTTACCGAACGGGTAACTTCTTTATAGCCCAGGTAGTGAATCTCCACTAAATATGTTCCTTTCGATGGTAAATTGTTCAATGAAAATGCTCCATTTTCATCGGTAATAGCCGTTGCTTTTAAATCGGGAATTAGTACTGTTGCACCCGGCAAAACTTCTTTTGTTTCTGCATCAATAACTTTTCCTTTTATACTTTTTAAGTTGCTCGCGAAAGCGGTATTGCACCAAATAACGCATAGTATTACAAAGCTAATAAGCTGTAATTTTCTCATAAATGAATTTTAAATAATAGCGAATGTCTCTCCATTTTCTTTCACATGGGATAGACGGTTAATAATCAATAAATACAAAAGCTTACACTCTCGAGTGTGTTGATTATGCTATTGGAGGCCCGCGAAGACTGGTGTGTTTTAATTGTACATATGCGCAGGGCATGACCGGCTCTATTCTTCCGAAAATTTTAACCGATAAGAAAATGCGGTAAAGGGTATGGGTTTTAACATAGTCTTTCTCAAAACCTGCATGACAAATTAAACAATCATCGGTACGACTTTCAACGTGACTTACGTGCTTGCAATTGACCTCATGATTTACCGGAGCCTTTTGATGATGATGGAATAAATTCCAAGGTGTTAAAGCAATAGCAAAAACCACCAGCATGACTGCTGTTATATAGCGGTTAAAACGTTGTTGCTTTTTCACAATACAAAAGTATCACTTCTCTCTCAATTCTATATCTTTGAAACGTAACATTATTTTGATGCGTATGCCCTTTCTAAAGAAGCACTTCTTTAATCTTATTTTGATTCTTGCCTTTATACTAATCGTTTTTGTGCCTGAAATTAAATCCTCCTTTTTAAAAGGATTGTTGGAACTGGGTTTCTTTAAACCTAAAACAGAAAGCATGGCAAGCAAAAGTATTACCAGCAATGGACTTAGATTTAGCAATCTACAAAACGAAGTCACGCAGTTAAACGAAGAAAAAGAGAAAGTTGTTTTTGTAAATTTTTGGGCTACTTGGTGTCCGCCTTGTCTGGCAGAAATGCCAGATTTAGCGAAGCTTTATGCAAGCTATAAAAAAGACCCAAGTGTTGTTTTTTTATTTGTTGACGTAGACGGAAACCTAGATAAATCAGCTGAGTTTATTCGAACAAAAAAGTTTGACTTACCGCTCTACCGAAGCCTTGGGCAAATTAGTGAACAAATCTTTAGTGGAACACTTCCAACCACGGTCATCTTTAATAAAAAGGGTGAAATGGTTTTCAAAAAAGAAGGAATGGCCAACTATCAAGATCCTGATGTTATTCGTTTCTTAAATGAATTAAAAGCGCAACCCTAAAAGCCTGCGTACTTTGCTCCATTTAATCTAATACAACGAAAAATATACCTCCACTTTTTGCTACTTTTGCCCCATGATTTCATATTTCGAAGCTTCGTTAAAGCACCTTTCTATACACCATACCGGAAATAAGTTAGTTGAAGAATATTACAAATTATCAGATGCTCCTTTAAACATTGAAGATGAGCAGCTCAACAACTTATTGATGCAATACTTTTTGAAGCCCTTTGAGAAAGTGAATGAAGTATATCATTTTTATCATCCAAACGACAACCTGCAACTAAACGAGGTGTATCACTTTGTGAACGAAATATTTGATAACGCTACGTTATTTCATGAGAATTCGCAGCAGTTAGCCAAGCATTTATACGATGTTGCCAATCATCCCAAAATAAAATCGGGAGAGCTATATGTGGCTCTTTTTGAAAATGTTCAAATTGAAGGAGAGTTACTGGATGTTGTAGGCATATTTAAATCGGAGACGAAAGACACGTACCTAAAGGTGTATCCTGAATTGGATGGTTTTGGCATGAGCTATGAGCAAGAAGCCATTAGCATTAATAAATTGGATAAAGGCTGTTTAATTTTTAACACCAATAAAGAAGAAGGTTTTAAAATTGTGGTGATTGATCAAGCAAAATCGAGCAATGAATCGGCTGTTTATTGGAGAGATGAGTTTTTAAAATTAAAAATCAGAAACGACAGCTACAACCAAACACAAAATGTTTTGGGCGTTTATAAAAACTTTGTAACGCAAAAGCTAGATGAAGAATTTGAGATAACCAAAGCAGACAAAATTGATCTTTTAAACCGATCAATGAAATATTTTAAGGAAAAGGAAACCTTTGATATTGAAGAATTCGGAAATGAAGTAATTGGCAATGCTGAAGGGGTTGAAGCGTTTATGAACTACAAAAAAAACTATGAGGAAGAGTACGAAAGCCCTATTGCCAATACTTTTGAAATAGCCGAATCAGCTGTAAAAAAACAAGCGCGTGCGTACAAAAGTGTGTTAAAACTGGATAAAAACTTTCACATCTACATCCACGGAAATAAGGACATGATTGAGAAAGGCTTTGATGATGATAAATCATTAAATTACTATAAAGTATATTTTAGGGAAGAGGAGTAGGTTTTTAGTCTTGAGTCGAAAGTAGTGAATAGTGAATGGTGAGTGGTGAATGAAGATAAAGGAGCAAAGAATAAAGAGTTTGGGTAGTGAAAGGTTTTAGGCAATAAGTTTTAAGTAATAGGTGTCAAGCCAAATTTCCTAATTTACCAATTCCCCAATTACTAATGACCAATTCAACCAAAAAACCAAACACCTAACCAACCAAAAAACTACCCAACTACGCTAAATCCGTTGTTGTGCTTTCAATGCCAGATATTGATTAATCACGTTAACGGTTAAGTTTTTAGGTTCGGTTAGAATGGATAGAATACCGTTCCGATTTAATTCCTTCGTCATTAATTTTTTCTCATAGATGAATTTTTCGGCGATGGTTTTATAGTAAATCCCTTCTACATCTTTTGCGGGGTCGGTGCTTAAGCTTTTTAGTTCCGTGTTTTCAAAAATTACAACCACTAAAAGATGATGTCTGGCAATGCGTTTTAAGTAGGGCATTTGCCTATTTAAAGCCGATAAACTTTCAAAATTGGTAAAGAATACTATCAGGCTTCGCTGTTTTATCACCGATCGAACGGTACTGTACAGCGCTTCCATATTGCTTTCTAAATACCGCGTTTTCTCTTTGTACAAAACCTGCATAATGGTATTTAGTTGAACAGCCTTCCTTTCGGCCATAACCACCGAACCAATATTTTCGGACACCGTTATCAAGCCCGCTTTATCTTCTTTTAGCATGGCTACTTTTGACAATGCTACACTTGCATTGATGGCATAATCGAGCAAACTTAGTCCTTCAAAAGGCATACGCATCACCCTCGATTTATCAATCACACAGTACATATTTTGCGCGCGTTCGTCGGTATAGGTATTCACCATTAAACTCCCTTTTCGGGCGGTTGCTTTCCAATTGATGGTACGAATATCATCGCCACCGACATAATTTTTAATCTGATCAAATTCGGTGCTTTGCCCTATTTTTCTGATTTTTTTTATCCCCAAGTCGGTTAGTTGCTGCGAAATTGCCATCAACTCATACTGTCCTAAATGAATAAATGAGGGATAAACCGCCAACACACTTTTTTCTTCAAAATTGTATCGCCTAAAAATAAAACCGATGGGTGAAGCCACAAAGACCCTCAGTTGACCATATTCGTATTCGCCACGTTTGGTGGGATGTAAATTGTAGTGAATTGACTTTACTGCATTGGGCTTTAAATGCATGCGAAAATCCTTATCCCGCACTTGAAACTGCATTGGTACTTCGTCGATCACACGGATAGTAGCCGGAAAACCATAGCTATTCTCAACCACAATTTGGATAGGATTATTATCCCCATTGCTTAAGCGTTTGGGGCTTATTCTTTTGGCTTTTATTCCCTTTACATTACGGTAGAGGATGAATACGTCCACAAAAAACAGAAAAAAGAAAATGCAGACTGCAAGTTCAGGGATATCGCCCAGCCAAGGAAAAAAGAATTTCAACATAAACAAGAAAACACAGAGACCCAAGGCCATAAAAAATCGGCTATTTAGGAATAAATTGGTGTAATACAGTGTTAAAAATCTTTTCAATGTTACGCTTTTAAGCCCCTAGCGAGGAATTTCAATTTTCTTAATAATCTGGTTGACAACATCGGTTGTCGTTAAACCTTCCATTTCCTTTTCTGGTGAAAGTAAAATACGGTGCGCCAATACCGGTACCGCTACGGTAATGATATCTTCCGGCGTAACAAAATCACGTCCTTGAATGGCAGCCAATGCTTTTGCACTGTGTACAATGGCTAAAGAAGCGCGCGGTGAAGCTCCCAAATACAAGGCCGAATTGGTTCTGGTTTCGCATACTATTTTGGCAATAAACTCCAATAGATGAGGTTCAATAAATAAATCGCGAACCACTGTGCGCGCGGCTAAAATTTGCTGCACCGACAAAACCGGTTTCACATCGTCTAAAAGCGTTTTATTGGCTAAGTTGTGTTGTGCCTGTAAGATGGCTGTTTCCTCTTGTAGGCTTGGGTATTTGATCTCTATTTTAAACAAAAAGCGGTCGAGCTGTGCTTCGGGCAAACGATAAGTACCTTCTTGTTCGATTGGATTTTGCGTGGCCAGCACCAAAAAGGGCTCTTCCATTGCGTAGGTTACACCATCGATTGTAACCTGGCGTTCTTCCATAATTTCGAACAACGCAGATTGTGTTTTTGCAGGGGCACGATTAATCTCATCAATTAAAATAATGTTTCCGAAAACAGGGCCTTTTCTAAATTCAAAATCTCCTACTTTCGTGTTAAAAACAGGCGTACCCAACACATCCGAAGGCATTAAATCGGGTGTAAATTGAATGCGCGAAAACTGTGCATCAATGGCCTTTGCCAATAATTTTGCACTCAATGTTTTGGCTACTCCGGGAACACCTTCCAATAAAATATGTCCATCGGCCAATAAGCCTACAATCAAAAAATCGACCACTTGTTTTTGTCCAATAATGATGTCACCAAGTACGGTTCGAATTTGATTGACCGCTTCATTCAGCGCCGTTAAATCGGTACGCGGTTTAAATTGTTCTTGTTCCATGCGCTTGCGTATGTGTATAAAATTGTTCTATGCTATTGTTCAATAAAATTAGTTCAGAGTCATTCATAGATTGCCGTTGTGGCGTTTCGCGTAAAGCTCTGGTTAAATTTTTAGCGAATACTTCGTTAATGCCTGTCTTATGAACTAAAAGCTCTGTAAAAGATTCGTCTAAAAGGTTGGTTGCCAAATAATATCGACTGCGTAAATGTTCTAAGAAATAATTTATGCGCTTTGTAGCAATGTCTAAATTATTACGTTCGTGGTAATACACACTCCCTACTACTTTTACAAACTCAAGTGATGTATTGGCCAATGGCTCTACCACTGGGATAACGCGTTGTTTCCTTTTTATTTCGTAAAGCACAAAAATCAGCAAAGCAAAAAGGCATACGTAATAGGCGCACTTTAATTCCCTGTGTGCAAATAAAACAGAAAAAACATCCTTTTCTTCTTCATCGATATGACTGTAATAATCGTCGAAAATAAGTGCCTGACTACCCTGCAAATAACTAAGCGCTTTACCGGCATATTCCGAACCATCCTTATCCAACAAATTGTAATTCGAGAAAAAGCCCGGTTCTGCCATGAGAAAAAGAGCGCCTTTTCCGTAAGGAATTTGAATAAAGTTTGCTGCACCTGCTGATTTTTTTCCCAAAACAATAGTTTTATTTGAATCTAGCTTGCTAAAATAGTGGAACCCAATGTTGCGCTTAAAGCCATAGTCTACTTCAGATTTTAAATTAGGATTACAAAAATTTAAGCCTACTTTTTGATACTTTTTAGAAGAAACCAAATTCAGTTCATTGTGAATAGCATCGCCATAATATTCTGCTGCAATAAAAACCCGATTACCGGCCTGCATAAATTTCTTTAATTCTGCAAAATCTGCTTTAGAAATTTTTGGTTTTTCGGCTATTAATACATAACTGCTGTTTCGTTTCTTTTGGTCCGATAGCGTTTTTCGAGCCGATGTTGTACTTGTCTCAATTTTCGCTTTCGGAACAATATCCTGCAACCTATGGTACAAAATATACGTACCGAATGGGATTTTATCTTTACGGCTGTAACTTGGCGACCAGTCTGTGGGCTTGGGTTGATTGTATTGCGCCACTAAATACAGCAGCAAAAATACAGATCCGATTATGATGTACAACTTATATCCTTTCATCTAATTTTGGTGTTAAATTGATTAAAGGATTGATTAATGGGTTCAAAACTCTCTTTATCAACGGCAAAATTCCCGTACCACACATAATCAAATTTGAGTGTTAAGGATGCAAACGCTTCCTTTAGCTCAGGCTGATTAATCTCGCTCAAATAATGATAATTGGTTTTATCGATTTGCCAGTGGATTATATCTGCATCGCTCAATTGTTTCAATGTTCTTAAGTACAACAAACGGATGGCTAAACGGTATTCCCCTTGCGACAATAGGGATTGCAGTTCTTTATCATAGTCAATTTCATGTATATTCTCATCCATTACATGGTAAGGAAGCGATACTTCTTTCGATTTTTTTCCAAAAAGAACGTTGCTTCCAATGATCTTAATCGCTATGAAAATTGCGATTGCCACGCCTAGCAAAACAAAAAAATACCGTGATATTGGATTACTTGATGCAGCCCCCAAGAGAGTCCCAATAATGCGCCAAATCCAAGCCCAAAATAAATCCCAAGCAGAGAGTTTTTGCCCAGTTTCATGGTATTGAAATTCCTTTTCATCAGCATAAGAACGAAGTTCATTCCGATCAAACTTAGCTGCTTCTATTTTACTGGTATCGACCTTTAAAACAGCAGTAGGAGCTTTTTTGGCTTTTGCCGTTGCTTGGGCAGAACTATCCAATGCAGAAAAAATCAGCGAAAAAATGAATATATATTGAATGAGGCGTTTAAGCATTTTTAATATTCTTGGGGCCGTGTATCTTCTTGTTTTTCGTTGGTTCCAAAATTTGAAATACGATCCATCAGCCCAGTATTTTCTTTTTGCTCAACTAAAGCAAAATACAACAAAGTAGAAGCCACAGCAGGAATGATATAAAACACCATTGCAAGCGTTTGAAACACTCCAGACAAAGCCACTAAGCTCATTGAAATTGCAGGTATCTTATGTACAAACATGCTAAATATATTGAGCATTGAAAATGGCAAAATCACCGCATACATACACGTAGTTGCAATTAATGAAACTACAATAATAACACCAAGGCTAAACCAAAATTTATCTTTTACTAGCTTAAAACTACGTTCAAACGTGTAGCCAAACGTTCCGTTTTCAATAATCATGATGGGCAACATAATTACAATAAAGGGCAACAAATAAAAAGCGGGTATTAGACAACATATAAACCCTAAAACAAGTAGCAATCCCCACAAAATTGAACTGCCGGCCACTCTAAAAAAATAATATTTGAAATAGGCCCAAACCTCGTCCGTATTGGGTGCTTGGTTTCCTTTTGCCACAAATACTGACACATACGAAACCGTCATAATGGAGATACTTAACTGTGTTAAAACCATAAAAAAAACGGCCACCATACTAAATAACCCAAATTTTGTTGCGCTTTGATGCCTTGCATACCCCCCTGCATTATTCACGGATTCAATCAATAACCACTGTTGCGTAATCGTAGAAATTAATTGTCCAATCACAAATACGCCACATATTACCACATATGCTTTAAGTAGGGGTTTAAAATTTTCACGAATGAAAGAAAAAGTATCATTAATAATTTGTCCGAAATCACGTTGTTTTTTGAATTCAAATTTGGTTTGCATGGTTATTTAGCGCGTGTTTATTTAGTTATTATGGATATTTATATAGTACTGTTTTTCGCTAGCTTGGCAGGGTAAAAGATCACATACCAAACGATAAAAGTTGCCGATCCGATTAAAACAAAGGAACTCAACCACGCCGGCATTTCGGTATGACGTGTAACAAAACTTTCAAAAAAAGCAGCAACTATAAAGATGGGTACAAGACCGAGTACAATTTTTAATCCATCTTTGCCGCCACGTAAAAAAGACTCCATTCGTGTATAGGTTTTGGGGAACAAAATGCTATTACCTAAAACCAAGCCCGCAGCACCGGCTAAAATAAGGGCCGATATTTCCAAGGTACCATGAATCCAAATCACCAATACCGATTGTATGCCTAAACCTTTACTAAAAAAGAAATACTGGAATGAGCCCACCATAATACCGTTTCTCATCAGTATAGTTACGGTGCCCAACGATAAAAAAATTCCAAAAACAAACAACATTAAGGAAACAAAAACATTATTCAAGCCTATTTGCATAAACATTTTTATGGGATTCTCCTTTTTATATACGCCAAATGGATCTCCTTTTGCAATGTTATTATTGGTCATTTCCACATACTTATCGCCCAATATTAAACGGATAAAAGTGTCATCGTATTTAGCCGAAAGTACGCCAATGGCGCAGGCCATGCTAAAAAATAAAAATGCGTATAAAAGTTGTTTTCGGTATTGCCAAAAAATCAAAGGCAGTTCCGTTTTCCAAAAAATAGCAAATCGACTCGTTTTCTCTCTTTTGGTTTTATAAACAGATTGATGAAATTTTGCCGCCAGACCATTTAAATAGGCCGTTGTTTTGGAGTGGGGATAAAACGTTTTTGAATAGGCTAAATCATTGGTAATCTCGATAAAACGATCCGCTAATTCATCGGGATTAGCACCCATCATGACCTCATATTGTTGCCATTTTTTGGTGTTTTGTTTTACAAATAAAGCCTCTCTCATGTCCGGTTAAAAAAGATAGGTTAAAATAACCAAATTTTAACACTTTCAAAGTGTAAGTAGACCAAATAAATATAAAATAGCATTTAAGTCAAATTTATATGCGCCACTTAAATCGGTTTTAAAGAAAAAAAAGTAAGTTTGAGTATGGAAACCATTCAAATTAACACCTCTCAAAACATCGATATTGATTATGAAATTGCTGGATTAGGCGAGCGTATTCTAGCCCGCTTATTGGATTTGGCCATCTTATTTGGTTTTGGCTTTGTTTTTTTTATTATGCTAACTGCCACCTCCACGTTAAACAATGCAACCGTTTCATTAACACTCGGTATCATTGGTTTGCTTATTTTTTTACTGTATGACTTAGTTTCTGAACTTTTAATGAACGGGCAATCGATTGGGAAGAAAGTTTTGAAAATTAAGGTGATAAGTTTGGATGGTAACCAACCTACCTTTGGACAATACTTATTGCGTTGGATTTTTAGATTAATCGATTTTGGTTTTTATTTTGGCTGGGGTCCTATTGCCTTAGTCATGGTTGCCGTAACCCATAAACACCAACGCGTTGGCGATGTTATTGCCAAAACCACACTCATTAAAACAAGTCCTCGTGTTCAACACGAGCATGTTGCTTTCGCTACTGATTTACCAGAAGAATACGAACCAATCTTTACAGATGTACTTCATTTAAACGACCGAGATATTGAAATTATTCACGATGTACTAAAAACGTACTACCAAACCGGCAATTCGGCAATTGTTTACAGCATGGCAACAAAATCAAAAGAAATTTTAGGCATTTCAATTCCTGCCGGGATGAATGAACTGGTGTTTTTAGAAACTCTTGTGAAAGATTACAATCATTTAACAGCAAATATGGCCGTTTAAGGTATCCACATTTTATAGCTTTAACTGCATATTTTGTTACCATTCACACAACTACTTTATGTAGATTTTTTCAGCCTCATAGCCGGCGGGCTTGGATCTGTTGTTGCATAAAGCGAGCAGAAGCTCATTAGCGATAATTTGAGGCCTTCCTCTGCAATTGCCTCCACAGGCTGCAAATTCTCTTGGTCAATCGTAATTTGAAACGAAGCTGCAAAGCTTCTTACTGCTTTCTACTTCCAATCCCGAATACTCGGGATAAACATCTTATGCCGATCCCAATATGGGGGGGGGGTATACCGAGCCCCTTTTTAAAAACTATTAATACGTAATCTGAATTTAATGCATCCACATTTTATGAATGTAAACCAGCAACGTAAAATTGCCAACGAGTAAAAAAAGTATACGGATTACAAAATCTCTTTTTTTGAAAGGGAATAGATAAAAAAGACCTACTGCACTAAACATAAGCAGTAAAGGAACCGTTGGAGGATAAAGCGACCAGCTTTTAGCAAAATCGCCTTGAACAAGTGCAATAAACGAACGTTGAAAGCCGCATCCCGGACAATCAATACCAGTAAGAAATTTTAATGGGCAAGGTATTAAATGATTTTGCAGCCAATTAAACCAGTTAATTGAGCTGCAAAATATTTTTAAGAATATCATTTATATTCTATTTGGTGTTGTACGTCTATTGATTTCCAAATGGATTTTCGTTTCCACCAAAAGGTTTATTTGCGAATGGATTGTTTTGTGCTTCAGCTGCAGATGGCCCCAAATATCTAGCTTCGCCAAAGCCCAAAATTGGATAAAAAATAAAAGGGAGGAAAATTAATCCAATAGTAAAGCCCTCCGACTTGCCAAAACTCTTACTTAACAAATTGGTTGCCCAAATCATAAATATAAAGGAGGTACAAGGAATCAATATCCACAAAAGCCATATAGTTGGTTTACCTATAATTTCCAATAAAACTATAATATTATAAATAGGAATAAGACATGCCCAGCCTGGCTTCCCTGCTTTTTCAAATGTTTTCCAATGACCTGCAATAACAATCACCGAAAGAACCAGTGAAAAAATTACAATTCCTAAAATAAAAGTTGTACCAATACCTGCTGCTACTCCAGATACAGCGGTTGAATCTTGATAATCCATGTTTGTTTAAAGATTAAGTGTATTAATTTAAATAGTTACATCTAATTTACAATTTTTACACCAGTTTTAATAAGCCCGCTTTATTTATTGTTTTTTGAAATTAAGAACGCTAACTCCTTGGCCCAAAAGGCATACATTTTGCCGCTTGGGTGCAAACCGTCCGAAGCAATCAATGCTTTATCCTTTTCAGCCTCTCTTGAATGGGGCGTAATATCCACATACGCAATCCCTTTGGCAAGGGTAATTTCTTTATTGGCTGCGTTAAATAAATCGATTTCTGCTGCAATTTGTGCTTTACTTCGATCGGCATCTTTAGCAAAAGGTGTTACACCCCAATCGGGAATAGACACTACAAATACATTTTCTTTCTGTCCATCGGCAAAATCGATGGCTGTTTGAAGCAATTCCGAAAATTCCTTTTTGTAGGTATTGAGCGGATACTTTCTGTATTGATTGTTTACCCCGATTAACAAGGTTACCAAATTAAATTTCTGCGTTAAATGAGCCTCTTTAATAGCCTTTTGGAGCTCATCGGTTGTCCAACCTGTGGTGGCTATAATTTTCGGATCATGAACTATTATTCCTTTTTCTCCCAGCATTTTTTGCATTTGAAAAGGAAATGACTCCGCCGGTTGAACGGCCTCGCCAATGGTATAAGAATCGCCCAAAGCTAGATACGAATAGCCCGTTTTCTGAGCATTAGAAGGTATTTGTGCTGCTGCCATATTTTGATTTTTAACGCAGCCCGAAGTTAGCAAACAAAATAAAATTGCTCCAAATAAAGTTCTCATACATCCATCTACGCAAAAAGATCATAAACGGATTTACACCAGTACTGCGTCTCCATGAGCTTCCATTAAATGAAAGAAAACCTATCACACGAAGCAACTAATCATGAGTCGTTTATAGTAAATTCATTTTAAACAGACGAACGATATGCGCTTTAAGTTTCATTTCAACTTCTTGCAAATCAAGCTCATAACCCAATTCCTTTTCTAGAGAGGTAACTGCTTTATCATCTATCCCGCATGGGACAATATTTTTAAAATAATCTAAATCTACATTTACATTAAAAGCGAAACCGTGCATGGTTACCCAGCGACTGCAACGCACGCCCATGGCACAAATTTTACGAGCATTTTCATTATCGGCGTCTAGCCAAACACCGGTATATCCCGGATATCGTCCAGCTTCAATTCCGTAATCTTGTAAGGTTAGAATCACCGCTTCTTCAAGTGTACGCAAATAAAGGTGAATGTCGGTAAAGAAATTATCCAAATCTAAAATGGGATAACCCACTATTTGACCTGGGCCGTGATAGGTAATATCGCCCCCACGATTGATTTTATAAAAGGTTGCTTTTTTTTCTTTCAGGCCAGCTTCATCGAGCAATAAATTTTCAGGATGACCGCTTTTCCCCAAGGTATAAACATGTGGGTGTTCGCAAAAAATCAAATAATTTGGAGTTGGCAAATGAGTTCCATTCACTCTATTTTCTGTTTTAAGCGCTACCGTGGTATTCAATAGCGCCTCTTGCCTATCCCAAGCTTCCTGATAATCGGTTAGACCCCAATCAATAAACTGAACTTGGGTATTTTTCACTCCTTCCGTTGAATCTGATTTGTTTTCGGTAGCAGGTTTCGAAAATTCAGGATTTACACAGCCAATATTTATTTCGTTTTGCATCTCTTCTTTTTTAAACTACGGCTTCCGTATCAGCCAAAACATAGCCCAACATGTAACCATCGGTTGTTTTAAAATAATTAACCACTAAATCACGATTCCCACTAGGCAGGTTTACAAGGACATTCAAAAGGCCTTCATCTTTTAATTTAAACGGCTTAATGTGAATGTGTTGTTTAAATTCCAATCCTTTTTTACCATGCCATTTGTATACGGCCTCTTTTGCACACCAAGCCACGTATAAACCATCTATGTTATCGCCGATTTGCTTTTGGGCCAATTCCACATCACTCAAAAATTTGTGTTTAATTGCTTTAATTTTGTGTTTAATGAGCTCGATATCTACACCGCAGGCATAATCTTTACTCATCATCACGGCAGCATAATCATAGGAATGGCTTAAAGAAACGTGATAATCAGAATTAGGCAAATAGGGTTTTCCATCTTCATCAAAGCGGCAATCGATGTAATCATCGGTATTCAGCAGGGTTCGTAACAAGAGCCGAGTACTTAACCAATGCAACAAACGCTTCCCATTATTAAGGGAGGCTATAATATCCAGTTCGTGTTGTTTTAGCTGTAATCCGGCCAATAATTCTTCTTCACTCTCCTCAATTTTCCAAATTGCAAGCACTGAATGTTCGTCGATATTTTTATTATAAACTATAGGCATTTAAAAATCCGATCTTTACATGCAAAACTATCTTAAATAAATGATAATTTAGGCCAAAAATACGGATATAAAATGATATTATCGGATAAAAGGATATTGGAGGAAATTGAAAAGGGAAGCATTATTATTGAACCCTTTAAGCGCGAATGTTTAGGAACAAATTCGTACGATGTGCATTTAGGCAAGTATTTAGCAACCTATAAAAATCGAGTGCTGGATGCCAAAGCGCACAATGAAATCCAACACTTCGAAATCCCTAAAGAAGGTTATGTTTTACACCCTGGGACTTTATATTTAGGCGTAACCGTAGAATACACAGAAACGCATGGTCATGTACCTTTTCTAGAAGGAAAAAGTAGTACAGGCCGCTTGGGTATCGACATTCATGCTACAGCAGGAAAAGGCGATGTGGGTTTCTGCAACACCTGGACCTTAGAAATTTCCGTAGCTCAACCTGTTAAAGTATATGCTGGAATGCCCATTGGACAATTAATTTACTTTGCCGTAGAGGGTAGTATTGAAACCACCTACAACATCAAAGGCAATGCTAAATACAACAATAAAACAACCCGTCCGGTGGAAAGTATGATGTGGAAAAACAGCTTTTAAGCGCGGCTTATTAAATTTCACTAGAACTTCATAAAAATACGCCTCTCGTTTTGTAACTTGAGGCGTATTTTATTTGAAACACAATCCACATGAAACCTTTACTAAAACGCTCTTATGGGGCTCTTCTTCTCGTATGCTTTTTCTTAGGCGCGGTAGCTTTTAAGATGGACGAAGATCCTTTTACTCTCCTTTTAAACAAACTAAACGACTACACAACGAAATATCCCCAAGAAAAGGTACATCTCCATCTAGATAAACCTTATTATACCGTTGGTGATGACATTTGGTTTAAAGCCTATATTACCAATACAAAAACACTTACCACCTCTACCATTAGCCAAATACTGTATGTTGAGCTGATCAACGAAAAAGACTCGATTAAAAAGCAACTTCGCTTACCAGTAATGGGAGGAATAACCTGGGGCGATTTTAAGCTTACAGATTCATTGAGCGAAGGGAATTATCGTATTAGAGCCTACACCAATTACATGCGCAATTTTGGAACGGAATTCTTTTTCGATAAAACCATCAAAATCGGAAACGGATGGTCGAACAAAATTTTCACCAAAACCACCTACGAATACCAAAAGGAAAATAGCAGCGATAAGGTAAATGCCACCATTCATTTTGAAGATAAAAATGGTATTGCCTATGCCGAAAACGATGTAAGCTACGATGTGCAGTTGGATTACAAAAGCTTGCTGAAAGGGAAAGCGAAAACCAATCTTCAGGGCGATGTGCTTGTTTCATTTACAAGTCCCGCAACGCTTTCAAATAAAACAGGCAAAATAGTGGCTACGCTCACGTTACCAAATAAGGAAAAAGTAACCAAAATTATTCCAATTACAGCCACTTCAAACGATGTTGATGTTCAATTTATGCCCGAAGGTGGCAATTTAGTTGAAAATTTGCCACAGCGCATCGCCATAAAAGCAACCAATTCAGCTGGAAAAGGCGAAAATATAACCGGTGTAATTGTTGATGAAAGTGGAGCAGAGATTACCTCTTTTGAAACCACTTATTTAGGTATGGGCTATTTAATATTCAACTCGCTAAGCGATAGAACTTACACTGCCCGTATAAAATTTAAAGACGGTTCAACAAAAAATTTCAAGCTTCCAACTGCTGCTAAAGCGGGTTATGCGATGAGTGTCAACAATATCGATACCGCTAAAGTGCAAATAAAAATCATGTGTAGCGAGAGTTTGATGAATGGCGATGAACTAAAAATTGTTGGCGAACAAAATGGCAATGTTTGTTACGTTTCTAAAGCCAAAATGGACAAACAAGTTTTAAGCGCCAACATCCCTAAAAAAGGGCTTCCAGAAGGAATTATACACTTCACTTTATTCTCGGGAACTAACCAACCTATTGCAGAGCGACTAATTTTTATCCGGCCAAAAGCCGAACTCATTGATATTGCTTTAGACCCATCTGCCGCATCACCAATTAGAAAAGGCAAAAGCACGATCGCGTTTACCGCAACGAACAAGAACACGCCTGTTTTAGGAAGTTTTTCGGTTGCTGTAACCAATACAAACAAAGTAGTTCCCGATGAAGATAACGAAACCAATATATTAACTACCCTTTTACTTACCTCCGATTTGGTAGGCTACATTGAAAATCCGAACCATTATTTCTTAAAAGACGACGTTTCTACGAACAAAGAATTAGACAATTTATTGCTCACGCAAGGATGGAGAAGATTCATCTGGAAAGGAATTATCAATGATATTGCTCCAAGCATTACCTATAAACCAGAGCATTCTTTAACCGTTTCAGGAACTGTTACCAAAGGAAATAAACCCGTTGTGGGCGGAAAAGTAATGATTATGGCCAACAAAGGTGGATTATTAATTTTAGACACCCTAACCAATGCAGAAGGGAAATTTGTATTCGACAATCTACAGTTTGGCGATAGCACTAAATTTGTGGTGCAAGCCCGAAGCAAAACCGACCGAAAATTTGTAGATATTAATTTGGATATTGTTCCCGGACAAACGGTTACCAAAAACAAAAATGGGGCTGAAATTGAAGTAAACGTGAATAACACGTTAATGAAATATATTAAGCAAAGTGATACCTACTTTAATGAAATGACTCGCTTGGGTTTAATGGAAAAAACCATTAAACTGGATGAAGTAACCATTACCGAGAAAAGAAATCCAGCGAAAAATTCAGCAAACCTAAATGGCCCTGGCAGAGCCGATTTCATTATGACCGCTGAAGATTTATCAACGTGTATGACCCTATCGCAATGTTTACAAGGACGTTTACCAGGGGTTATTTTCAAAGGGAACATTCCTTATTTAATGCGTAGCCAAGATACGCCGATGCAAATTATTTTAGACGGGATGCCGGTTGAAGCCGATTTTCTTGACAACATTGTTCCCAACGATGTGGCTACCGTAGAATTGTTGAAAAACATTAGCAACACTGCTATTTACGGCTCAATGGGTGGCGGTGGTGTTTTAGTCATTACCAGCAAAAGGGGTGATGACAATTCGATTCAAACCACGCGATACGCGCCGGGTATCGTGACAATCAGTCCTAAAGGATATTCTGTGTCGCGCGAATTTTATTCTCCAAAATACGACGGAACAGCAACCAACCAACGTGTAGATTTGAGAAGTACCATCTATTGGAACCCGCAGGTAGTGAGCGAAAAAAGTGGCAAAGCATCTTTCGAATTTTACAACGCAGATGAACCTGGAACCTACCGAATCGTTATTGAAGGAATTGATGTTTACGGCCATCTTGCACGACACGTAGCAAGCTATACCGTGAAATAGTACAATGCAATATTTAAAAGACCAAACTATCGTTATATTTGATAGTTTGGTTAACTCCCATAGCGGAACTTGAAACAAAAGTATGAATACAATAAAAGTTAGTGTTAAAGATAGAATAGCCACCATCAGTCTCGATCGTGGAAAATCAAATGCCTTAAATCGCGAATTGATTACAGAGCTGGATGATATGCTCAAGAATATAGCAGCAGATGAAAATATTGGTGGCGTTATTTTAACAGGCAAGCCCGGATTCTTTTCTGCCGGATTAGATTTAATAGAACTTTATGAATACAATGAAACAGAAGCGAAAGCTTTTTGGGAATTGTTTTTAACTTTCACAGCGAATCTAATTGCATTTAAAAAACCTTTCATTTCAGCCATTAGCGGACATAGCCCCGCTGGCGGTTGTGTGATTGCGCTGACCTCCGATTATCGCATCATGGCAGAAGGCACTTACATTATCGGGTTAAATGAAGTACCTGTTGGAATTATTGTACCAAACAGCATTTTTCAATTGTATGCCTTTTGGATTGGAAAAGCAGAAGCCACACGTGCCTTACTTACAGGAAAATTATTTAATCCGGAAGAAGCTTTAAAAGTTGGTTTGGTTGATGAAGTAGTAAAAGGAGAAAGCTTGTTAACCGCTGCTGAGCGAAAAATTAAAAAATACATGGAGCTCGAAAGCAACACATGGTCGCAAAGTAAACTAAATATCCGTCAAGAATTAATCAGTACTTCTACCGCAGATCAAACAGAAGTGCTTGAAAAAATGTTGGCACAATGGTGGGCTCCATCTACCCGAAACATTTTAAAAACCATTTTAGAAAATCTACAGCGGAAGTAATTTTTCGAATTATTTATTTTAACCAATTAAACCCCATGTACCATGTTCACTTTTAACCAACCCATGCTCAGAGAAGACGCTTTAAAAGGAAAAACAATTGTAATTACCGGTGGAGGTACTGGTTTGGGGAAAGCCATGGGCGTTTACTTCTTAAAATTAGGCGCCAACTTAGTTATCACCAGTCGCAAGCAAGATGTTTTGCAAAAAACGGCTGACGAGATGGAAGAAAAAACCGGTGGAAAAGTTTTAGCCGTTGCCTGCGATGTGCGCGAGCCAGAGCAAGTTGAAAACGTGTTAATCAAAACCTTAGAGCATTTTGGGAAGGTTGATGTTTTACTAAACAATGCCGCTGGAAACTTCATCTCTCCTACCGAGCGTTTATCGGCAAATGCTTTTTCGTCTATTATCGATATTGTTCTAAAAGGTACGGTTAATTGTACATTGGCTTTTGGAAAACATTGGATTAAAGAAAAACAAGCTGCAACGGTTTTAAACATCATTACCACCTATGCCTTTACCGGCTCAGCATATGTTGTTCCTTCGGCCTGTGCCAAAGGAGGTGTTTTAGCGCTAACGCGCTCCCTGGCTGTAGAATGGGGAAAATACGGCATCCGAACCAATGCCATTGCTCCAGGGCCTTTCCCAACGAAAGGAGCTTGGGAACGTCTTTTACCCGGCGATCTTGCCAAAAAATTTGACTTTAAAAATCGAGTTCCATTAAAACGCGTGGGTGAGCACCAAGAATTGGCCAACCTCGCTGCTTTTTTGGTAAGCGATTTTTCGGGATACATCAACGGAGAAGTCATTAGTATTGACGGCGGCGAATGGTTACAAGGTGCTGGGCAATTTAATGGTCTCGAAGCTATCCCGAATGAGATGTGGAATATGCTGGAAGAAATGACGCGAAAAGCGAAGTAAGACATATGAAAAGAAAACAAAACATCGCTTTCCCCCTTTTTCAATTGAGCCACTTTCCTGCTTAACTTTTAACATTTAAACCTTATAGGTTTTAAAAACCTGCAAGGTTTGCATATCTTTGCGCCTATGAATATTCTACTTTTAGGTTCAGGCGGCAGAGAAAGTGCATTTGCTTGGAAAATGAGTCAATCATCGCTTTGCGACAAACTAATTATCGCTCCCGGAAATGGTGGTACTGGTGCATACGGAACTAACATTAACATCAGTGTAAATGATTTCGATGCGATAAAAAAAGTTACCCTTGCCGAAAAAATCGACATGGTGGTAGTAGGGCCTGAAGAACCTTTGGTAAACGGTATTCATGATTTCTTTTTAGCCGACGCTGCATTGGCGCATATTCCTGTTATTGGTCCTAAAAAGGAAGGTGCTATTTTAGAAGGAAGTAAAGATTTTTCAAAACAATTTATGCAACGCCACGGAATCCCAACGGCTGCATCTAAATCTTTTACACCCGAAACCTTAAACGAAGGATTGGATTATCTTCAAAACCATGCATTACCCGTAGTATTGAAAGCCGATGGTTTAGCTGCAGGAAAGGGCGTTTTAATTTGCTCGGAAACCACTGAAGCGCAAGAAGAATTAAAATTAATGTTAGGTGGCAAATTCGGAGCGGCTGGTGCAACAGTTGTAATTGAAGAATTTTTAAGTGGTATTGAGCTTTCGGTGTTTATCTTAACCGATGGCGAAAATTATGTTACTTTACCAGAAGCGAAAGATTATAAACGTATTGGCCAAGGCGATACCGGTTTAAACACCGGTGGAATGGGCTCTGTATCTCCAGTACCTTTTGCTTCAGCTGAGTTTTTAGCAAAAATTGACGAGCGGATCATTAAACCAACGGTTGATGGTTTGAAAAAAGACGGCATCGATTATACTGGTTTTATTTTCTTCGGATTGATTAAAGTTGGTGAAGAGCCGTATGTGATTGAATACAATGCACGTATGGGCGATCCTGAAACAGAAAGTGTTATCCCTCGTATCGAGAACGATTTAGTAGAACTTTTTGTAGCAACAGCAAATAAAAAACTAGATACCGTATCGCTTAAAATTTCTGATCAGACAGCTGCAACAGTTATGATTGTTGCAGGTGGTTACCCAGGCGATTATTTAAAAGGAAAAGCCATTACTGGTATTGAGAATTTACGCCATTCAACAGCATTCCATGCCGGAACTTTATTGGATAATGATGTTGTAAAAAGCAATGGCGGTCGCGTTATCGCGATTTCTACTTTACAAAAAGATTTATTTACGGCTTTACAATCGGCAACCGCCGATGCTGGACGCATTTATTTTGATGGAAAATACTTTAGAGAAGATATTGGCTTTGACTTAGTGTAGTTTATTGGTGAATAGCAAGTAGTCAATAGTGAATTGATCATTGATGAAATAAGTCAATCGTAAAATAAAAAATTAGTCATTGGAAGATTAGATTCAGCCAATGACTAATTTACAAATAACTAGGCCCGCAGACAAATTTACAAATTCAACTAGTTCATCCATGACTAGCCCCCAATCCATTCAGCAGTTTAGCCATTAAGCGATTCCCACAGTTCAGCAACAACCTACTTCAACGCCTCTACTCGAAACCAATCATAATCGGCCCAACCCGAGTCGTTAATCTGTGTATCTCTCGTAGCATAAAGGCCCATTTTAGCGCCAATCCATTGTCCGGCCACCGCCTGAAAATCTCCTACTGTTTTAAAGTTTTTGTCGTTTTCACTATAACTAAATTCACATTTAGCGCCGTTGGTTACTTTTACGCGTAAATAAACCGTTTCCGATTTTAGCTTTAGCAATTCCTTCTCTGTTTCAGGTTTACCTTTATCCGCGGAAGCGCAGCTGGCGTAAAACAAATAAAGACCATCCTTTTTACTCTTAATGTATACGGAAGCATAGCTACGTCCCATTACCACTAATCCACTACGCTCATTTTCCAATTTCACGTTTGGTTTAAAGGTCAATTTTGTGGTCGCCATAAATTCATCGGCTGGAAACTTCTGCATCAAAATATTCGGAACATCCCATAGGTTCTTGGCCCCTTCAGGAACTTTAGCTGTATACAGTTTTAACACACCACCGTTGGCATCAGAAAAAGCCCAAGTTGGTTGCGGATTTGCTTGCCATTGCCATTGCAAACCTAGTTTTTGAGAAGAAAACTCATCGCTTTCTACCGGTGTTTCAACCGGATAGGTTTTACCTACATTTGGTTTTTTATATACCATTACGGGCTCTCCTATTCCTGTTCCTTTTTTATCAATACCAATTACCGGCCAATCATTTTGCCATTTCATCGGTTGCAAATGCACTACCCGGCCATAGGCATCCTTATCCTGAAAATGAAGAAACCAATTTTCTCCGGTTTGGGTATCAACCCAAGCACCTTGGTGTGGCCCATTTACAGTCGATTTGCCCTGGTCCATTACTACTTTTCGTTCGTAGGGACCGTAAACATTTTTACTTCTCAACACCAGTTGCCATCCCGTTGACACACCACCTGCAGGAGCAAAAATGTAATAATATCCGTTGCGCTTATAAAACTTAGGCCCCTCTATGGTAGGATCCAATTGGTGACCATCGTACACCAAGGTGCCCATTCCAGTAGCTTTCGTTCCATCGGCATTGAGCGGCATTACAGCAAGCACACTTTTTATACCTGCTCTACTACCGGCATAAGCATAAGCCAAGTAAACGCGGTTATCATCATCCCAAAGTGGACACGGGTCAATTAAACCTTTACCCGGTGCTACCAGTATTGGTTCTGACCATTCGCCAGTAATAGTTTTCGACTTAATCATGTAAATACCAAAATCGGGGTCTGGATAGTAAATGTAAAATTCACCATTTCGGTAACGAATAGAAGGTGCCCACACCCCATTTCCATGTTGCGTTTTTTCGAAATGCTCAAATGGCGGTTGACGTTTTAAGGCATGTCCAATAATTTTCCAATTCACTAAATCTTTCGACTCCAATATAGGCAAGCCCGGAACACCATCAAAACTCGATGCAATCAAGTAAAAACTATCCCCTACCCGAATGGCATCGGGGTCTGAATAATCGGCATTAATAACTGGATTTTTAAAGGTTCCGTTTTTCTGGTCCGAAACCCACACTTTTGAAACGTACTGATTTGTAGGCTGTTCTTGGGCATAAACCGAAGTAATTCCCAAACTAGCAAGCATCGTATACACGAGATATTTCATATTCATATTTGGCATAAGCAAGTTTAAGCCATTTTTTAGGTTTGCACAACACCAAGATATGCAATCGTTCCCGACATCGTTTGAAGCGTTTATTTCATTAAAATACATCACGCTTAAACAAAATTGTATCAAAAATATTTTGTTCATATATTTGTACCATATTGGTACACAAAAAAATCATAGCCATGTTAGTTATAAGCAGCAGAGAGTTTAGACAAAATCAAGCGGAATATTTTGAGAAAGTAGATCAAGGAGAACAGGTTATTGTTCAGCGAGGAAAGAACAAATCATATGCTTTAACACCTGTTACTGTTGATGATATTTACTTTAATTCAGCCTTGTTAGAAAAACTTAAAAAGAGTCTTTCAGAAGTGAAAAGCGGAGAAGTAAAAACGGTCACTAATTCAGCAGAAATTAAAGAGCTATTAGGCCTATGAGTTATGTTTTACAGTTTTCCAAAACTGCTCTAGACGGCATTGAAAAAAAAAACAGGTGACAAACCAACACTAAAGAAAATCGAAAAGCTATTAAATGAACTGATGGAGCATCCCACAACCGGAACGGGAAAACCTAAGTTACTAAAATATCAATCTTTAGGCTTGTACTCCAAAGGATCAACCAAAAAAATCGATTAATTTATTCCATTGAAAACAAAATCGTAACGGTTCACGTATTGAATCTTTGGGGACATTACGACGATAATTAATCTTGGATCGTTCCTTTGGTTTAAAAAAAGCGAAACAATATGTAATCGTTCCCGACATCGTTTGCAACGTTTATTCCAATAAAACATTCGTTTGCTTCATTTTTATTCTTTAAAATTGTCCATCATATATTAATTAAAACGGCTACGGTTTGGGTTTGCGCTTTGACGTAGCCGGTTTTAGTTTCAGCCATTTTTTAGATATAATAATTTTCTATTATCTTTAAGTTTAACAAACCTTTTGTTGTAATCGAGTAGAAAATGCCCCTAGTAAAATCTATCAGAATACACACATCTATCTAACCAAACCGCTATGAAATTTTTCTTTTTTTTGCTCTTAACAAGTATAGGTCTTTCCGCTTATGCGCAAAAAATCAAACCCGATTATACCGTTGCAGCCGATGGAAGTGGAAATTTTAAAACCGTGAAAGAAGCCATCGATGCCGTGCCCGACTTTAGGAACAAGCCAACCGTTATCTATATTAAAAATGGCTCCTATAAAGAAAAGCTGATTTTGCCCGCTTCTAAAAAGAACGTAAAGTTTATTGGCGAAGATCAACACAAAACCATCCTCACCTACGACGATTATGCACAAAAGCAAAATGCATTTGGCGAGGCAAAAGGAACATCCGGTTCTGCGAGTTTTTACATCTATGGAGAAGGTTTTTCAGCCGAAAACCTCACGTTCGAGAATTCGTCAGGTCCGGTAGGTCAAGCGGTGGCCGTTTGGGCCGGAGGCGATAAAATCTCCTTCTTAAATTGCCGATTTCTAGGATTCCAAGATACGTTGTATACCTACGGAAGCAACAGCCGTCAATTCTATAAAAATTGTTACATTGAAGGAACCGTCGATTTTATTTTTGGTTCGTCAACCGCGTGGTTCGACAACTGTACCCTTTATTGCAAAAAAGCCGGTTACATTACAGCCGCTTCTACCGCCGATACAACAAAATTCGGCTATGTTTTCAATAAATGTAAAATTATTGGTGAGGCCGGAAGTAATAGCTTCTATTTAGGTCGACCATGGCGCCCATATGCTAAGGTTGTGTTTCTACAATGTGAATTACCAGACTTTATTCATCCTGCTGGATGGAATAACTGGGGAAAAGAAAGCAACGAAAAAACTGCTTATTACGCTGAATATCAAAACAAAGGAAAGGGAGCTCATCCGGATAAACGAGCAAGCTGGTCGCATCAGTTAACCCATGAAGAAGCTAAAACTTACCATTTGGAAAACGTATTCAAGGGATGGATACCAGAACAGAATAGCCAACACTAAACACTTTATTATCAAGTATAAAAAAATTAAAAAGCCCCATTTCAGATTCAAATCTTTGGCAACGTTTGCATAGATTTCTCTTCTATTTTAGCGCTAAACACCGTACACTTGTTATTACGATAACCAAGTATAATTAACAGAGCATAATAAAATGAAATATATTCCAAGTAGTTCAAGTCTGTTTAAAGCAGCCTTGACATGCATTTTTCTATCTTCAGCAAGCCTTGGCATGGCTCAAAAGCCTGTTTTACCAGTTATTCAACAAGTAAAAATCAAAAAAGATACGAGCAGCATTATAAATTTTGGTGCTAAGGGCGATGGCTATACTTTAAACACAGCCAGCATTAATAATGCTATTTCCGCTGCCAGCAAAAAAGGTGGAGGCGTTGTCGTAATTCCATCGGGCGTGTGGTTAACAGGTCCAATCGAGCTGAAAAGTAATGTAAACGTACACCTTAAACGCGATGCTGTTTTATTATTTACTACCGATTTTTCACAATATAAATTAGTAAAAGGAAACTGGGAAGGCTTACCTGCATGGCGCAATCAAAGTCCTATTTCGGGTGAAAATTTAGAAAATATTGCCATTACCGGCTCTGGTATCATTGACGGAAACGGCGGTGCATGGCGCATGGTTAAGCGCGATAAATTAACCGAAACGCAATGGAAAAATTTAGTTGCTTCAGGTGGAATGGTGAGTGAAAACGGTAAAATGTGGTATCCTTCTGAAAAAACATTTAAAGGTTCAAATACAAAAAATGCCGGGGCAGTCGTTCCGGGTAAAACAGCAGCCGATTACGAAGACATTAAAGACTATTTACGTCCGAACCTCTTGGTTTTAAGCAACTGCAAAAAGATTCTTTTAGAAGGCGTAACTTTTCAAAACTCGCCGGCATGGAACCTACACCCCCTTCTTTGTCAGGATTTAACGCTCCGAAATGTACAAGTTAAAAATCCTTGGTTTGCGCAAAACGGTGATGGAATCGATGTAGAATCGTGCAAAAACGTACTCATTGAAGGAAGTACTTTTGATGTTGGCGATGATGGTATTTGTATTAAATCAGGACGCGATGAAGCGGGCAGAAAACGCGGAGTGCCGACTGAAAATGTTATTATTCGTAACAACGTAGTTTATCACGCGCATGGTGGATTTGTTATCGGCAGTGAAATGAGTGGAGGGGCGAAAAACATTTGGGTTTACGATTGTACCTTCAATGGAACCGATATCGGTTTACGCTTTAAAACAACACGCGGTCGTGGTGGGATTGTCGAAAACATCTATGTAGACCGAATCAACATGGTTGATATACCAGGCGAAGCGATTTTGTTTGACATGTACTACATGGCAAAAGACCCTATTGTTTTAGCTGGAGAAAAACGCGATGAAATTAAAACCATTACCGTTCCGGTTACAGAAGAAACACCACAATTCAGAAATTTTTTCATCAAAGATATCGTAGCAAATGGTGCCGAAAAAGCCATTTTTGTGAGAGGTTTACCTGAGATGAACATCAAAGATATCCATTTAGAAAATGTAATCGTACAATCAAAAAAAGGAATCGAAATCATTGAGGCATCAGGAATCACGCTTAAAAACGTTCATGTTATAACAGCCGATACGAATCCAATTGTACACATCCAAAATGGAAGCAACATAGCTATTAATGGATTGCAATATAAAAATGCAAGCGACTTGCTTTTCAACATTGAGGGCGATAAAACCAAAAATGTAAAAGTCAGTGGAACCGATGTATCAAAGGCTAAAAAAGTAAGCAACATAAGTAACGAAGTAAGTAAATCCGCTATTGAAATAACCAAATAATCCGTTATGATAAAGAAATCGATTTTATATACAGCCTCTCTGCTCCTTGGTTTATCAGCCATGAGCCAAAAAGGCTTCGCACAAAAGAAACTTTCTGAACAACTAACGCTAACCGCGATAGAAACTCTTTTTCAGGAAACCACCGTTTTGGATGGTGCTAAAGGCCCAAAATGGACCTATGACATGGGGGTGGTTTTGGAAGGTGCGGCGGCTGTTTGGCGCAATACCGGCGACGGAGATTATTTTAAGTACATCCAAAAATCAATGGATGCGTATTTAGATAAAGATGGAAACATCAAAACCTACAAAGCAGAAGATTATAACATTGATAATGTAAAAAATGGTCGTTCGTTATTACTTTTATACAAAGTTACCGGCCAACAAAAATACTTAACGGCAGCTACTACGCTTTACAACCAACTTCAACACCAACCGCGAACCAAAGAAGGCGGTTTTTGGCATAAGAAAATCTATCCTAACCAAATGTGGTTAGATGGATTATACATGGGCGAACCTTTTTATGCGGAGTATGCCGACCTCATGAAAAAACCGGAAGCTTTTGATGACATTGCCAAACAATTTATCCTAATGGAGAAAAATTCGCGTGATGCCAAAACCGGATTATTGATTCATGGCTACGACGAAAGCAGAGAACAACAATGGGCAGATAAAACCACCGGGCGCTCTCCACATGTTTGGGCAAGAGCCATGGGTTGGTACATCATGGCATTGGTTGATGTATTGGATAACTTCCCGAAAGACCACCCTAAAAGAGCCGAGCTATTGGCTATTTTAAACCGCACAGCAACAGCGGTTGTAAAATATCAAGATAAAAAAACAGGTGTTTGGTACGACATTGTTGATTTACCAACCCGCAAAGGAAATTACATCGAATCATCGGCATCAAGCATGTTTGTATATGGTTTAGCAAAAGGAGTTCGCAAAGGCTACCTTGCGCAAAGCTTCATGGCGCCGGCCAAAAAGGGTTTTGAAGGAATTAAAAAAGAATTCATTGAAAATGCTGGAACTGACCGTGTGAACTTAACCAGAACCGTTTCTGTTTCTGGCCTTGGAGGGAAACCACGATATCGCGATGGAAGTTTCGATTATTATATGAGCGAAAAAGTAATAACCAACGACCCGAAAGGGATGGGATCGTTCATTGTTGCTGCCGCCGAAATGGAAAACGACCTCCTTCCAAAACCAGGGAAAGGATTAACCGTAACGGTTGATAATTTCTTTAACAACGAATTTAAAGATGGGCCTGCTGGCGATAAAATCTCGTATCACTACGTTTGGGATGAGGACGATAACAATGGATTTGCTTTTTTAGGCGCTGCATTTAACCGTGCGGGCGCAAAAACCAATACGTTAAAGCAAGCTCCTTCCAAAGCCAATTTAAAAGGAAGCAACGTTTATATCCTGGTTGACCCAGACACCGAAAAAGAAACAGCTACGCCTAACTTCATGAATGCGCAACATGCAAAAGAAATAAGCGAATGGGTAAAAGCAGGTGGCGTTTTAGTTTTATTATTGAACGATGCCGGCAATTGCGAAATCACTAAATTTAATGTGTTGCCAAAAACGTTTGGTATTACTTTTAATGAAGATAGCCGCAATAAAGTTGTAGGACAAAATTTTGAGCAAGGGGCTATCGAAATCCCGGCAGGAAATGCCATCTTCAAAACCGCTAAAAAGGTTTACATCAAAGAAATATCAACCCTAGTTACACAAAAACCAGCTGTTTCAGCCTTGACAGATAAAAGTGATGTCATTATTGCAATTGCAAAATATGGAAAAGGAACTGTTTTCGCGGTAGGAGATCCTTGGTTTTACAATGAATATGTTGATGGAAGAAAATTACCAGCAACCTTCGAAAATTTTAAAGCGACCAACGATCTTGTGAATTGGTTACTGATACAAGCAGCAACTAAATAAACAAATCATTTAAAAAATGAAAGTAAAACTAATTTTTACCCTTGGATGTACCCTCTTTTTAGGTAGCTGCTTTGCGCAATCTAAAACCGATACATTGGCCGACAAAATGTTGGTTTATCAGTTAGAGAATGGCGGCTGGGCGAAACAAATTGAAGGTACCAAAAAGGTTGATTATAGTTTAGCCATTACTCCCGAACTTTTAACCAAAATAAAGGCTATTGGCATTCAACACGCTACCTTCGATAACAAGGCAACCAGTGGAGAAGTGATTTATTTGGCTCAAGCGTATAAGAAAACCCAAAATTCAGCTTATTTAAAAGCTCTAGAAAAAGGATTAGACTACATACTCGCTGCGCAATACGGAAATGGTGGATGGCCGCAATATTACCCCAATGCATCGCTTTATCGTGCTGAAATTACCTTCAACGACGACGCCATGATTAATGTCTTAAACATCTTAGAAGACGTTGTTACTGGTAAAAATAATTTTGATGCCGTTAACCCATCGTATATCAAAAAAGCTGAAAAAGCTGTAGAAAAAGGAATCGATTGTATTCTAAAAACACAGGTATTGCAAAATGGAAAGTTAAGCATTTGGGCAGCCCAATACGACAAAGATTCGCTACAACCGGCAAAAGCCCGAAACTTTGAGCCTGCCTCGTTAAGCACAAGTGAATCGGTAAGCATTGTGCGTTTTATGATGCGCTTTAAAAATCCTTCTGAACAAATACAAACAGCCATAAAATCAGCTGTTCAATGGTTTGAAACCAATAAAACGGCAGGTTATCGCTTTGATGAAGTGGCCGACGCGAGCAAACCGAAAGGAAAAGATAAAATGTTGGTAGCCGATGCTACCTCAAATACTTGGGCGCGTTTTTACAGCTTAACAGATAACCAACCCATTTTTGGCGATCGTGATAATACCATTAAAACAAATGTTATGGATTTAAGCTACGAACGCAGAAATGGTTACGCATGGTACGGCAGTTGGCCAAGTAAATTAATAGAAAAAGATTACCCAAAATGGTTGGGTGCTAACGGAATAAAATAGAATTGATTGTCATGATTTTAAATAAAGAAAATCTAAAAAACATTACCAGTGGAAGCGTTATTAAACCAACGCCAGAACTTTTAGCCTTACCAGAAAAAGTAATTCAGTTTGGTACCGGTGTACTCTTACGTGGATTACCCGATTATTTTATCGATAAAGCAAACAGACAAGGTATTTTTAATGGCCGTGTTTTAGTGGTAAAATCGACTTCCAGAGGAGGTGCGGATGAGTTTTCTGCCCAGGATGGCTTATTCACTCTTTGTGTAAAAGGTATCGAAAATGGCACATTGGTAAATGAAAACACAATCAACTCTTCTATTAGTCGTGTACTATCGGCATCAAAGGATTGGGCTGAAATTTTAAAGGCTGCGCATAACCCTGAAATGCAAGTGGTTATTTCAAACACCACCGAAGTAGGTATCGTGTTGAGTGAAGATAAAATCACCGATGCAACTCCAGCTACCTATCCAGGTAAATTATTAGCATTTTTATACGAACGCTTTAACGCATTCCAAGGTTCAGCCGAAAGCGGAATGGTTATCGTTCCAACCGAATTGATTAGTGATAATGCAGATAAATTAAAAGAAATTATACTGGAACTTGCCATTCAAAACAAATTGAGCTGGGATTTTCAGCAATGGTTAAAAACAGCCAACCATTTCTGTAAAACATTGGTGGATAGAATTGTTCCAGGTAAACTTCCTGAAGCAGAGCAAAAAGCACTTGAAGCTGAACTTGGCTATACCGATGAGTTGATGATTATGGCCGAGCCTTTCCGATTATGGGCAATTGAATCATCAAGCGAACGCGTGAAAGAAGTATTATCCTTTGCAAAAGCCGATAACGGAATGTTCATTGTTCCTTCAATCAATAAATTCAAAGAATTAAAATTACGCTTATTAAACGGTACCCATACGTTAAGCTGTGGATTAGCTATCTTGGCTGGATTTAATACTGTAAAAGAAGCCATGGCCGATGAAGCATTTGCCAATTATGTGGCCAATTTAATGCAACAAGAAATTGCAACGGCAGTGGTAAACGAAGAAATCAACTACGATGAAGCCTTGGCTTTTGCCTCAAGTGTGACCGACAGATTTAGCAATCCGTCACTTGAACATCAATGGCAAGCCATTACGCTAAACTTTACCTCTAAAATGCAAATGAGAAATATTCAACTCATTCGCAAAGCATACAGCAAAAACCAAGAAGCACCAAGCTATATTTCGCTAGGTTTTGCTGCCTATCTTTTGTTCATGAATGTTGTTAAAGCAGAAAATACATTCACAGCCAACATCAATGGCAAGGTGTATCCAATTCAAGATGAATTTGCAGAGATTTTGTACAACTACTGGAAAAACCCTGAAACAGTTGTCAAAAATGTATTAGCCGATGAACGCCTTTGGGGATTGGATTTAACACGCTATCCTGGATTTGCAGAAGCGGTAGAAAACAACTTAAATTTGCTTAAAAGTGAAGGCGCAAAGAAAACATTGAGTAACTTGCGCGCAGAAAGAACAATATAAAAATGGTTACAAGAATCTTAAAAATTCACCCAAACGATAATGTCCTCGTTGCATTACAGGATTTAACAAAAGGTGAAACCATAATTCACGACGGTCACGAGTATGTTTTACACGATGACATTCATGCGAAGCATAAATTTTTTATGCAAGATATGAACATTGGCGACCCCATCATTATGTATGGCGTATTGGTAGGGAAAGCGCAACATTTCATCCCCAAAGGTGGATTAATGAACACCGAAAACACAAAACATGCTTCAGAGCCGTTTGAATTCCGTCCGTATCATTACCAATGGAATGCACCGGATGTATCAAAATTTGAAGGAAGAACATTTAATGGCTATCACCGCTCAGACGGTCGTGTAGGTACTGCCAATTACTGGTTGTTTATTCCAACCGTATTTTGCGAAAACCGCAACTTAGATGTTATTCGCGAAGCATTGCACAACGAGTTAGGTTATGCTGTAACCGATAAGTACAAAAGCTTTACCCACCACCTAGTAGAAGCCTACAAAAATGGCGAAAGCTTAGAGTCAGCAGACCCAAGTGCTATTTCACAAGCAAACCCAGCAGCAAACCGTATTTTCAAAAATGTAGATGGCATTAAATTCTTAAACCACCAAGGTGGTTGTGGAGGAACACGTTCGGATGCCGCCATTTTAAGTAAACTTTTAGCCGCTTACGCCGACCATCCAAATGTGGCCGGAGTTACGGTTTTAAGCTTAGGATGTCAAAATTTACAGGTACAAGATTTTATGGACGATTTGAAAAAACGCAGTCCAAATTTTGATAAACCTTTATTTATTTTCGAACAACAACAATCGCAAAGCGAAGAACAATTAGTAAAAGAAGCTATCCAAAAAACGTTTATCGGTTTAACCGAGATTAACCAAATTGAGCGCCAACCAGCGCCAATTAGCAAATTGGTATTAGGCGTAAAATGTGGTGGAAGTGATGGTTTCAGCGGAATCAGCGCCAATCCAGCAGTAGGATACACGTCTGATTTGTTAGTCGCATTAGGCGGAACTGTTCTTTTAGCGGAGTTCCCTGAACTTTGTGGAGCAGAACAACAATTAATCGACCGTACAAAAGATGAAACCGCGGCACGTAAATTCATCCAATTGATGACTTCTTACAACCAAGCGGCAGAAAATGTAGGTTCAGGGTTCTTTATGAATCCTTCTCCAGGAAACATCAAAGACGGTTTAATTACCGATGCCATTAAAAGTACTGGTGCCGCTAAAAAAGGCGGAACATCGCCAGTAGAAGATGTTTTGGATTACACAGAGCCTGCTACAAAAGCTGGATTAAATTTAGTTTGTACACCGGGTAACGACGTGGAAGCAACCACCGGAAAAGCAGCCTCAGGTGCAACCTTAATTTTATTTACAACCGGCTTAGGTACACCAACCGGAAACCCAGTATGCCCTACTATTAAAGTATCTACCAACAATGCTTTAACCAAACGCATGAACGATATCATCGACATCAATTGCGGTCCGGTTATCGAAGGAGCAAAAAGCATTGAACAAATGGGCGAAGATATTTTAGAGTATTGCATTAAAGCAGCAAGTGGCGAAGTAATACCTAAAGCTGTTTTATTAAATCAAGACGATTTCATCCCATGGAAACGTGGTGTGAGCTTGTAAAAAAATAAACCGTCATGCTGAGCCATGCGAAGAATATGTGCATGCGCATTCATTAAAAATGATGCTTTTCTGCGCTCAGAATGACAAGTAGTTAAAATAAAAAATAACCGAGCAGACGCTGGATAGGCTCATTACCTATCCAGTATCTTTTATATCTTTCTAAATCATGAAACCATTTCTAGATGAAAATTTTCTTTTGCAAAACAAAACAGCTGAAAAACTGTACCACGATTTTGCAAAAACATTACCGATTATCGATTACCACAATCACTTAATCCCCGAACAAATTGCCAACAACGTACAGTTTGAAAACATCAGTCAAGTTTGGTTAGCTGGCGACCATTACAAATGGAGAGCAATGCGGGCGAACGGTGTGGATGAAAAATACATCACTGGAAATGCATCAGATTTCGAAAAATTCCAAAAATGGGCTGAAACAGTTCCGTACACGCTTCGTAACCCTTTATATCACTGGACACATTTAGAGCTGCAACGCTATTTCGGCATTACCGATATTCTTTCAGGTAAAACTGCACAAAAAATTTACGACGAATGTTCGGCTAAATTGAAAACGCCAGAATATTCTGTACGCGGACTATTAGCAAAAATGAACGTAGAAGCTGTTTGTACAACCGACGATCCTTTGGATAGCCTGAACTTTCATCAACAATTAGCAAACGAAGGAATTGCGCTAAAAATGTTACCGGCTTTCCGTCCGGATAAAGCGATGAACAGCGACGATGTAGCCGGCTTAAACGAATACATTGATAAGTTAGAAGGCGTTGTAGGCAAAAGCATTGGCACCTTACAAGAATACCTGGATGCGTTGAAAAGCCGTCACGATTACTTCGCTGAAAATGGATGTTCTGTTTCAGATCACGGTTTAGAGCAAATTTATGCCGAAGACTACACCGAAGCAGAAATTACAACCATTTTCGATAAAATCCGCAGCAAACAAACCATTTCGTATCAAGAAAACTTGAAATTTAAGTCAGCTATGCTGGTATATTTTGCCGAGTGGGATCACGAAAAAGGATGGGTACAGCAATATCACTTAGGTGCTTTGCGTAATAACAATACCCGTATGTTAAGTCAATTAGGCCCTGATACTGGATGGGATTCCATTGGCGATTTTAGTCAAGCAAGAGCGCTATCTAAATTTTTAAATCGTTTAGATACACAAGATAAATTAGCAAAAACAATTCTTTACAACTTGAACCCAGCAGATAACGAATTAATTGCCACTATGATTGGTAACTTTAATGACGGGTCTGTTGCAGGAAAAATCCAATTTGGATCGGCTTGGTGGTTCCTTGATCAAAAAGATGGCATGATCAAACAAATCAATGCTTTATCAAACATGGGATTATTAAGTCGCTTAGTAGGAATGTTAACCGATTCACGTAGTTTCCTATCGTTCCCACGTCACGAATATTTTAGAAGAATAGTGTGTAACCTATTTGGAGAAGATGTAGAAAATGGAGAAATACCAAACGATGTCGAGTGGGTGGGTAAGATAGTGCAGGATATTTCGTACTTTAACGCCAAAAATTACTTTAAATTTTAATATAAGAATGCTTATAAAAGGAAATGAGAACCTATTTTTATCATTTCCTTTTATAATTAAGGCTATCATACAACACACAAAGCCATTCATTACCAAATGAACAACCAGATATCATCATTATTAAAAAAGGGAGATAAAGTTTTAAGCTTTGGAGAACTGCTATTACGCATTTGTCCAGACATGAACACGCAATGGATTGAGGAGAACAGACTTCCTTTTTATGTGGGCGGAGCTGAGCTAAACGTAGCCACAGCATTAGCTTTATGGGGTGTCCCTTCTGCTTATTTATCGGCAGTTCCCGATAATTATATTACACACGAAATAGTTGATTACCTTAAAACAAAAAACGTTGATACCAACCCAATGGTGTATAGCGGAGACCGTTTAGGGTTATACTATCTTCCGAAAGGGAAAGATTTAAAAAATGCAGGTGTAATTTACGATCGAGCAAACTCATCGTTTGCCGACTTACAAGTTGGTCAAATCAACTGGGATGAAGTATTCGAAGGTGTAACCTGGTTTCATTTCAGTACAATTTGTCCTGCTATAAGCCAAAATGTTGCAGACGTATGTTTAGAAGCAGTAAAAGTTGCAAGTGCCAAAAACATTACCATTTCGCTCGATTTAAACTACCGTTCAAAATTGTGGAAGTACGGCAAAGAGCCTATTAATATTCTACCTGAATTAGCGCGCTATTGTAACTTAATTATGGGAAATGTATGGGCAGCCAACAAAATGTTGGGAACAGCTTTACATACTGATTTATCAGCCGCTGCTGATAATTACGATAAAGAAACATTATTGCAACAAGCAACCGATACTTCAAAAGAAATTTTAACCCTTTTTCCTGGCTGTAAAGCTATTGCAAATACTTTTAGATTCGATAACGGAAAAGGCATTAAATATTATACCACGCTTTATACTAACGACGAATTAACCGTATCAGAAGAATACATTTCGGATGAAATTTTAGATAAGGTGGGTAGCGGCGACTGCTTTATGGGAGGTTTAATTTACGGTTTCTACAACGACTTATCTGCAAGCGAAATCCTAAACTTTGCAACAGCTGCAGCCTACGATAAATTGTACATCCCAAGCGATGCCACAACCAGCACCGTTGAGGAAATAGAAAAAAGAATAATACGATGATTAGCAACAAACACAAAATTTTAGATGCCATTTTAGAACAAGGGATGTTGCCTTTGTTTTATCAAGATAGTGAAGCAGGTAGTGTAGAAATTCTACGTAGCCTATACAAATCGGGTGTTCGTGTTTTCGAATATACCAATCGCGGAAAATCGGCTTTGTCAAACTTCAAAAAGCTCATCGAAGTACGGAATGAAGAAATGCCTGATTTATACTTGGGTATTGGAACCATCAAAACAGGGCACGAAGCAAATGCTTTTATTGAAGCCGGAACCGATTTTATTGTGGCGCCAATAGTAAATCCTGAAGTGGCCGAAATCGCAAACAAAATAGATATGCTCTGGATTCCGGGATGTATGACCCCAACCGAAATTAGTGTCGCGCAACAACACAAAGCCATGCTTATTAAAATATTCCCAGCTAATATTTTAGGTCCTGAATTTATATCTTCTATTAAAGATTTATTTGCAGGTCAGTTGTTTATGCCAACTGGTGGTGTAGAGATTAACCTCGACAACCTAAAAACCTGGTTTAAAGCCGGAGTTTGTGCCGTAGGTATGGGTAGTAAATTAATCAGCAAAGAAGTGATGAGCAAAGGCCTTTACGAAGAGCTGGAAGAAAACACCAAAATAGCGCTTGACTTAATTAAGCAGAGTAAGTAAACGAAAAACAAACCTAACCAAAATGAATAAACCAAAAATTGGCAATTACAGATGGACCATATGTGCACTTCTATTTTTTGCTACAACCGTAAATTATTTAGACCGCCAGGTTTTAAGTTTATTATCTGGGAAATTAGAAGCTGAATTTGGATGGACGAACACTGATTATGCAAATATTACCGCAGCATTTCAATTCATCTATGCTATTTCAATGCTCTTTGCCGGTCGAATTATTGATAAACTTGGAACAAAATGGGGTTACGCAATTGCCATCATCGTTTGGTCCTTCGGAGCTATTTTACACGCCAAAGCCATCCCTCTGGGCGAAGCAACTGCATCACTGTTAGCACTGGTAGGTATTACCAATATTTCCATTTCGGTACTGGGTTTTGTTGTTTCAAGAGCCGTTTTAGGTTTTGGAGAATCGGGGAACTTTCCAGCGGCGATTAAAGCCACGGCCGAATATTTCCCTAAAAAAGAACGTTCGTTAGCAACCGGTATTTTTAACTCAGGTGCCAATGTAGGTGCTATTTTAGCTCCAGCAACGGTACCCTATATCGCCGAAGCATGGGGATGGGAAGCTACTTTCTTAATTATTGGTGCCATTGGCTTTGTATGGTTATTCTTCTGGTTCATTTTCTACGAAAAACCAGAAAATCAGAAGAAATTATCAAAAGCAGAACTCGATTATATTTTAAGCGATACCGATCAACAGGAAACCACAACATCTGATGAAGTCGAAGCCAAAAAAGTATCATGGGTTAAATTACTTGGCTTTAAACAAACCTGGGCCTTTGCCTTTGGTAAATTTATGACCGACGGTGTTTGGTGGTTTTTCCTTTTCTGGTTGCCATCGTACCTAAAAGCTCAATACGGCATGGAGGGCACTCAAATTGTATTCCCATTAGCCGTACTTTATAGTATGACCATGATTGGTAGTGTTGGAGGAGGATGGTTTCCGGCATATTTCCTTAAAAAAGGATACAACATATACGAAGGCCGTATGAAGGCGATGCTCTTAATTGCATTAATTCCATTGGTGGTATTATTAGCACAACCATTAGGACATTTTACCTTTTGGGTACCAGTAATTTTAATTGGTATTGGAGCATCGGCTCACCAAGCTTGGTCGGCAAATATCTTTACAACCGTATCCGACATGTTTCCTAAAAAGGCCGTTGGCTCAGTTATCGGAATAGGTGGTATGGCAGGCGGTATTGGAGGCGTATTAATCTCTAAAACTGGCGGTGCCTTATTCGATCACTATAAAGCATTAGGCCACATTCAAACCGGCTATACCATTATGTTTGCATTCTGTGCCTTGGCTTATTTAATTGCCTGGATCGTAATGAAAACATTGGTTCCTAAAATGAAAGTAATTGATTTAAAATAACTTACAGGCTTTAACATTCTAAAAAAAGATGTTAAAGCCTGTTTTCTAAATCCTAATTCTATACTATACCTATAGACAAACTAAACAAAAATAAACCATAATACTATTTTACATTGAGCACCACTTTAAACCTCGAAAATATTTTCGTTGAAGAAAGCCAAATTCCAGATGAATTTAGGCTTACGGAAGAAATCAATCAAAAAGAATTTCTTTCAAACGGGGAGATGAAACAATGGAGCGGACCATTTAATGACGTTTACTCACCCGTATGCATTAAAACTACAGACGGATTAAAGCGAAAACGCATCGGTAGTTTTCCGGTTTGTACCGAAAAAGAATCGACAGAAGCCCTGGATGCAGCCGTAGCCGCATACGATAATGGCCGTGGCGAATGGCCCACCATGAGTGTAGCCAGCCGCATAGCCTGCGTAGAAAATTTCACCCATAAAATGATTGAGCAAAAAGAACTAGTTGCCAAATTAATCATGTGGGAAATTGGTAAATCTTATGCCGACTCAGTAAAAGAATTCGATCGTACAGTAGAATACATCTACGCCACCATCGATGCCCTTAAAGACATCGACCGTCAATCCTCACGCTTCGAAATAGAACAAGAAATCGTAGCGCAGGTGCGTCGCTCTCCTCTTGGAGTGGTGTTATGTATGGGTCCGTTTAATTATCCCTTAAACGAAACCTTTACCACCTTAATTCCGGCGCTCATCATGGGCAATACACTTTTATTTAAACCACCTAAACATGGTACGCTTTTACATTATCCATTGTTAGAGGCATTCAGAACCAGTTTTCCTAAAGGCGTTGTAAACACCATTTATGGTCGAGGCAACACCATTGTACCAGGTTTAATGAAATCTGGAAAAATTAATGTGCTTACCCTTATTGGATCTAGTAAAGTAGCCAACGAGTTAAAAAAATTACATCCTAAAGTAAATCGCTTACGCGCCATTTTAGGCCTCGATGCCAAAAACGCAGCCATCATTACCAAAGATGCAAATTTAGATTTAGCCGTTTCCGAAACTGTTTTAGGCTCCTTATCGTTTAACGGCCAACGCTGTACCGCCATTAAAATTGTGTATGTACACCGCAGTTTAGCGCAAGAATTCTTGAAGCGTTTGTCGGCCGAAGTGGAGAAACTAAAATTTGGTATGCCTTGGGAAAAAGGAGTTGCCTTAACACCCCTACCCGAAGTAAACAAACCCGAATATTTAAAAGAATGTATTGATGATGCAGCAGCACACGGCGCCAAAGTAATCAACAAAAACGGTGGTCAAACGCTCGAAACCTTTGTGTATCCTGCCGTTGTGTACCCGGTAAACAGCAATATGAAATTGTATCGCGAGGAGCAATTTGGTCCGGTTATTCCGGTGGTTCCATTCGACGATTTAGAAGAACCAATAGAATACTTAATTGGATCGCCACACGGTCAGCAAGTGAGTATTTTCAGCAACAACGCCGCCGTAATTTCATCGCTAATTGATCCTTTGGTAAATCAAGTAAGTCGTGTAAACATTAACTGCCAATGTCAACGCGGACCAGACGTATTTCCTTTTACAGGTCGCAAAGACAGTGCTGAAGGTACACTATCAGTTGTAGATGCTTTACGCTCGTTCTCTATTCGTTCTTTGGTGGCAGCAAAGTTCACCGACGCGAATAAGCATTTGCTAAATGAAATTGTAAACGATAACGATTCGAATTTCTTGAGTACGAAGTATATTTTCTAAAAAAACCTAGTCAAACCTATAAGGCTTTTAAAACCTTATAGGTTTTTAGATAAATCTACTTAACCGGATTCCAATTATCCATTCCGCCCAAAATCTGAGCAAGGGTATAGTGTTTTGCTTCCTGCTTACTCAATTGCTTTGCCCAAGCAACCCGAGCATCTGTTGAAGCACCTGCTCCTGTATTTTTGTACTCGGCATAAAAAACAGTCTTTTCCTTATCCGGAAACATATCATCACCTTTCCAGGGGTTCCATCCTTCAGGTACAATGTGCTTACCTAAATCGCATTGAATAAATACGGTTTTAGCAAACGGACGCCATGGCCGACCTAAAAAAACTTTATTGGCAGAGACTTCACTAATCAACTTACAGTTTAAAAATACAAAGCCAAATTTTTGCTTCGCTGAAGTAGAAGCAGCCGTGATGTAAGAATTGGTCAAACTCTTAATGGTACAGCCCGCAAACAAAACCGTCGATTTACCAAAAATAAAATCGGTAGTTCCTTCCACGTAGCAATTCAAATAGTACTGACGACTATTTTCTGTCGCGGCATACAACGTGTCCTGATTACCTAAAAACTTGCAATTCCTAGCCACAAAGCGGTCCCCTTCCACATGCAAAGCCACCGCTTGTCCCACTCTACCCGACGAATTTGCGACGGTTAAATTTTCTAGTGTAACATCATTTCCTTGTACTAAAACCGTATACGAAGTATAGGTGGTATATTTATCCTTTCCAAAAGCATCCTTGCCTTCTGGATAGGCCTTTCCAGAAAAATCGCCCCAAGTAATAATGGTATTATCGGCACTTTCGCCCAACAGCTTAATGTTTATCTTCCAACTTGGAATAATCAGTTTCTCGGCATAAATCCCTTTTTTTATTTTGATTAAAACCTCTTTCTCGCCAATATCGCGAATAGAATTTACCGCTTCTTGAATGGTTTTATAATCACCCGAACCGTCTTGAGCCACTGTTAACACGGCCGGATAAACTGTTTTTGTAGATTTAGTAGGAGCCGAATTTTGTGCAAAACCGACCAAAGTACCTGCCATTAAACCTATCCATAAAAATAGCTGAGCTTTAAATTTTGAAAACATTCTAAATCCTTATTTTAGTTTTTTACGCAAATCTAATTTAGTTTCTTTAATTCCCATAACCACCAAACCAGCTAGTTGTTTTGCTCCTTCAGGACTTAAATGGGTATCGTCTTTCTTTCCTTTCGGATAATTTACATTCCCCGAATCCACGTAATTAAACAATTTGATAGAAGGTACATCCCCCAATGAGCGCAACAAAGCTTCTGTTTTAACCAACATATCAATTAAAGGCACTTTCAATGAATCGGCTACTTTACGCGTCACCGCCGGATAATCGCCATGCGTATCGGTTAAAACTCCATTTTTAAAGTTGCGTCTTGCAATTGGGGTTAACAAAACCGGAATGGCTTTTTTACTTCTTGCCTCGTTTACGTAATTTACCAAATTAGTTTTAAACTCGCTCAGCGAAGTTCCTACAGTTGGTTTATCCACCTTTTCATCGTTGTGCCCAAATTCGATGAAAACATAATCACCCGGATTTAATTTCTCCATAATCGGGTCCCATTGTTTTTCGTTTCTGAACGATTTGGTACTTCTACCGTTTAAAGCGCGGTTATCAACCTTCACTTCATCCTTAAAAAAAGATTGAAGCTTCATTCCCCATCCTGTTTCTGGGTATGCTTTTGAAGATTTATTGGCCGCAGTAGAGTCGCCAATAATGTACACGGTGGTTTGCTTTTGAGTTTGAGTGAATGAAAATAAGGTTAATACGAGCGCAAGTCCTAAATAGTTAAATAAACGCATTAAAAAGAAATTAGTAATTTAAAAAAAAGGGCAGGTAAAACTACCTGCCCTAGTACCTAAAAATATTAATATGTCCAACGTGGATCACCAAGAGCACCTCCTGTACTACTTGATGTACGCAAAGGCGAACCAACTGGTAATGTAAAAGTGGTTGTTGCGGCTGTCCAACCCAAATCTGTTGAAGAGTTAGCAGTCAAAGTTGCAGTACCAAACGTTAACGCAGTTGTTCCTCCTACAGTAGTTACTAAATTAAAATAATTGTTATTGGCTATTGTAAGTGTACTTCCGGTACCTGTACCTCTAATGGCTGCAGCTACAACCGTTCCCGATTTAGGTGTGTTTGCAAAAATATTATCGCGCATTACGAAACTAATTGGATTCGTATTCGCATCTAACAAGGCATATTTCGCATTTCCACCAAAACCATTGATGGTTGTATTCGTAATCAATACAGAAGGTATTGCCGCTCCTGTAAGTGCAGTACTTGCGATTACCAAGCCTGGTCCATTATTATAAAAAGTTGATTTGGTAACGTTCAAATTAGCAAACTCCATTTTTGTTAAATGGAACATGTAATAATTTGAAGAGCCATTTGCTCCCATATCGTACACTACAGAGTTATTTACCGTTATTGCACCAATTTTAAAATCTCTTGCAGCTGTTCCTCTATCAGCTCTCAAAAATGCGGTGGTAGAACCGTGTACAATACAATTATCTACTGTTACATTGGTGAATGTTGCCGCCGAACCATTCGCTGCTTGCGAACCAATAAAGTTAAGGAAGTATAAAGATGTACCTGCCGTACCATCGAATTCTATACCTGCTAAAGTAATACCAGCACCTGTACCTTCAATATCAATCTCTTTAAAATTAACTTTCGTATCCGTTGGATTACCAGAAGTAGATTTCAACGTAATTGTCTTTTGTGTGATAAATGTACTAGCAGCTGTTACATTATACGTCCCTGGGTTCAAACCGATAACTGCACCATTAGCAGCAGCAGTAATGGCTGCTGCTAAATCATCACCTGGATTTAATTTAACGGTATAATTTGTTGGAGTTAAAGTTGTAAAGCTTAAGAAACCAACATTTTTAGTTCCTTGAAATAACTCTGCATTGTATTTAACCCCCCCCGTCAAACCCGTGATATTTTTTAAACCAGCTGCAGCATCTGCCGTTGTTAAGGCAGTTGTAATTGCCGAACCACTTGCCGGGGTAAGTACAATTGAACTTAATCCAACTGTAGGAGTAAAACGCAGGGTTACATTATTCTCTTTTATTTCTGAATCGCGCACAGGTAAGAAAAACTGTTTCCCCGAAATCTGAAACGACGAACTTACTACATATTTCGATTCAGGTTGAGTACTCGTAGCAAGTGCTTTAATACGAGCAAAGTACTTCGTACGCACCGCCATATTTTCATCCGTAACAATGGTTCCAGTTGTATCTGCAGTAGTGGTATAACTTACAGTATTAAACAGTGAATCCGTAGAAATATCTACACTATATTTTAATTTACCTGAAGCCATAATAGGTGTAGCCCAAGTAATAACCGCAGCTGTTTCTCCCGTTGTAACTTTTACCTCACTGGGTTTAAAAATACGAGCTGGTTCGGTAGGCTGGTTATCTTCTTTCTTGCAAGATGAAATAGCCATGCTCATACTGGCTAACACAATCAGTTTAAAACCAAGTTGATATACAAATCTTTTCATAATTGATCTTTTAAAATAGATATTAATAGCCATAATTCTGATCCATATTCGGGTTATCATTTAACACCGATTTTGGATACGGGAACAACTCTTTTTTGTTTGCTTCAAAATATAAAGCAAAACCCGTTGAAATACTTGTTATTGTATTATCTAACGTAAGTGCCTTTCTCCAGTTTTTAGTTGTATAGCCAGTAGGAGCCGTTGCTGTGTTTAATCCAGGAGAAACAAAAACACTGTTTGGTGTACCTCCGTATAAATCTAAAGCAGCCACATCTGCAACTGTTGTTCCTTGCAAATAGTTCGATTCTTTTGCATAAATATAATTTGGAACCGAAGCATATTGATTCACACCATTAATTAAATCAGTTAATTTAACTCTGGTTTCTGCAAATTTGCTCGCGATTAAATTCCAACGAATTAAATCGTATTTACGTATTGCCTCGCCACCAAATTCCAATAAACGCTCTTTTACAATGGCATTAAAGAAGCCTATTTTATCTGTAGGGGTCGTTGGTATTTGTGTTTCGAAACCAGCATAAGCACGTTTTTGCACCTCTTGTAAAGCAGCAATCGCGGTAGCAGATGGCGCACCATTTACTTCATTGTCCGCCTCGGCGTACATCAATAACACATCCGCAAAGCGCAATATAGGCCAGTTAACGGCAAACTGTTGAGAAGCGGAAGAATTCGTAAAAGCGGTCCATGATTTACGGAACTTCGCATCGGTCATGTTATTTAATGTATTGATCATTTTCTTTGAAGTCGCAGTAATTTCAAATACCCCAATCGTTACATCTCTGCGGCAATCTTTTGTTGCATCAAACTCATAAAAATAAGTAGGAATAGCATTCATACCTGCACCACCAGAACCAAATGTCGAAGCCGAGTTGAAACGGATACCGTTGTAGTAACCTAATTTACTATCAGTAGATGCGTTACTTCCAAATGCACCTACTTCGAACATTAATTCGTGTGCATCGTCTAAACGTGTACCGTGCAAGGTTTTAAACACATTCTCATAAACCGGATTCAAAGAATGCTCACCACGACGATTAATTAAATCTAAACACTCCTCCTGTGCAATTTTGTAATATGTTAAATAATCCGATCTACGCTCCATTAATTTGGTATCTGTTCTTAACGAATAGCCTCCACGCGCTAAAGCAATACGCGCACGTAATCCTTTAATAGCACCCTTCGTGAAACGGAAACTTCCATATTCAAGCAACTCACTTCTCCAAGGCACCAAATCCTCCGCTGTTTTTAAATCGGCAATGATTTGATCGTAGGTTTTATCTCTATCTACGTTCGCACCGTATAATGTTTCTCCGTCAGAAGAAGGCACAAAATTAGCTGGTACGTCGCCCCAGTTACGAATTAATTCAAACAAAAACTGCGCCCTTAAAGCCAAAGCCTCGCCATAATAGCGTTTCATTAAAGCTTTATCTGTTGCCGAACCATTGTTGTATAAACTTGAGGTTGGAATGTACTTAATGCAAATATTTGCACGTTCCACTCCTGCATACAACTGCAAAAATGGATTAACCAAATCGGTATTATCTGAACTAGCACCGTACATGCTAATTCCCCTTCTATCTGAAGAGCTATAACTACCCGATGTTTTAAAATCATCGGCAGTAATACCAAACAAGGTCGAAATACGGCTACCGTATCCATTATCTCCACAAAGGCGATTATAAACGCCTATTAAGGCTGAGTTTGTATAGGTTGAACTTTCAAAAACAACCTCAGGTGTTGAACTTGATGGAGAATTAACCTCCAAATATTTTTTACACGAAGTAGTTAAACTTAAAGCTCCAACAGCTATTACCATTAAAGCCGACTGTATTAATTTATTCTTCATTTTCTTTAATGTTAATATTAAAATACCATGTTAATTCCAGCAAGGATGTATCTGCTGCGTGGGTAAGCAGCATAATCAACCCCAGGTGTTAAAGGATTTACCTTTCCACGTGTATTAGCTTCCGGATCATATCCTGAATAACCAGTAATAGTCCATAAGTTATTTACGGTACCGTATACTCTTAATTTAGAAATGAAACCAGTTTTAGCCATTAATTTCGTTGGTAAAGTATATCCCAAAGTAACGTTGGTAATTCTTAAGAATGAACCATCTTCTACTGCATACGAATACAATGAATAATTACCTCCAGTTGGAGTCCACATACTGGTATTTGCATTCATGGCAGCTAAAAGTGTTGGATCAGTTACTTTAACACCATTTTCATTAAAATTTTGCCAACGGTCGTTCATTACCGATAGTAAATTGTTGTCTTTCACATTGTATTGCGAAGTAAACTCAATTTTGTTCGCATTATATACCTTGCTACCAACCGAGAAGTTCATGAATACTGTAAAATCGAAATTTTTGTAAGCAAATTGGTTATTAAAACCACCTTCCATTTTTGGTTGAGCTACCCCTAATACCGTTCTATCATCATCGCCGATAAGCATGCTTGAACTTGAAGAAAGTTTTTTCACTTTCATATCGCCCGGCTGTGGTTCACGATTTCCTAATAAAACACGTGCATTTGGCACATCTGCTTTCAAGGTATAAGTATAGCTACCATTTGTGTTTTGTACATAATTAAAATCATCAATGGTATAACGGCCATCTGATTCAAAGCCATAGAACTGACCTACCGGTTGACCTACCTGAACTAAGAAATCATTCAAACTATTTACCCATCCAGATGCAGTAACGTAAGAAGTAACACCTCCCTGTAAACCAAGTATTTTATTTCGGTTAAACGATAAATTTAATCCGGTTGAGTACGTGAAATCTTTGTTTTTAACTGCTAAATAATTTAACTGCATTTCAAAACCTCTATTTTGTGTTTTACCCACGTTTTGTTGTTGGGTAGAATATCCAGTAATTGGAGGAATATTTGCCAATAGCAATAAATTATTTGTTTTATTGTTATAGTAATCTAAGGTTAAATTCAAACGTTTTTTAAATAAATCAATATCGATACCTATGCCCTGAGAAACATTCGTTTCCCATGTAATGTTTGGATTCGGCATTACTGCGCCCGGAATTAAACCCGTGGTTACAGATGCATCACTAGCAGCATACCCTCCTTGAGTAGAGTTTGCAGAATACAAGGCTCTAAACAAATCTTGTCCAATACGATTGTTACCCGCAGCGCCATAACTTACACGAACTTTAAAATTATCCATCCAATCTATGTTCCAATCCTTGAAGAATTGTTCTTCCGATGCACGCCAAGCAAATTGTCCTGAAGGAAAATACCCCCATTGTTGGCCCGGAGCAAAGAATGAAGAACCATCTGCACGTAAGTTAAACGTAAAGAAATACTTGCTCTTGTATCCGTATGCTGCACGACCAAAAAACGAAAGTTGATGATTTCCACTAACCGCCGATGTTGGTTTATCTTGCACCGATCCAGTTGGTGGCTCCGCTTTTTGAATACTCGAAAATGCTTCATCCGCGGTTATATTTACTGGGAACCATTTGGTTGTACTTGCATTCGATTGTAAATCCACCATGTTGAACTCCTGTCCTACCATTAAATCTAAACTGTGGTCGGGGCCTAAATTAGGTTTATAACTTAAGGTGTTCGTGTTTAACACATTACGTTGGTTTGAATTAAACAACGTAACCACCGGTAAACCCGCATTGTTTCTAGCTAAACCGCTCACTGGACCATTAAATCCATTTGTTTTTCTATCCGTATAGGTTAAGCCCAAAGTCGTTTTAAACGTTAAATTATTTAAAATTTGATATTGAAAACTACCGCTTCCGATAAAACTGTTTAAATAGTCGAACTTTAACTCTTGATTCGCCAAAGTTATCGGGTTCGATAAATTGGTTGTTAAATAATCCGCATCAAAAAAATCACCAGAATCGCTTCCGCCCGAATATGGCTGGTAACGTACCGCATTTCTTAAACGGTTATTCCCTTGCGAACCGGTATTAGAAGTCCCCACACCGTCTGTTTCCTGACGGCTATAACGTACGTTAAAGTTAACCTTTATTTTTTGCGATAGTTTATGATCGAAACGGAAATTAGCAAAGGTTCTTTTGAAACCTGAGTTTAACATAATACCATCTTCTTTGGTATTGTTTAATGTTAAACTGTATGTCGTTTTCTCATTTCCACCTGATAAGTTTAATGCCTCGGTATTGCTCCAAGCTGTACGACCGAAAACTTTATCCTGCCAATCGATGTTTGGAATATTTTTGTAAATATCTAAATCTTCAAACGTACCGTAACGTTTTGCAAAAGAATCTTTTACATCTTGCGAAGTATTATTGTTGTACAATTCATATTGATATTTAACATACTCATACGGATTCATCACGTCTAACGTATTCACAATTTGACGCGCACCGCCATATACATCAAATGACACAATGTTACGGCCATTTTTACCGCTTTTGGTGGTAATAATAAATACACCATTTGCACCACGGCTACCATAAATGGCAGTTGATGCTACATCTTTCAAAACATCGATTGATTCAATTTCATTCGGAGACAATAATGATAAAGCGTTTTCAACTTGCACACCGTCTACAACGTACAACGGAGAGTTATCACCTGTTAACGAACTTCCTCCGCGAACTTTGATGTTAATATCCGCACCAGGACTTCCTTCGGTCGTTAATACCGATACCCCTGCTAACTTACCAGCCAATGCTTGTGCCACATTTGCCACTGGAAATTGCTCAATATCTTTTCCTCCTAATGACGAAACAGAACCAGTTAAAGCTTCCTTTTTAACCGTTCCGTAACCAATATTAACGGTTACTTCTTGAAGCGTGTTTGCATCCTCTTCTAATGAAACATTCAATTTCGTTTCATTTGTTACAGCAATTGATTTTGATTTATAGCCTACATAATTAAAAACTAAAATAGCTCCTTTCGCCGGAATGCTTATTTTAAAATTTCCATCTCCATCGGTGCTCGTTCCTACTTTGGAATCTTTAATCAGCACACTGACTCCTACAATGGGTTGACCGTCTTTTTTATCTTTAACAGTACCTGTAAGCTGTCTATTTTGGGCATGCACCGTGGCAACTCCAAAAGCACAATAGAGAAATGCTAAAATGAGTAAAACTCTGCTCATAATTATTAATTGTTTAGTTGATTTTACGGATTAATTTAATGCAATCGTCTGCATTCAGAAGATAATTCTTTAATGGGATGAATGGGGTTTACAATATTTGGTTACGTTTGGATTAAACAATTTTACAAAAAATGTCATTCACACAATACACTTTTAACCAAAAAACTGTGCAAACGTTCCCACAAACGTATTTATGACGCTTATTAAAATAAACTTTAATACCTAAAAAAGCATATCTTTTCGTAACTTGTGAGCAACTACTTGACATGAGATTTGAAACATCCACGATAAAAGATATTGCTAAAGCGCTAGGACTCTCTACTTCCACAGTTTCGCGCGCTTTAAGAGACCGATACGAAATTAGCGAAGAAACAAAAAAACTTGTTTTAGCCTACGCAGAGAAGGTTAATTACCGTGCAAACCCTATTGCCAGAAGCTTAAAAGAACGCCGAAGCTATTCCATCGGCATCATTGTTAGTGAAATCGCCAACAACTTCTTTTCTGAGGTTATTAACGGCATGGAATCTATTGCCTATGCCAAAGATTATCATGTAATTATTGCACAAAGCCATGAATCTTCTAAACAAGAAAAACTGAATGTTGAACATCTTGCTTCCCGTTCAATAGATGGATTATTAATTGCACTTTCATCCGAAACGGAAGACATTGATTACCTACGCAATCTTTACGGAAAAGGCCTCCCAATTGTCTTTTTCGACCGTGTTCCTGAAAATTTTGAAACACACAAAGTAATTGCTAATAATTTTAAAGGTGCATTTGATGCAACAGAGCATCTTATCTTATCTGGCAAAAGAGTGATCGCGCATTTAACAAATTCCGATACGCTATCCAATACAAAAGAGCGCTTGGCAGGTTATAAAGCTGCACTCAATAAATACCACATCGAGTTTAGACCCGAATTGGTCAAATATTGTAAACACGATGATATTCATATTGAAAAATTAAACGATGCAGTAAAAGAAATTCTTCAATTAAACCCGGATGGAATTTTTATTGCCAGCGATCGACTCACAACTGGAACCATCTTAGCCCTCAAAAACAACAATCCAGAAATTGCGCATAAAATTGCCATTGCAGGCTTTACAAACTCGAAGCTAACTGATTTGTTTTCGCCATCCTTAACCGCGGTTGCACAGCCAGCCTTTCAAATTGGTCAGGTTGCTACCGAACTGCTCATTTCCATGATTGAAGCTAAGCGGCCTATTACTGAATTTGAAACACGCATTTTAGATACCAATTTACTTCGCATGAAAAAAACGCTCGGAAATCCTTTCTTGTAATTCAACAGATCACCGAAGGAATACCCAACAACCACATTCGTGCGGGCTTATTTATTTATTACCTTTGCAACATGGTAGAAATCATTTTAAAAAAAGGGAAAGAAAAAGCAGCCATTCAACGGCATCCTTGGGTGTTTTCAGGTGCTTTAGAAAAAGTTAAAGGAAAACCTAATGATGGCGAAGTGGTTAAAGTATTCGCATTTGATAACGAATTCTTAGCATACGGATATTTTAACAGCAATTCGCGTGTAGCAGTTCGACTTTTAGAATGGGATGAAGACCAAATCATCAACACCGAATGGTACGAAAGCCGATTGAAACAAGCCATTTCTTCTCGTCAGTTTATTTTAAATGAACAAACCAACACTTGCAGACTTGTATTTAGCGAAGCCGACTTTTTACCTGGCTTAATTGTAGATAAATACGCCGATTTCCTTTCGCTTCAAATCTTAAGTTCAGGGATTGAAAAAGTAAAAACAGAGATCGTTGATATTTTAAGAAAAGAATTAAATCCAAAAGGAATCTTTGATAAAAGCGATGCCACCGCCCGTGGACATGAGGGTTTACCCATTGAAAACGGACTGCTTTGGGGCGAAAATCCACCGGAGTTTTTAGAAGTAACCGAAAACGGTATTCGCTACAACATTAACATTGCCGAAGGACAAAAATCGGGTTTTTATTGCGATCAGCGCGATAACCGACACATCTTAGCCAGCTACACAAAGGGCAAGAAGGTACTTGATTGTTTTAGTTACAGTGGCGGATTCAGCTTAAATTGTTTAGCGAACGAAGCTGCAGAAGTTACCAGTGTAGATAGCTCTGGCCTAGCCGTTGAAACCTTGAAACAAAATATTGCTTTAAACGGATTCGATGAAAGCAAAACAAAAGCCATTCAATCGGATGTTAACAAACAACTTAGAGCATTTAAAGAATCGGGAGAATTGTTTGATGTAATTGTGCTCGACCCACCAAAATATGCCCCATCACGTTCAGCGTTGGATCGTGCGGCGCGTGCTTATAAAGATTTAAATCGTCTTGGGATGCTTTTATTGGAAAAGGGTGGATTACTCGCCACCTTCTCTTGCTCAGGCGCTGTCGATATAGAAACCTTTAAACAAATTATTGCTTGGGCTGCGCTTGATGCAGGCAAAGAAGTACAAATCATTAAACAATTCTGTCAGCCAGAAGACCACCCTGTACGTATTTCTTTCCCTGAAGGAGAATATTTAAAAGGATTGTTGATTCGCGTTTTATAAACCTTTTTAAACCTATGAGGTTTTAAAAACCTCATAGGTTAGGTTTGTTTCATCTAAATTTCTTCTGAATTATCAGGTAAATGCGTGTACTCTCCTTTAATGGCATACACTCCAAAAATCATCAAGCCCAAGCTAATGGGTAAGAAAATAAGCAATATAATCGACCATTGTAAGAGCGTATTCGTTCTTTCTATCTCGGTATGAGCCAAACCTACCTTTTCTATCGCTTGAAGCAACAAAAAAGTCATGGCGATTGGCCCAATAACAACCCAAACCAAGCCTAATATTTTTTTTAACGCTTTCATATCTTTTAAATTAATCGTTAATATTTTCGTCTTTCTTATTACTCAAATAAACCGCGCCAATAACCAAGCTTAAACTGGCAATCCCGATTGGATACCACAAGCCTGACAAGGGTGTAGAACCTTCAAAACTGGCAACTAGGGTAGCAATAAAAGGAACCAAGCCCCCAAAAACACCGTTTCCAATGTGGTAAGGCAGAGACATCGAGGTGTATCGAATCTGCGTAGGAAAAAGCTCCACCAAAAACGCAGCAATTGGTCCATACACCATGGTAACTAACAATATTTGGAAAAAAATCAACCCTACAAATTTCCAAAAAGTAGACAAAGGAAGTACTTTATCCTTGATCATTTCTTCGCCTGCCAGCAGTCCTTTGCTAAAGGATACCGTATCGGTCTGAACCTTTGTAAAAGAAGCCCCACTTTTCAATGAAACCGTCGTTGTAATTACCTTCAAACTATCCTGTGTCCCATCAATAGCAACCATTTTACTAACTGAATTACTCGATAAAATTTCAGATGAAGCTACGTGTGTAAAATCGGTATCATCCAAAAAGGTTTGATAAATAGGACGATAAAAAATTATCCCTAAAAGCATTCCGGTAAGCATAATCCACTTTCGCCCTACCCGATCGCTCCAACTACCAAACACCACAAAAAACGGCGTAGCAAAAGCAATTCCCCAAAGCAAGATATACCTTGAATCATTAAAATCAAGCTTACAGGTATTTTCTAGAAACGATTGGGCATAAAACTGACCGGTGTACCAAATAACACCTTGTCCCATTGTTGCACCAAAAAGAGCCAATAAAACCATTTTAAAATTGGCTTTATTGTTGAAACTATCCTTCAACGGATTCTTTGAAACCTTCCCCTCCGATTTTAGTTTCGAAAACAAGGGCGATTCATGCATCTTCATTCGGATATAAATCGAAACGCCGACTAAAAGAATCGATAGTAAGAAGGGAATACGCCAACCCCAATCGCCAAAAGTTTCGGCTCCCAAAATGTTCTTTGTGACCACAATTACGCCTAGCGATAAAAACAACCCTAAAGTTGCTGTTGTTTGAATCCAGCTGGTAAAAAACCCCCGTCTATTTTTGGGAGCATGCTCGGCGACATACGTGGCCGCACCACCGTACTCCCCACCCAATGCTAAACCTTGAACCAAGCGCAACACCAACACTAAAATAGGGGCTGCGTAGCCAATGGTTTTGTATGATGGGATAAGACCAATTAAAAAGGTTGAACCGCCCATTAACACCAATGTTAAAAGGAAAGTATATTTCCGCCCGATTAAATCGCCAAGTCGGCCAAAAACCAATGCGCCAAAAGGGCGAACAATAAAGCCTGCAGCAAAAATGGCCAAGGTATTAATTAATGCGGATGCCCCTGCATCTTCCGGAAATAACTGGTGTCCGATGATAACCGCTAAGCTGCCAAAAATGTAAAAATCATACCATTCAATTAAAGTGCCCAATGAAGAGGCGCCAATAACTTTGAAAATGTTATTCTGCGGTAATGTATCACTCATAAAATAGGAATATTTGGTTCCCCCAAGATAACAATTTGAATAACAAGTACTTTATAAATGATAAAATTTCTTAAAAAATAAAAAATCACAATAAAAAATTCTTTTTTATGGTGATGACAACAACCAAAAAACATTACAAACGACTGATTATCAATAACAAAAATACAGTTCCCATTATTTATGACATATGTGTGATTTGGAATTCTAGAATTGATTCTACTTTTGCTTAACGGTGTTAGATTATTTACACCTTATTCCATATCATGGGAAGCAAAGAAAGAATTCTACGTTTAAAAGATGAAACCAGAACAAAAATTCTGGATGCCGCCTTGAACATTGTTCAAACAGAGGGTTGGCAAGCATTGAGTATGCGTAAAATTGCTGACCAGATTGAATATACAGCACCCATCATTTACGAATACTTTTCAAATAAGGACGGTATTTTACTTGAGCTCACCCGAAGAGGTTATTTACTATTGGCAAAAGACATCCGTAACGCTAGAGACCAACACGAAAATGCAGCAGATAAAATGGAAGCCATGTGGGTTGCCTATTGGGACTTCGCCTTTAAACATAAAGAATTTTATCAGTTGATGTACGGAGTGGAAATGGTTTGTTGTACCGTTCAAAAAACAATGCCCGAAGCCGAAACCATAAGTCACATGTTAGGTGACGTAATTGAGTCATTATTTGACAAAAAACCTGTTTCTGAAGACGACATCTGCAAAAAATATTACACGTACTGGTCTATTATTCATGGACTAATCTCGATTAATTTAGTGCGCCCTTACGGAAGAACAACCAACGAGCTGAACCAACAGATTTTAAGAGATGCTATTAAAGGCATCACATTATCAATAAACACATAATTTTTTTTTACACATTAATTTAACAGTGTTAAATTATTTACTGGCTTTAATTTCAATTAAAATTTAAATATATGAAATCTCTACATCCATTGTACCCTACACTTAACACTGTTAAAAATTATAACAGTGTTAAATCATTATTAACAATCTCTATCCTATCTATACTGCTCGCTAGCTGTAAATCTTCTCCTGAGCAATCGGCGGCGGCACCCCCACCTCCCGTTTTACCGGTTAGCAGCATACATGCGAGTACTGAAACCACGTATGTCGACTATCCTGCCTCGATTCAGGGTGCGGTTGACATCGATGTTCGGCCACAAGTGAGTGGATACTTACAAAGCGTTTTGGTTAACGAAGGCGCGTATGTGACAGCAGGGCAAACCTTATTTAAAATCAACGAAAATCCTTATCGCGAAGCGTTAAATAATGCTAAAGCAAGTTTACATGCCGCTGAGGCAGCTATGCTAAATGCACAATTAGAGGTCGACAAGTTGACCCCACTAGTTCAAAACAAAGTCGTTTCAGACATCCAGTTAAAAACGGCAAAAACAGCGTATAAAATTGCTCAAGCAAACGCAGAACAAGCTAAAGCAAGTGTCGCTGCAGCGCAGATTAATTTAGGCTATACCAACGTGAAGGCTACGGTAAGCGGCTACATTGGCCGTATTCCTAAAAAACAAGGAAGCTTGGTTTCTCCATCAGATGAAATAGCGCTAACACAGTTATCTGACACCCACGAAGTGCATGTTTATTTTGCTTTAGCTGAAAAAGACTTCAACAACTTTAATGCGAATTATCCGGGTAAAACACCCGCGGATAGAATTAGTCACTTACCGGCTGTTGAGCTTTTACTAGCAGATGATACCGCTTATCCAATTAAAGGCAAAATTGATATGATTGACGGGCAGTTTGATAAAACCACGGGAGCAATTACCCTCAGAGCCAGCTTTCTGAATGCTAGTGGCTTACTTCGTTCAGGCAACACGGGTAAAATCAGGTTAGGTCTACAACACAGCAATGCCATTTTGGTACCGCAAGCTGCAACGGTGGAAATGCAAGATAAAGTATTTGTATTTACGTTGGGTGATAGTAGTAAAGTAAAAAAACAAGCCATTAGCATCGTGGGGAAAGCTGGTGAAAATTACTTGGTTCAAAGCGGTGTAAACGCCGGCGACCAAATAGTATTAAGCGGCATTGACAAATTACAAGAAGGCATGGTTATTCAACCGCAAAAGGTTGCTGATAAGATGGCTGCTGTAAAAACAAAAAAATAATACACTCAAAGTTTAAAATCCATGTTTCAGAAATTCATAAATAGGCCTGTACTATCCACTGTTATTTCCATATTGTTAGTAATTGTTGGAATACTTGCCTTAACAAAGTTACCCTTGGAGCGATTTCCTAATATCGCGCCTCCCTCTGTGTTGGTAACAGCGGTATATCCCGGCGCGAATGCCGAGACTATTTTACGCTCAGTAACGCCTTCTCTTGAAGAAGCAATCAATGGTGTAGAAAACATGACGTACATGACGTCAACCGCCAGTAATGACGGTACCTTAGCCATAACCGTATATTTTCAACAAGGTACAAATCCCGATCAGGCGGCCGTAAACGTACAAAATCGTGTTTCGCAAGCTACAAGCCAATTACCGGCAGAAGTTGTACAATATGGGATTACCACCACCAAACAGCAAAACAGTTTTATCGGAGCGATTGGCATTTACACGGAAGACCCACAAAAATACGATGCGGTTTTTGTAAATAACTATGCTCAAATTAATATCATTCCCGAAATTAAACGCATCACGGGGGTAGGTTCTGCTACTGTATTTGGTGGTATCAAAGATTATTCGATGCGTGTTTGGTTAAACCCCAGTCAATTAGCCACCTACAAAATCACACCAAATGAAGTGATTCGCGCTATCCAAGATAAAAATCTAGAGGCTGCACCGGGCAGAGTTGGGGAACGCAGCAATGAGACTTTCGAATATGTAATCAAGTATAAAGGAAAGCTGACCAAACCCGAAGAATACCAAAACATTGCCATTCGTTCCAATGCTGATGGTTCTATTTTACGATTAAAGGATGTTGCACGTGTTGAATTAGGTGCATATAGCTACAGTAGTGTAAACCGCTTAAACGGCCATGATGGCATTACCATCGGAGTTATTCAATTATCAGGCTCAAATGCCAATGAAATCCAGATTTCTCTTGATAAATTAATGGAAAAATTATCAAAAGATTTCCCAGCGGGGATTAAATACAATCAATTTTATCGCACCAAAACCGATCTTGATGAATCTATTAACCAAGTAGAACACACCTTAATAGAAGCCTTTTTATTAGTATTTATTGTTGTTTTTATCTTCTTACAAGATTTCAGATCGACCTTAATTCCTGCCATTGCTGTACCTGTTGCCATTATTGGTACGTTCTTTTTTATGCAGTTGTTTGGGTTCTCGGTTAACCTGCTAACACTGTTTGCGTTGGTTTTAGCAATTGGTATTGTGGTAGATGATGCGATTGTGGTGGTCGAAGCGGTTCATGCAAAAATGGAAGAAGATCCTACACTGAGTCCGAAATCAGCAACAACGCAGGCCATGAATGAAATCACAGGGGCCATCATTTCTATTACCTTGGTAATGGCAGCTGTATTTTTACCGGTTGGTTTTATGACTGGCTCAACGGGTATATTTTACAAACAGTTTGCCTTAACAATGGCGATAGCCATTATCATATCCGCTGTTAACGCTTTAACTTTAAGTCCCGCTTTAGCTGCGCTATTTTTGAAAAACAAACATGCTGCAGATGGGCATCATGCACCTAAAAAGGGATTTGTCGAAAAATTTTACGCCGGCTTTAATGGTGGTTTTAATTATATGACCAACAGATACATCGGCGGCTTAAAAGTACTTATCCGTCATAAATGGATTAGCATGGCTGGCTTAGCTGTAATTGTAGGTCTTACCGTTTTTATGGTAAGTAAAACTAAAACCGGTTTTATCCCTACGGAAGATCAAGGTTTTGTAGCGATCGCCGTTTCTAGTCCATCAGGAACATCCTTAAGCAACACCAACAAAATGCTTAAGCAAGCCGAAAAAGAACTGCGCGCCATGCCATCTGCAAGATTTGTGATGTCGTTAGCCGGTTATAATTTTTTAACTGCCTCTAATAGTCCTTCTGCAGGACAGATTTTCTTATTGTTAAAGCCGAACAAAGAAAGAGGAGCCGTAAAAAACATCGATGAGATACAAAACATCGTACGAGCTAAAATGGCTGCGATATCTTCTGGTACTTTCTTTGTTTTTAGTTTTCCAACGGTTCCGGGCTTTAGTAATGTTGAAGCATTAAATGTCATGCTCCAGGATAAAACAAACGGCAGACTCGATAAATTTAGTGGTGTAGCAAATGAATTTATTGCCAAGTTAATGGCAAAACCTGCAATTGCTTATGCTTTTACTTCGTATAAAGCAGATTATCCTCAGCTACAACTCGATGTTAACAACGAAAAAGCCGATCAATTGGGCGTAAGTGTTAAAGACATTTTACAAACCATGCAGACCTTTTTTGGAACGGCACAAGCTTCCGATTTTAACCGTTTTGGTAAATATTATCGGGTAGTTGTTCAGGCCGATATTCAGGACAGAACAGATCCTTCGAGTCTTGACCGCGTATTTGTTAAAAATAAAGACGGAGAAAGTGTCCCAATTAGTACATTGGTTAAATTAACACGCGTGTATGGCTCAGAAACGGCTTCGCGTTACAACCTCTTTAACTCTATTGAGGTGAATGCAATCCCGAAACCGGGTTTCAGTTCTGGTGATGCAATTAAAGCCATACAGGAAACCGCCAAGGAAGAATTACCTACTGGATATGCGTATGAATTCTCAGGACAAACCCGCGAGGAAATTTCATCGGGCGGACAATCAACGGTGATATTTCTTCTTTGTCTGGTCTTTGTTTACTTCTTATTATCGGCACAATACGAAAGTTATATTCTGCCACTTGCAGTTATTTTATCAATCCCTACAGGCGTATTTGGTGTATTTGCTGTATTAGGCTTAACCGGTATCGAAAACAACATTTATGTACAGGTTGCACTGATTATGCTCATCGGACTATTAGCGAAAAACGCCATCTTAATTGTGGAGTTTGCCGTACAACGCCGAAAAGCCGGTCTTAGTTTATTTGATTCAGCCATCGAAGCTGCAAGATTAAGAATAAGACCCATTATTATGACTTCACTTGCTTTTGTATTCGGTTTATTCCCTATGAGCATCGCAACAGGGCCATCGGCACAAGGTAATCACTCTATCAGTATTGGAGCTGCCGGAGGGATGGTATCAGGTGTAATTTTGGGTGTGCTGATTATTCCGGTGCTATTTGTCATTTTCCAAGCGTTACAAGAAAAATTATCAAGAAAATCAATTGAGGTCATTCATCACCATGAAGAACCAGCAAACAATCATACCATTTATGAAACGGTTTAATATCATTAGCATCCTGCTTATAGCATTCATTTGGAGTGGATGCTCTGTTTCCAAAGATACAGCCTTACCCAAAGTTGTATCGGATACGTACAGAAACACGGCTTCAAGCGATTCTTCAAGCATTGGAACAATTCCCTTGAAGACCTTTATTAGCGACCTTACTGTTCAAAACTTAATTGATACAGCCTTGGTTAAAAATTACGATATGCAAATTGCATTGAAAAACATCGATGCCGCAGAAGTACTATTTAAACAATCAAAATTAGGTTACTTGCCGGAATTAAAATTATCGGTAACGGCTAATAGCAATCGTCCATCAGACAATAGTTTAAATGGATTAAGCCTGAATCAATTTACGGGTGGAAATCACATAGAAGATTACAATGCCAATCTGGGAGTACTGTGGGAAGCTGATATTTGGGGGAAAATCCGCAATCAAAAAGCTGGGGCTTTAGCCAATTTCTTGCAGACAGAAGAGGCGCGCAAAGCGATTCAAACTCGATTAGTAGCAAACATTGCACAAGGGTATTACAATTTGTTAATGCTTGATGCCCAACTTGAAGTAGCGAAAAAGAACTTGAAACTCAACGATAGCACTTTGAGAATTATCCATTTACAGTTTGAGGCTGGTCAAGTAACTTCATTGGCTATTCAGCAGGCAGAGGCACAACAATTGATTTCGGCACAATTAATCCCGCGTTTAGAGCAAAATGTAACGCTACAAGAAAATGCTTTAAGTGTTTTAATTGGTACTTTACCCAAGGATATTAACCGCGAAAGCCGCTTAGATAAAATGACCATTCCGCAGGATTTAAATGCGGGTTTTCCATCTGCTATGTTAAATCGAAGACCGGATATTAAAAGTGCAGAACTTGCTTTAACCATCGCTAACGCAAAAGTAGGTGTCGCTAAAGCGAACTTATATCCTTCACTAATAATTACGGCAAGCGGCGGCATCAATTCTTTTAAAGCAAGTAATTGGTTTAATGTTCCGGCCTCTTTATTTGGAATGGTTTCAGGAGGAATTACACAACCAATTTTTCAGAGAGGCCAGCTAAAAAGTAATCTAGCGCTGGCAAATATCGAGCGAGAGAAAACAGTTATCCAATTCCGTCAATCTGTTTTAAATGCTGTTGGAGAAGTTTCCGATGAATTAGCAAAAATTGAAAAATTAAAGGTACAATATAACATTGCCGAGAAAAGGGCTCAAACTTTACAACAAGCCTCAAAAAATGCAAGTTTTTTGTTTAAAAGCGGCATGGCAAACTATTTAGAAGTAATTTTAGCACAGGGTAATTTATTGCAGAGTGAACTCGAATTAACCACGCTTAAAACAGAACAGCTGAATGCAGTTGTAGGCTTGTATCGCTCGTTAGGAGGTGGCTGGCAATAAACAGCACGTTCCTTTAAAAGAAAGATATACGCAAAAAATCCGTCATTGTTACCTACTGTAGCAATGACGGATTCATCGAAAAGAGCTAAAATATTCTACTCTTTTGTAGGTAGTTTAGGCGAGTTGAGCCTAACTGCATTTTGCTTTTGACGTTTTCTGAAAAGCATGTTAAGCATTTCAACACCAACAGAAAAAGCCATTCCAAAATAAATATAGTTTTTAAGGTGCATTTCATGCGCAGCAGATGCATCCCATCCTTCTATAACCAAACTCAAACCAATCATCACTAAAAACGAAAGGGCCAACATTTTTAAGGTTGGGTGCTGTTGTATGAATCCTGCAATTTTAGGACTAAAGGTAAACATAATAAACATGGCAATAATTACCGCTATAATCATTACTTCAACGTGCTTTGCGGTACCACCTGCTGTAATAATGCTGTCGAATGAGAAAACGGCGTCAATAAGCATGATTTGAAAAATTGCTTGAGAAAAACTCAATGGTTTTTTGTTCCCTGCACTTTGATCCTCCTCCTCGCCTTCTAGCTTATGGTGGATTTCCATTACCGATTTATAAATCAAGAATAGCCCGCCCAAAAGCATTACCAAACTCGCCAAATCAAAACCTTTACCAAACCAGTCCTCTGGGATAATATAATTCCCTTTTTGAGAAAGCAACCAACTTAAACCAAAAAGCAATAAACAACGTGATGCAATTCCGGTTATCATCCAAATTACACGCGCCTTTTTCTGAGCACTTTCTTGAACTCTACTTAAAATAATGCTGACAAAAATAACATTGTCAATTCCCAATACGATTTCTAATAGTGTTAGAACGATAAGGGATGTCCAAGTCTCAAAACTTGCAAATATTTCCATAATTTTTTATCTGATGAGCGAAGATATAAAAAAGACTACGGTCGTTTATGAAATTTTGTACTCCATTACATAATCATCCATCACAAATCCATTTCCAATATCCAAAACAACCTCATCTTTAACAACAAAGCCTGCTTTTAAATAAAACTCCTTTGCTTTATTGTGTTTATTCACATTCAATTGTAAAGCGGTGGCTCCTTCTCTCTTCACCAAGTCTAACACCTCATTTATTAGGATTTTACCCACTCCCTTTCCATGTGCAGAAGGTAAAACATACAATTTATGTAATTTATAAATTCGCGCTTCGTGGTTGTAAACCGAATAACCAGCAAAACCACAGGCTCCTTCCAAACTTTCTGCAATTAGAAAAACATGGCCTTCCATCAATTGTTTTAACAGCTCACCTTTATTGTACATTTTGTCGAGCATGTAATCAATTTGCGCTTGTCCGATAATTGACAGGTAAGCATCAGGCCAGGTTTTTTCAGCTATCGATTTTATCAATACTAAATCTTCCTCTTTACCTTTACGTATTGTTATCATAAATATTCGCTAATAAAAATAGGTTCACCTGAAAAAGTGAATTCTACAAAACCATCCTTTACAACACTAAAAGTACCGTCTTCGTTTTGAGATAAATTACTCACCTCGAAATACGCATTGCCATGTACATTAAAAATACTTCCCGCAGGTTTCCAAACAGAAAATCCAGATTTAATGGTGTAAAATTTTTCAGCATGGGTAAAAACAACCAAATTGATGGTATCACTAAAGCCTGAGAATCGTTTCAAATTAAAGGTATCCGTTATCACGTTCACGGCCGGATATTTTTCTTCCACTAAATAATTTAGTGCAACCATCAAAGCATCAGCAGGACCTTCAATCACTTTGGTATTCTCTTGCACATCTGTACTGGATCCATTTACCAAAACATCAACTTTTAAGCCGAGTGATAGAATTTTATCGTAACTATTGGCACTAACCAATACGGTAGGGCTCCACTCTAAAAGCTGACCTAATGATTCTTCATCGAAAGACCCCAACTCATCGATATACAAAGCCGGCTCTTGTTTTTCTTTAACTATATGGTGTGATGACATGAAGCGAAGATAAAAATTTTAGTAGCAAGTAGTGAGTATCAAGTACCAAGATTTGAGCTTTATCTATTGTATGGGTATTCGCTTATCCAGTGGAAACCTCTATTGGTTAATAGTATTTTTTTTAAGTCCTTCCCTTTTAAACTAATAAAAACTGAATCCTTATTTCTCAATCCGAAAAATTCTAAATTATCTTTTCCAATTGTTTTATAGGATAACTTGAAATGAATATTCTCTCTATTTTGAGAATATAAATCTAATTTTTTCCTTTCTCTATCAAATACAACCGAAAAATTAGATAAGCTATCGTCCATTGTTTTTATTCTTAAAAAGCCTGCCTTCGTAAGCAACATTTGTTTCCACCTTATGCTATCTGTAATCAAAGGTTGTAATTCAATTCCATTTCGGCTCATTACTTTTACATCATAAACGCCATACATAAACGGCTTAGAGATATTTGCTCCATTAATTTTATTCATAGAAATAACCATTTCTATTAGCACAAATAAGTAAAAACCAATAAATAGATATTTACCGGCATAGCTTAGTTTAGCTATCCATATTCTTTTAAACTTAGGTTTATAAATTCTAACCAGTTGTTGATTGTCATGCCCAATAAAGAAGCGAAATATTCGCACAAAATTTGGCGCTAAAATAAATAGGCACATTAAAACTAAAGCTGTTGAAACAATTTTTACAGGTACATCATAAAAATAATTTACGGCCATTATTTGTACACATGTAGCGAGTGATAAAAGTGCCCCAATTACCATCGTTTTACGAAACAGCAATAGAAATGCAGAAACTTCTATAATCCCCATAAACATATTATACCCTTTAGAAAAGCCTAAAAATGTCCAAGCTAAGCCCATTGGAGAAGATTCTCCAAATGTTTGAAACAACCGATACAACGAGGGATCTGGTAATTGAAGTTTAATAATTTTCACCGCTCCATACATTATTAAAGTAAAAGCCAAATAGAAACGTATCAAAACCACGAGCCAATAATAAGCGGCATGATAACTTTTACGTTTCCGATCTAAAATTGACCAAATAACACAGCCTATAATAGAAACCAATAGAATAAGAAGTAGTAAAACCCAACTATAGGAAGTATCTCCACTTCCATTTGGGACATTATTGAATTGAAAATTGTAACCTAAAATGCTTTTCGAAAACCAAGGAACAAAGTTAAATAGTACTTGATTTGGATACTGAATGAGGTAAGCGAATTTAGGAAATGCCCCATTATTGTGTAAAATAATGAAAAGACCAAAAAGGAAAAAGAAAAAACGAAAAGCAATTTTTTTAACTAAACTCCAATTTGAACCGTTTGATATAGCTGAGGATGTCGACATAATTTTAGATTTGAGAATTTCAAATCTAAAGAAAATATTCAGATCTGTTTTAGGCCTTTACCCTATCATAAAAAAGCTCGTAAGCCTCAACAAAATCATCGGCGTAGTTAATTGCTCCAGAAACGGCAATACCAAAAACCCCGGCTTGCATCAAAGCCTCCACATCCGATTCTTGAATACCCCCCACGGCTAAAACCGGAATATTTAATCCGAGCGATTTTAATTTTTCCATCGCACTGCGATATCCTTCAAGTCCCAACACCGGATATGCATTTTGCTTTGTTCTACTAAGCGAAAAAGGGCCTAAACCGATGTAATCGGCTCCTTCAGCGGCTAAACGTAATACTCCATCAACCGTTACGGCAGAGCCTCCCAGCGTACAATCATCCCCCAGTAATTTACGGAGAGCTATAAAATCAGCCTCTAAATCTTCTATATGAAAACCTTGAATATCGGCCTTACCTTGCAAATGGATATGGTTGGTTACAATCAAGGTGGTCCCCCAATCATCACAAATTTCAGCTATTGGATGAATATCAAGCAATAAAGCATCGTCATCCTTACTTAAACAGCGATATTGAATCCATTTCGCTCCCGCCTCACAAGCAAGCTGCGCTTGTTCCACATGACTCAAATGCGGAGCATCCTGCGTAATGAACTGGAACTTTTCGATATATTTCATAGCACCAAATGTAAGCAAAACAAAATCGCCATCACTTATCAGAGTTTTCTCTTCAAAGCAACGGCGATTTTTCCCAAGTGTTATATAGCGATATTAAAAACGCACGTTTAAATTTAAAAGCAAATTGGTTCCGGCTTGCGGATAGTAAAAATTCTCTGTAGTACGAGAACCTCCATACAAATACCCATAGGTATAACCATTGCTTTCATATTGTTTATCAAAAACATTGTTAATTAATAAACCTAGGTTTACATTTTTAACTCCTGCAAATGAGAAATCGAAGCCTAGGCGTGCATTGCTCACAAAATATCCCACCAAAGCGCGGTCATTATTTTGTGTATTATCCAGGTATTGCTTGCTCACATATTTACCTTGTAGCGCCATAGCAAATCCTTTAAAAGGCTTGTAAGCTACCTCTCCAAATAAAACGGCACTTGGCGAATAGGAAATATCAGTTAAACTATATTGATTCACCATTTGACCTCCATTATCGTAATCATCATCATACTCCGTAAAATCTTTAATCTTGTTGCGACTAATAGCGGCATTCGCATTTACTATAAATTGCTTACTAATGGTATAGGAACCATCTACCTCAATTCCTAAACGTGAACTTTGATCCACATTTTGACGATAATAACCTCCAACATCATTTATTTTACCAGTTACCACCAATTGGTTTTTATAGAACATGCCATAAGCATTCAAGCCTACATTAAATGTTTTGTTTTTAATGCGGTAACCCACCTCTAAATCGTGTAAACGCTCCGGTTTAGGCGTTACACCCGGATCGGCATCTGTATAATCATTTCTATTCGGTTCCTTGTTGGCAACACTAAACGACGCATATAAATTGCTTTCAGGATTTATAAAATACGTAGCCCCAATTTTCGGATTAAAGAAATTTAAAGTCTCATTTAATGAAACTACATTTTGCTTATTCTCTATACCACTGATGGTATAATCAACACGTCTATATTGTAAATCGACAAACAAACTCAAAGCCTCTACCAAACTATAATTTGCCTTGCCATATACATTGAAATCCGTTTTAAAACCTGTGTTATCGTAATAATGACCATCAATAGTACTGTTCGACGCATATTGCGCCCATATCACTTTACCAAAATGGTCACCATCATACTCATTATATGCACCGCCTAATGTAACGTTAAATTTGTTGCTCGGCACATAGTTAAACGAATAAGTAAGCCCGTAAAATTTATTATCCAACCACCGTTGACGAACTAAATCCGTATTCGTTACCGTGGTCCCGCCAATAATCACATTATTTAAACCGTAGTTAACCAATTCATCATCCGGGCGATACTCTTCATAATACCCTTTTCCATCGGTATAGTGCAATGCACCGTTAAACGAAAGTTTTTCACTTAACTTTCTAGCATACAACAACTGATAATGATTTTGCCAATAGTTATCCGTCTGATTTTCATATAAAAAGCTGTTGTAAGTTCTGCCCGACGTTAACAAATTTGCGGCATCAACCGGACCTAAACCATTACGGTCAATATACGCCTGCATACCCGCAGCGTCATTGGTCAATCGCGATTCCGGAATACCATTCCAAGCCTGATATGTTTTCTCTGAACCTGCAAAAACATTTACCCGAAGCAAATCTTTATTGCCTTTGTATGCTCCCGAAAGAAAATAGGATTTTAATAAAGATGAAGCACGATCTACATATCCGTCCGAGCTAATGCGCGATAAACGTCCATCAAAACTAAATCGATCATGAATTAAACCCGTACCCACTTTAACGGTATTTTTCCAGGTATTAAAACTTCCATAGGTATTATTCAATTCCGCATAAGGCAAATCTTCACTTCCCGTGGTTTGAATATTCAGACTGGCACCAAAAGCGCCTGCTCCATTGGTAGAAGTACCAACACCGCGTTGAATTTGAATATTATCAACTGACGAAGCAAAATCGGGCATGTTTACATAATACGTACCTTGGCTCTCACTATCGTTAATCGGAATGCCGTTTACAGTTACATTAATACGACTATTATCGCTGCCGCGAATACGAATGCCCGTATAACCAACACCCGCACCAGCATCAGACGAAATCACCACACCCGGAGTATTTTGTAAAATAAAAGGCAAATCCTGACCAAAATTATTTTCCTTTATTTCTTCTTTGCTAACGTTCTTATAGGTGGTGGCAGACTTTTCATTGGCACGTGTGGCATTTACCACCACTTCTTCCGCTAAAAAATTCTGCACATTCAATGCAAAATTAGCGGTAGTATTGGCTGTTAATTGAAGGCTTTTTTCAGCCGTTTTAAAGCCCACAAAACTCACACTAACCACTACACTACCCGGAGCTAAATTACTCAAGGTATAGTTTCCATTTTCATCCGTTAAAACAACTGTTTTCTGATTTTTCAAGCGAACGGTGGCGCCCGCCAAAGCACGTTGCTCATGGTTGGTTACCCGGCCAGTAACAGAAATTTGTGCCCATACCAAAACAGGCATCATTGCAACAAAGGTTGCAAAAAGTAATTTTTTCAATGTTTTTGTTTTTTAAGTAAAACCCATCGGAAATAGGGGTATCCCCGATTTTTAGTTAAACTTCCATAACTCCAATCCCTACGCCGGCATTACCCGGATCAGGTGCATTTAAAGTGTGGTCAGCAGATGTATATCTCTTCCCTTTCACCTCAAAATGGGTATGATCTCAGCCTGTTTTTGTGTTTTGTAAAAAACAAGGCACCCCTAATGATGCGGCAAATGTATACATTATTTTATATAAGCAGCGAAATATCTCAAAAAATTAGAAAAGCACATTCCCTGCATCTAAGCAACGTTCAGCCCCGCTTTCCCTACTGCCCCCAAAAGGGCATCCGTACAATCGGGTTTAGGACACAAAAGATCCTGCAATTATGTAGAGAACAGCTTCACAAAAGGCATATTTTTTAAGAATGGTTCAACAATCAACAGAAAAATGCTTAAATTGGGTATAAGAATTCTAACCATATTTAGCTATGTCAAAACAACACCTTTATTCAGCTACTGTAACCTGGACCGGCAACAAAGGCTCAGGCACCATGGACTATCGTTCATACGATCGTGATTATACCATTTCCGTAGAAGGTAAACCCGAAATCATGGGTTCTTCAGATTCCGTATTTCTGGGCGACAAAACAAAATACAATCCCGAAGACTTACTTCTAGCCGCTATATCAAGTTGCCACATGCTGTGGTATTTACATTTATGCTCAAAAAATGAAATCATTGTAATCGATTATAAAGATCAAGCAACGGGCACGATGGAAGAAATAGCCGATGGAAGTGGAAAGTTTAAAGAAGTAACCCTCCAACCACAAGTATTAATCGCCGACAAGGCTAAGATTGAATTAGCTCAATCGCTGCATAGCGAAGCTGGCAAGATGTGTTTTATCGCCAATTCATTAAATTTCCCTATACACTATCAGGCAAATTGTACAGCCGAAAATGAATAATCTTTTATCTTCCTCTTAAAAAAATTGAAGTGTTTATGAAATTCAAAACCAATCATACGAAAGCTTAAAAAAGAAAAACGAAACAGAATAAAACAAATTCAAAACAAAATAAAAGTTTGCGAAACTAGCAACAACACTATGCATGCATATTGAAATTTTACATATTTAGAAATTAAATTCTGCAAAATTTGCATTACTATTAAAAAATATTTATTTTTATAATTCCGAGACAGGAGAGAAAGCACAAAACCCCAGACTATTTTAGCTGGGGTTTTGTGTTTATAGTCAAGTTCTGATTTACTGCAATACCGGAATTCCGAATAAACTTCCAACCTCGCTACTAAAACCTGATAACTTTTTGATTGGTACTGGGTTTTGTATTTTTATGAAAATCGTTTTTTAGATAAGTTATGATTGAAAATTTTGGCTGTCACTTTAACCACATGGTTTTAACGCCTTTATTATACTCATGAAGAATTTTCACTAGATTACTGATTTTAAACAAATCTTATTTTCAATATAAGTCCCTATCAACAGAATCACATATCATCCTTTTTAATATCTTTACCCATTACTGTAGATCTTTTAGTTACCTTACCAAAGCTATAACCAAAAGTTAAGCTAGCAATTAAACGTCGACTTCGACTTTCTACATAACTCTGATAACCTTCGCCGTATATCCAGTTATAAGTGTTAAAATAAGGTTGATGAAAATTGATTACCGAGAAAGTAAAGCTTGCTTTATTTTTTAAATAACTCGCACTTAAACTAGAGTTTATTTGGGCTTTACTTTTAGATTGAAAATTGGTACCTCCACGAATTCCTACATTGGTTCCTAATCGAATATTAGGTACTGGTGTAAAATTTAACTTAAAACCATTTTCCCAGCTGTATGTGTTTTGAGTTTCCTCATCTTTAATTCTAAACTCACCAAAACCATTTTTAGTAAACAATTGTAATGTACAGCGAGGAAATAAGTAAAAATTAACAGAAACATCACTGTTAAATTCATCTTTAACTGCCAAATTTCGGTAAGTACGTATTTGAACATTGTTTGTATCAGACGTCAGAAAAGATGAAATCGCATCGGTTTCGTGTTGATAAATACCCGTAATAATAACATTTACATCTTTTATATTGATATTATACACGCCCGAAAAATATAATGTTTTAGATGGTTTTAAATAAGGATTACCAATAGTTACTACATTATTTTGATTAAACTGAGCCCCGTAATGGATAACACTCGAAAGGCTATTTAATGTTGGCCTACTTTGGCTGAATTTTGCTTCAAAGCGTATGTTACCATTTGTTAAACTCTTCTGTAGGGATAAGTAGGGAGAAAAAGTTGAAAAGTTAAATTTATCTCTTCCACTTAGGTTGGCAATGTAATCGTTACTAAAGTCTTGTTTAATCACTGTTCTAACCGATAACTTTTCAAAATTTTTACTCCAAGCTGCCAACAATGCGCCATAATTATAAGTTATGGTATTGGCCTGAAGAAGCCTGTCGATATTACCACTCGCATCTGTTTCATAAATAAAATCATATAACTCGTTACTTTTACGACTAAAATACCGAGCCATAAACTCAAAATCGCCCAGTTCAGAATGATTGTATTCATAGCCTAATAAGCCAAACAAGTTTACATTTTTTTTTGCATTGTTACTTACATAATTGCTATAAGGCAAAAATTTATTGTTTAACGTTTGAGAGTTAGCATAACTTTCATCCAAATTTTTGGCGTTATCATACTCCAAAGCCATATCAAAACGTTGGTTTACTACTTCTGATGCTTTTGGTTTATACACATAGCTAAGTTTTACACTAAAGTCGGGGCTTTTAGCAATAGGGGTTTTACTGCTAAGCGAGGTAATGGTGCTATTTATTAAAACATTGTTTTGGTATTGTTGAGTAAAAGTATTAGTTCTGTAGTTGAAACCCGAAAAGGCGTAAGTTCCAGACACATTAAATGTATTTTGGGAATTAATAAAAAAACTATTGCTTAGGCTAAACCTATAAGCCTGCAAATTAGTGCCGCTCATATAGGCATCTCTGTTTTCTTTTAATTGGGTTTGACTAAAATAAGTCTCGCTACGGTTAGTTGATGAAGGCGAATATTGTAAATTACCAGATGCGTTAAGGTTAAGCAGGTAATTTTTCTTGCTTAAAGACGCACTTCCCATTGCCATTGCTGAATTACTACCCGCATTAGACATTATGTTACCAAAATAACCTTCATCGTATTTAGTTGCAACAAAACTAAGCGTAGGTCCTTCAGTTTTCAAGTTGTATAAGTTAAGCTCTATTTTTGTATAATTTGACCCAATATTAGCCCCCTTTAAACTATTCATCAACTGACTAGCAAAACCCGCGACGTTTACTCCATCACGCAATAAAGTTAAACTTTTACCCATGTAGGAAATATTACCGTTATCTTTAACTTCTATACCAGGTATGCTGCTCAATATTTCAGATAGGGTTAGTAATTTGGCATCTGGCAATTTACTAATATCTAATACCACCCCCTTTGCTGTTTCTTTTAATGGGTTCCTATTACCCTTAACTGTTACTGTATTAAGCTCAACTGCTTTTTTTTCATTCTCTTGACTGTACACACAATGAAATGCACAGATGAAGAACATTGTTGAAAGAAAATATTTCGACACTAAACACAAAATGAAAGTTTTATATTTTTTTTAGCAAAACAAGAGTTGTGTCAATCAAGTCTTTTTTGGTTTTAAACTCAATAATTTCATTTAAAGGCTTATAAAAAACAACATTGCGATCCTCTTTCCATTCAGGCCGTTTATATTTATTGTCGTTTAAGTTAATTTCAACTTTAGGATAGTAATTGCTCATATTGAAAACAATTGTTGCATAACCTCCTGCATTTGTCTTGGTTGAGTAAAAAGCCGTATTGTTTTTTGCTATTGTAATGAAATAGTCTTTAATAGGTTCATTGGTATCTACATTGACCAACCTTATAACCTTTTTAAATAGTTTAGTGCTTTTTGCAATACCATACCCACCTCCTCCGTTAGTAACTACCTTCTCTTCTTGCGCACTTGCGTTAAAATGAATTGTTAATAATAATATAATAAAGCCTATATAATTTTTGACTGTGTTCTTCATAATAGAATTATATGTATAAAATTAAACAAAAAAAATCCAGTGTACTGAAATCATACACCGAACAATTCACACATAGTACAACCAGCTTTATTGGAGATTAAAATAAGACCTTTATTCTCTTCTTGTGCGGCTTGAAAACCATAAGAAAATGATTGGTTGTATATAATTATTTCTTTTTTAGGAAGTTCTTTGCATGCTAAAAGACAAATAAGCATACTTATAGCAATTGATATTTTTTTCATAATGAGAGTCGTATAGTTCAAATATATTACTTTTTTTTTTACAAATACAATATTTTATTATAAATAAAAAAACATCAAAGTGTTATTACGATAAAAGCCCTCACTGATTCATAGCATTTGAAATATATCTCTATTAATCTAATGTGCAATGCGGGTCGGCAATATGAATCTTAAATTCATATTTTAATGATGAAAGGTCATTAGGAAAAGTTTCATGAACTTAATAGCTTATTAATTATCTTCAATCTTTTTTGTTACGATCAGTACAACCCCATTCACACCTTTTTCTCCATACAATTTTGTACTATCTGGTGTTTTTAAAACCGTTACACGCTCTATGGTATCAGGAGCTATAAATTTTAGTGCATCTTTATCCACTTCTATCCCATCTACATAATAAACAGGGCTACTTTTTGCTGCTCCGGCGTTATCTTTTATGGTCACCGCCGACATACCATTGCTTTTTAAACCATCTACCTTAAAAGCTGCAATGCTGCCACTTAATACTTCAACTTGTGGTGCATTTCCATTTTGCACCTTTCCTTTCAATGTATCCGCTACACCCGTTTTTGTTGTAATTAGCAGCACACCGTTCTGTGCCTCCATGCCATAAAGCTTAATTGCTGCTTCGCCCTTTAGTACCTGAATAGATTCAATCGAGTTTTTATCCAAGTCATCTATTGATTTAACGCCCAGAACATCCTGCTTTTTTCCATCCAAAACAATTAAAACCTTTTCTCCATGGTCTATTCCGCTCACTACAATTTTACCATCTTTTTTCACAGGAGTTTGTTCCTGCGAAAATCCATTGGTTGCTCCAAAGGCTGCTAAAGCCAGTACAAATGCTAATTTTTTCATTTTTTATGTGTTTTATTGATAATTCTTGTAGGCTAGGCGCTTATTTTGCTTTGGTTGAAATTAAAATGACACCATTTTTTGCTTCTGGTCCATATAAAACGGTAGCACTATTATCCTTCAAAACCGAAATGCTACTAATATCATTTGGATTCAAGTTATTTATTGCAAGAGGCTCTTCTACTTTTACTCCATTTACAAAATACAGTGGCGCATTGGAAGCATCCACCCTCCCATCGCTTAAATAGGTTTGCTCTGGTTCCTTTACTTTACCTCTTATCCTAATTCTCGAGAACGAAGCCTCTTCATTATTTAAAGAAAAGTTAACATTAATGTGGTAGCGAACACGCACTGGCTGCCCATTAACTGAACCCGGATTCCATTTAGGGCTTTCTTTTAACACCCGCAATGCTTCTTCATCTAAGCCACTTCCTAAGCCCTTTATAACTTTAATATCGTCCAAACGCCCATCCTTTTCAACCAGAAACGACAAAAACACTTTCCCTTGTACTTTATTCCTTTGCGCCAATTCGGGATATTTGATGTTGCTTCCTAAAAATTTATACAAGTTGGCCACTCCTCCCGGATATTCAGGAGCCTTATCAAGCGAGGTAAAATCATGCACCTGTAAATCTTCATCAAGCTTCTTAACTTCGGCATCTCTAGATTTCTTAATTCTTGGCGATACAAGAACCTGTTCAGTACGTTTTGCGCTTTCATCTACGGCATGGGATGCTTCATCCAAAACAGCCTTGCTTAATTGGTTATTCGGTTCTTCAATCATATCCATGACACGATTGATAGACTTATCCATTGGTATTTGCTCCGAAAGTTGAATAAGCTCCTCGTTTTTTCGAACCGTAGCCGAAGAAAGCACCACAAAAATTGCCAACAAGGGAATCGCAATTCCATATTTTAAAACAGCTGTTTTTTTCGAGCGCTCCCGATGCAACATATAAATCCGCTTCTTGATTAAGGATTTTTTAAAAAATCCCGTTGCTAACGTATTTGGCGACACACCGAAAGACTTGCTGAGCAGCAACAACGCATATTCAGCCTTATCTCCTTGAAAATCAGCAGCCATTTCATCGGCCAAATATTCATGAATATTTTTAACATCTCGTTTAAACAGATAAATCACTGGATTTATCCAAACTATAATGCCTAAAATTTCAAAAAACAACACATCAATAGTATGCCATTGTTTAATGTGCGCTTGCTCGTGCATATCCACCACACGGTGCTGAGGTAAATCTGCATCAATTATTTTCTTCTTGAAAAACACAAAAGCAGCACCACTTTTAGCCAATTTGATCGAGCGTTTAATTTGGATGAAGTTATAGATCAACCTACCCACGCAAAACACAACGCCTGCCAAATAAATATACGTAACCAGTTGCCCCATGCTAAAGCGATCTGTTTGATTGGAAATCTGAGTAGTCTTATCCAATACCATCTCCCAACTCACTGTGCTATATACTTGTTTTGTGGCTTCACGATTTAAAAGCCATTCTAAACGGATAAAAGGTATCACAAGCGATAAACCACCCGCCAATACCAAATAAAAACGGTTCAGAACAAAGTATGTTTCCTTAGCCAGCAACCATTTATAAAAGGCGTAAAAAACGACTAGATAAATATTTACCTGCAACAAGTAGTGAGCATAACTCATTTTGGCTGATTTTTAATTTTATGAATCATTTTTAAAATCTCATCCACATCGCCTACATCTAATTTTTCTTCCTTCACGAAAAAAGAAAACATGCTTTCTACCGAATTCTCGAAATAATTGCCCAATAGTTTTTCCGTAGCATGTCGTTTATACTCTTCTCTGCTTATTAAAGGGTGATATTCATGCGCTTTACCAAAAGCTTCATGGCCTATAAAACCCTTTGTTTCGAGAATACGAATAATGGTTGATACGGTATTATAAGCAGGCTTGGGTTCTGAAAGTTTATCTATAACATCCTTTACAAAAGCCTTTTTCAACTGCCACAAAACCTGCATAATCTGCTCCTCGGCCTTGGTTAAATCTTTAATTTCCATAACAAAATTTATTTTTACGCCCATAACAAATAGCGTTCATATCTATAAAGATATAACTAAAGGCATAGTTATCAAAGAAAATTCGTTTTTTTAAATCGAGATGATATTGTTTCTAATGGCATATACCACCAAACCGGTCCTCGATTTAATGTTGAGCTTACTGAACAAAGATTCGCGGTAATTATCAACCGTACGGGGACTTACGCTCATTAAATCCGCTATTTCTTTATACGTCATCTCCGTACTGCAATGCTGCAGAAATGTAAGTTCGCGCGGTGTAAAAATGGGTTTGGAATCACCATCTTTAACGGCAATCAATAACCTTCCCGAAACCATTTCATTCATGTAAAATCCTTTACTAACAATCGCTTTGATAGCGGTTAACACGTCGCTAGGATTCGATTCCTTTAACATATACCCCACAGCACCTGCGCGCAACATCCCAATAATTGCCTGCTCTTCTTCAAACATACTTAGCGCGAGTATAAATATCCCAGGATAGTTATCCTTCACCCATTTGGTTGCTTGATAACCATCCATTTGAGGCATATTAATATCCATTAAAATTAATTGAACGGGATTGGATTGGGCTAGTTTAGCCTGCAAGTCTATTCCATTAGTGGCTTCAAAAACAATATTTAACTCCTCAAACTCTTCGAGTAAGCTAACTAAACCTGAGCGGAATAACGTGTGGTCATCTACAATGGCAATAGAAATGATTGGTTCGGGCATCTTTAGGGATACGGGATTTCAATGGTGATAGCAGTTCCTTTATTCGGACTCGAAGATAGTGCTAATTTTCCGTTAATCATATCCACACGTTTGTGAATTGAATTTAAACCCATGCCCGATTTTTTTTCCTTTACCTCATCATAATTAAAACCCACTCCGTTCTCTTTAATGTAAAGGTGTAATTTATCGTTCTCCAAATAAGCATCAATATTAATTTGAGTAGCTTGGGCATGTTTAATAATATTGTTGATAACCTCTTGCAATAAACGCAAGATTACTAAATCCTTGTCTTTGGATAAAGAATTTATCTCCAACAATCGATTATTCACACAGAGCGTGTAAGCTCCGGTTTTGTTTAGCCAGTTAATCTCTTGCTGAATGGCAAAACCAATGCCACCTTCTACCAACTGCTCGCCATGTAAAAGCTTAGACAATTCCCTCAACTCTTTAATGGATTTACCTAAAAGAGAAAGTGAATTTTCAATTTTCTTTTCTGCCTTTTCAGGGCTCGACAGTTGTATTGACTTCAAGGTTAAAGTAGTTAAACTTAAAAGCTGACCCACATTGTCATGTAATTCTGCCGCAATACTTTGCATCGTTTGTTCCTGTACCTCTACTAATGTTTTCAGAATTTCGGAGTCAAATTTCTGCTGCATATTTTGCTTTTCCATCGCATGATTTCGCTTATGCTGATTGTACAAACGAATGTAAACAAGCAAAAATGCTGGCATTAATAAAAATATCAGCGTTGAAATAATTATGAGTGTTGCAATTTCCGTTGGCGTGCCCTGCATATAAATGAGTAAGCCCAGAAGGCATATAAAATAAAATTCAACAAATTATAAACGTAATACCGAATAGAATGATGCTCGGTTATTTTAATGTTGAACTTATCGTTAAACAAATTCATTACAGTCCCTCCAAAACAGAAAAAAAGGAGGCCTACACACCACCAAAATTCTGGGTGAACGGTTAACTGTACAAAGTCATCGTCTTTTAGTAGAAGATAAAAATAATATAGTCCATACAACACAAACAATGTTGAATAAACATTTAGCGTAATGTTGTTATATGCCATAATCCCATGGCTATAGGTCTCTACCGAGTAAACCACCAAAACAAGAGCTAAGCCGATTAAAATAACCGGCTTAGCTTTTGCAGTAAATCTCTTTATTAAATAATAATAACCAAACGAAATAACAGCTACTTCAATTAAAATATATAAATTAAATAACCACGTATTATATAAACCATATACAGCCCCCATCGTTCGAGCAACGAGTTCTACACAACAGGTTATCACCATAAAATAAAACATGGAACGCCAAAATGGCGATTTATCTTTATACAGCGTAAAGAAAGCAACTAATAAACATGCCAATTCGCTGATTATACTGAGCGTTAAAAATTTTATCATTTTCTATAAGGATGTACCTGAGCACTCTTGAGGGCATAACGAACCTTGATTCACAGGATCTACATCTAAATCGTCTTCGTGTATAGGATCGCCCATTCCTTTACTCGCTTTAGTTGGCACAAAAATTAGGGTATTTCTACCATTATACGCATCAGGCATTTCGCCAATGGTGTTTTTGGTATACTGTGCGTAGTACAAACGAACACCATCACCACCTTGCTGCTTAATGGTGTTGTAAATTCCTTCTATTTGTGCTAGGGAAAACCAAACTGCTTTTGTATAACAATCGCTTGCTTGTGTTTCACTAAAGGTTGTGAATGCTTCAACCATTTCTCTTGCAGTCTCGACCGTGATACTGCCTGGAGTTAATTCTTTACTCATAATTTGTTCGGGATTATTTTTTTATAAAACTCGGCATTTCAACCAGCTTTACCAACTGTTATTTGAATTTTCACTACCGTAAAAATACCCTTTCATTTAGGGCGAATTTGCGCTTAATACTTAAAATTGATATCCCTAAATTTGATATATCAATTCGTCCTATTATAAACAATAATGCAGGTTTGAAAAAATCAAACGTGCTAAATCAAACAAAAAAATGACGCACAATATCTTATTTGACAGCAATCAAAATGCGATAAGTGATAGAGAAGTAGAAATCGTAAAATTGTTATCGCATGGTTATAACAGCAAAGAAATCGGTGAAATGCTTTTCATAAGCGAACATACCGTAAATACACATCGCCGCAACATGGTGAAACGTTTGGATTTAAAAAATACATACCAGCTTATCTTTTGGGCGTTCAAAAGCAGAGTACTATCCTATTAATAAATAGTAACGCCTCATAAAAAAGTAAAGCCCGCATAAAAAATGCAGGCTTTCTTTGTTTTAAATATATAGTAAAACCTTTTATTTTCCTATTTAGTGCCCCAATTTTCTGGAAAGCGCCTCTGTCATTTAAAAGATGATTGTTTTAAATTGTCTGGCTAAAATAAAGACGATGTTTTCATCCATTTTTTCGCCCGGCAGACACATTTGCTACTTACTTTAACAGCAAGCCATGTGTCTTCTTCTATTTTATTGCATACAGCATATTGGCTATATGCTTGCACGCACAAGTATTAGTTAAATACTACCAACGCTTGTTTCACTGCTGAAACAGTTGTTTTAGCTGGCTTTACTACTACCTCATCTGTTTTTTGATTGGCATGAAGTGTAAGCGTAAATACCAAAGCCATAAATACAGGTACTAATAAAAGTAAGAATGGTGATGTGTTTGCTAAATTTTTCATTTTGTTTTCGTTTTACACTTCAAAGGAACTAAAGAAAATAATCCTACTAAAATCTATTATACCAAGTGTTTAAGATTCTAGATAAACAGCCAATTTGGGCGTTGGTCGATAAATTTTAACCGTTGGGCCGTTCGTAGAAAAAAAATGCCTGTTCGTAGATTCCATTATCGAAAGCGTAAAACTTTCCTTATTTTGGAGGCATCAAGTTGATCCAACTTTATGAAAGAAAATCAAAAGAAAAGAACCACATCATGCAGGTAAATTTTAACGTAGATGAAAAAAAGTAAAGCTCCAATTATATTAAACAGCCTTTTCTGGATTCTAATTCTATTGCTTATCGCTTTTGAGCTTTTTTCAAGCGATACTTCCCACATTACTTTTAAAGATTTCGTTTTAACATTTGGTGTTTTTGGCATTTTAAATCTTTCAACTTACTATGTAAATTATTTTTTCCTTATTCCGGGATTGATTAAAAAGCGAAAAAAATACTGGTTATACCTAATCGTTTTTTTTGTTTTAATCATTGGCGTCGCATTCTTAAAAACAGGTATTGCTGTTCTATATCCTACCGAACTATTGCAACATCTTAACCGAGAAGGTAAATTGCAAGATACCCCGGTTACAGATTTTGCGTTCGGATCTGCTTTTATTGCCGGCTTCTTTTTAATATCAAGTTGTATTATCCGCTTTACCATTGATTGGTTTGCCAGTGAGCGGATTCAACGAAATCTAGAAAGTGAAAGAAGAGAAATGGAGCTTCAATTTCTAAAATCGCAGTTAAACCCACATTTCCTATTCAATTCCTTAAACAACATTTACTCATTGGCCTATCAAAAATCGGAAAAAACAGCCGATGCCATTCTAAAACTTTCTGAAATTATGCGTTACATGATTTATGAAAGCAATACGCCCACCGTTTCTTTAAGCAAAGAGGTAGATTATTTAACCAGCTATATCGAGCTGCAAAGAATTCGTTTTAAAGATGGGGCCTATATTGAGTTAAGTTTAAATGGCGAAATTGACGACCAAAAAATTGTTCCGCTTATGCTGATTTCATTCGTTGAAAATGCATTTAAACACGGTATTGTAACCGACCCCCTTGACCCCGTTAAGATAAATATTTCTGCCAACCAAAAAATCTTGCATTTCAGCGTAATCAATAAAAAGGGAACACAAAATAAAGATGCTCAAGGCGGTGTTGGCTTAACCAATGTGGAAAGAAGATTACAACTCGTTTATCCGGACAGATATAAATTAAATGTTGTAAATTCGGCTACGCATTATATTTGCGAACTAATGATTGATATATAGGCCTCTGCAAAGGGCGTATGTATTGTTAAAAACCTAAACTATCATGAACTTAAATTGTATTGTTGTTGACGATGAGCCTCTTGCGCTTGATATTTTGGAAGATTACATTTCCAAAGTGCCTTTTTTAACCCTTGTTAAACGAAGCGAAAACCCTATCGAAGCATTGCAATTGGTTCAGACAGGTGGTATAGATTTAGTTTTTTTAGATATTCAAATGCCAGAATTAACCGGAATTCAGTTTTTAAAGATTGCAGGTAACAAATGTCATTACATTTTAACAACGGCCTATCCTGAGTATGCCCTCGAAAGTTACGATTTAAATGTGTCGGATTATTTGCTTAAGCCCATTGCTTTCGACCGCTTTTACAAAGCTGTAGAGAAGGTTCACAAATTGGTAAAACCTGCTGAAACACCTCAAGCTCAACCAGCTGTGGCGGCAGCAAACCCAAACATGGCTTTTGCAGGTTCAAACAACCCTATTCAAGATTTTATTTTTGTTAAAACGGAACATAAAATCCAAAAAATCTACTTGCACGAGATTTTATACATTGAAGGCTTAAAAGATTACATTTCTATTTTTACAAAAGATGAGCGCGTAATTACCTTACAGAGCATGAAAAAAATGGAAGAAGCATTGCCTGAAAGCCAATTTATCCGTGTTCACAAATCGTATATTGTAGCCATTGATAAAATAGAAAGTATAGAACGTAGCCGAATCAGCATTAACGATAAAACAATACCCGTTGGCGACACTTATCGCGATGAGTTCTTTAAAGTAATTGGCAATAAAAATATCTAATAGGAATTATTGCCCTAAAATCTTTTTGATGGCCAATTCGGCCTCTTCGGTTATTTCATTAGGTGTTTTTCCCTCGCCATCAATAGGCTTTAAAACCGTCCATTTTAAAGCGTTTCCGGTGGTTAGTGGAAAAGTGCCGAAGCGAACAATTTTCCATGAATTTTGAATTGCCACGGGTACAACCAAGGCATTTGGTACTACTTTTAAAATGGTGGCAATCCCCCCAAACTGAAAAGTTTTCACATTCCCATCTTTAGAACGGGTGCCTTCTGGAAAAATAACGGTACTCCAATTATTCTCTTTCATTCTTCGGCCTAACTTAATAATTTCAGAAATAGCCTGCTTATTATCTTTTCTGTTGATGTTAGCGCCGCCACCCAAGCGTAAGTTAATGGAAATGGAAGGGATACCTTTTGCTAACTCTATTTTTGAAATAAATTTAGCATGGTATTTACGCAAAAACCAAATGAGGGATGGTATATCGTACATACTTTGGTGATTCGCCGTAAAAATGATGGGTCTATCGGTAGGTAAATCGAACGAATTTTCAAATCGGATAGAATTACACAGAATAAGTTGTGTGTAGGTTAAAAAAAAATTTAATACATCAACCGATTTTTTGTGTGCTTTATATCCAAATAGCTTATACGCTACCCATTGAATGGGATGAAAAACGCAAAGCGTTAAACCAAAAGCCAAGTAAAAAAACGGAGTTAGCAAGTACCCAAAAAATTTGCTCATGTGTATATCTTTTCTTCCGCAAAGATATAAAATTGTTTAATGTGCCAATCTTTAAACCTAAAATCAGTGTGAAGCTGGACGTAAGAGTTTAGATATTCTGTTTTTTTTGCCACAGAATACACTGAAAAGGTATTTCACCACATAGAAGGCGCATAGAAACATAGACCAAATAGAGAAAGGAACCCGTAAAAAGCAAAAATTATTCTGTGATTTCTGAGCATCTGTGGCAATATTTAAAGCGCGCTCCATTAAAACAAAAAAGCCTGTCCAACAAAATTGAACAGGCTTTTAAAGAAAAAATACAGAACTAAATAAAATCCAACGTATTGAACTTTTTATTCAAAATATCGGCATTGTTTACATCGAGCCATTTATCGAGAATGGTGCCGTAAACTTGCCTGAAATCGATTTGGTATTTTAAATCACCCGAAGATAAATCGCTTAAATTTGGCGAGTCATTGTAAATACCTTGTTTTTTTAAGCGCCCCCCAAAAACGAACATGTTATTGGCCGTTCCATGGTCGGTACCATTGCTGTAATTTTGCTCTACGCGACGGCCAAATTCTGAAAAGGTGATAACTAAGGTATCGTCTAATTTATTGTTCGTTTTTAAATCTTTAATAAATGCTGCCATGGCTTCGCTGTATTGTTTTAGCAAGTTGCCTTGTTGAGTGATTTGATTTACATGGGTATCGAAACCACTTAAGGATACGTAATACACGCGTGTTTGTAAACCCGACGAAATAAACTTAGATACAGTTTTTAATTGGTTAGCAAAACCTGTTGTTGGGTACGCAAAGGTAGATTGGTATACTTTGGAGGTATTTTGAATATAATTTGCCGATGAAGATGTTTCAATCATCGTTTTGTATAAATAGCCCAAATTATCTTCATCCAAGTGCTCTTTATCGTTTTGCAACATGGCTTTGAAAAAAGGATTGTTGGTGTTGCGATACAGCGCACTCGGGTCTTTTAAGGCAATGCCTTTCTTGCTCTGTCCTTTCATAGCGAGCGACAAAGTATCGTCTACTTCAATGGCCGTATAGGGATATTTACATGTTTGGCAGTTGCTATCGAGGTACCGACCAATCCATCCAGTAGATAAGAACTGATTGCTATCGCTTCCGCTTTGCCAAATGTCCATTGACCTAAAGTGTGAGCGATCGGGATTGGGATAACCTACGTCGTTAATAATGGTCATCCATCCTTGATCGTATATTTCTTGCAATGCGGCCATGTTCGGGTTTAAGCCCTGCATATCGTTTAACTTAATAACCTGATTGGTCGGAATGGCAATGCTTTTTCGCTTTTGATAGTAAAGATCGTTTCCGTGGGGTACTACAGTATTTAAACCATCGTTTCCGCCTGAAAGCTGTACTACAACCAAGTTTTTATACAAACTTAGCTCATCTAATGCCATGGCCTCGAGTGGTTTCATAAAAGCCGGTACAAACAATGAACCTGCGGCCACAAAACCTGTATTTCTTAAAAAATTTCTTCTATTCATGTTCTTGTTCTTTTAGGTTGATTTTACAATCGGCCTGTTTTTAACAAAGTTGATATTCAGGAGTGCTCGTTACTTCTACGGCGGTGCTACGCAATCCCTTATTATCGGAAATCATTTGTGTTAATTTCTGATTTAATGGAGCATGTAAAAGAAATTGAGCCAACTCGAGTGGTTTTAAATCTTTTGGCAAGCCTCCCATTACTTTTTGCCAATTGGCACTTGCATCTACAAATGACTTTACAGCCTTTTGTTTGGTGGTTCTGTTTAATGCAATTATGGCCTCATCTTCAGGATCGGCTTTGCCGCTAAAATCGATTTCGCCATCGTTTAAAATTAAAGATGGAATGCGCATACGCAGCATGAGCGATGAACTATCAATCCAGTTTTGTCCTCCAGGCCAACCGGCTACATTTGGTGGATTAAAGAGGTACTGACCCAAGCTGGTTTGCAATTGAATTAAAACTTGGGGTTTATTATAGGTAACATAAAAATCGCGACTTAACCCCACAATAAGTTCGGTAGGAGATTTAATTTTTGTACCCACGTTTTCAGGGCTATAAAACCAATCTGATTTCAACATCATTTTCATGAGTTTCGTCAAATCGTATTTATTTGCATAGAAGTAGTCGGCCATTTCTTTTACATGCGTCTCGTTGGGTATATCATTTACGAAGAACTTATAAAGCTTACGCGAAATAAAGGTGGCTGTTTCAGGTTTTTCTAAAATAATATCGATAATATCTTCGCCTTGGAAATTGCCTGTTTTTCCGAAAAAGGTTTTGCTTCCTTCATCGTGATTCTTTTCACGAAACACAAACGCACCCTCTTTTTCATAGCTCCAACCGGTGAAAGCACGTGCCGATTCTTTGATGTCATTCTCTGAATAATTACCACGGCCTAGGGTAAAAAGTTCCATCAGCTCACGTGCAAAATTTTCATTCGGTTTTCCTTTTCGATTTTGTTGATTATTCAAATACTGCAACATGGCAGGCGATTTGGATACTTCTATTAACAATTTTCGGAAATTACCTAAGGCATACTCACGCTGAACATTGTTTAATTGCTGTGCAAATAAAGGATTGTTGGATCGACATGCGAAATGTCCATGCCAAAAAAGCGTCATTTTCTCTTGCAATGGCGATGCGGTATTAATCATTTTATTAATCCAGCCAATGTTTAAATCGCGGCTCTTTTCATTTTGCATACGAATAATATCTCGACGCATTTTAGATTCTTCCTCTGTCAATTGCTTTTTTTGATAAAGGCCAGCTTGCATGATCATTTCGCGTCGCGATTCTTCCCCATCAACAATGGTTAAATCGCCATCTTTTTTCGCCTCTTTAAAGAGAGAATCGACCACTTTATCTAAGTTTTTCTTGCTTACATCCTCTAAATCCGGATACGTAATCCCGAATCCGGCCCGAGCATATAAGTGCTTAACTTTTATTCGGTTATCTTTGGCTATCATGGCTCATATTTTTACTGTATGACATAAATAAAACGTTAGGGTTTAATCTTTGTTTTGTTTATTAACTTCGTGCATGTTTTTTCAATTACTGGAAGATGATTACAATTTCCCTGACCCAGCTTTAGCCGAAGAAGATGGACTTTTAGCCATTGGTGGCGATTTAAGCCTGGAGCGTTTGCTTACTGCCTATTCAAGCGGTATTTTCCCCTGGTTTAGTGAAAATGATCCTATTTTATGGTATTCGCCTCACGAGCGTTGTGTTATTTATCCAGAAAAAATTAAGATTAGTAAAAGCATGAAAAAAATTCTTGCGGAGAACACCTTTCACATTACGCTGAACCAAGCTTTTGAGCAGGTTATTGTAAACTGCGCAAACACCCCCCGTAAAGATCAAGATGGCACATGGATTACCTCTGAAATGCAAAAAGCATACATCCATTTACACCAAAAAGGATTTGCCCACAGTGTAGAAGTTTGGCAAAAAGAAGAGTTGGTTGGCGGGCTGTATGGGCTTAAAATAAATGGTGTTTTTTGTGGAGAAAGTATGTTTAGCCATGTAAGTAATGCTTCGAAAGCTGCCCTCATTTACTTGAGCCAAACCAATATTCAATTAATTGATTGCCAACTCCCGAACAATCACTTGCTAAGTATGGGAGCTGAAATGATTGATCGAACTGCTTATGAAAAAATATTACATGCTACGCTTTAGTTTCTTCCTGATTTTCTAACCCATTTTGATGCATAGCATGTTCGATTCGCTTATCGGGGATTAACCAAATACAGGCCACAACAGAATAAAAAAATACGCCAATCCAAGGCGAAACAAAACTGAGACAAATGCCCAGCAGATAAATTATTGCAGAAAGAATACCCTTTTTATCATTCCCAATGGCTTTAACCACCAATGAGTTTTCACCATCAGTTTTTTTAATGGTTAATACCAAAATGTAATAGGCTGTTGCGGCTAAGAAAAGAACAAGTCCATAAACAATTACCGGCCACAAACTAAAATGATGTTCCCCCATCCAACCGGTCGTTACCGGGAACAAGGATAACCAAAATAATAAATGCAAATTGGCCCAAAGCACCTTTCCACTCACCTTTTTTACAGCATGTAATAAATGATGATGGTTATTCCAATAGATACCTACATAAATAAAGCTTAACACGTAACTTAAAAATTTAGGGATTAAGGGCTTAAGCGCAGCCAAATCAATCCCCTCTGGCACCTTAATCTCCAGTACCATAATTGTAATAATGATGGCAAAAACACCATCGCTAAACGCTTCTAAACGTCCTTTATTCATTGTATGAAAAGATTAAAGTTCTCTGACCCAAATATTCCGAAAGCTGATTGCTGCACTGGGATCGCCATGATCTTGCAATTTAATGGAGGTTGATCCATGTTTTTTATAGGAAGGTTCCCCAATCCATTTAGTTTCTCCCTTCAATTCAAAATTATTTTGAAGCAATACACCGTTTAGCAAAACAGTTACGCGGGCTGGCGATTTCAAACTTCCATCTTCATGAAAGCGAGGCGCCGTCCAAATGATATCGTAATACTGCCATTCACCTGGTTTTTTATTGGCATTCGCCAATGGAATCGCTTGTTTGTATACGCTTCCTGTTTGCCCGTTTACATACGTTTTATTTTTGTACACATCCAAAATTTGAATTTCATACCCATTATCGCCTTTACCCGTTGAGGCTAAAAAAATTCCACTATTACCCCGCGCTTGTCCTTCTCCTTGAATATTGCTTGGAATTTTCCATTCCAAATGAAGTTGATAATCGAGGAATTTTTTATTCGTCTCAATATTTCCAGTTCCTTTTTTAACCGTAAAAAAACCATCATCAATCGTCCAACCTGCCGGATTTGAGGGGTTATTTACCGAATGCCAAGCATCCAAATTCCTTCCATTAAATAAAATAATCGCATCCGATGGTGCGTCTTGTGGCAGTACTCCTGGTGAGACTAGTTTTGGTACCGGTTCCCATATTTCTGTTTTGGCTGCTTCCTCTGCCGGATTCGTTTTTTTCTCTTGCGCTACTACAGCACTTACGAAAAAAGTAGCAATCAATAATACTGTATACTTTTTCATGTTCCTGATAAAACTTAAATATAGCCCGTTTATCTATAAACCCAAATTATCCGACAGGAATTTAGTGAAAAAGATTTTTAATAACTTTCTAAGTTTTTGTTTTGAGCAAAGGGAGCCTTGTGCGCATAGCGGCCTAGCTAGATTGACAAAGGCTTTTGGCTACTTTTGGCCTTCAAAAGTAAATTGGCCTGCTGGCAAGAGGCAAGCAAGAAAAAAGCTATTTTTATTCTTATGTCGAATGATTTTTATGTAAAATTATTCTTCGCCAAAAGCCCAATTTAAAAAAGCAGGCATTACCGATTCCCAGGTAGCTACATTATGTTTGCCACCCACTTTTTCAAAATACGTAACCTGTTCATTTCGTTTATATCCCTTTGCTACCAATGCTTTAATAACATCAATGGTGTCGTCAATAGAGTCAATAATTCGATTGTTATTTCGATCTGCTTTCTCATCTTCGGTTCCGGTCATTAACCAAAACTTCATATCTACTTTGGTATTGGTTTCGTTTATTAGGGCATGTAAAATACGATCAGCATCGGTGTATCCATTCATTAAATCCTTTTTCCGCCACCAAAAAGCTCCCGAAAAAACCCCTATTGCATCAAATACCTGGGGATGATTCCAAGCAATATCAAAGGCAGATACTCCTCCTAAAGAAAACCCAGCAAAAATTTTTTTACCGAAAAATGGTCGTTCAATTTTTTCATTAATGAAAGGTAACAACTCTTGAACAACAAAATCAGCATAGGTCTGTGCGAGCGCTCCACGACCTTTAAAATCAGCTTGACGCGCAACACCGTATTCCATTAATCTATTATCCGATGCATGAATGGCTACCACTACCAAACGGCTATATTGTTTTTTAAGATGAAGTGTTTCTAAAAGTTGAGAAAAAGCCATCTTTGCTACATCTTGTCCATCGTTTAGGAGTAGAAGTTCAAACTTTTCATTACCATCTATATCCTCCGGAACATAAAAATCAACTACTACCGCTCGTTTTAAAAATGACGAGAAAACACTAAATCCACAAACTTTAAACCTTACCTTCGAATCCTCTGTATACATATCTACCGCTATAGGCATTGCGCTAAAGCAAGCACAAACCCGACTTTATTTAACAAAGGTACAATTAATGCCTAAACTATGCTTCAAACAGCCCCAATTTCACGCGGTTTCATTCCAAGAAATAGCGTATATTCTTCATCTCGACGAGGTTAAATTTAACTTATAGATATTCTTTATCTTAAATTAAATCACTATCTTAAACCTATAAAATAACGCGGTATGATAAAGGAAGAACATAAAAAATGGTATAGCCCGAATTTAAGCGGCGAAATTGATATGCTCACTTTTGGTCACAGCGGTATCCCTATTCTGCTGTTCCCAACCAGCATGGGTCGATATTTCGAAAACAAAGATTTCAAATTAATAGATTCTATTGAAGGATTTATTAGCGAAGGAAAAGTTAAGGTATATTGTCCAGACGGTGTAGATCAATTAAGCTGGTACAACAAAGGCATACACCCATCAGCACGCGTAAAAAACCACATTTGGTACGACAAATATTTGTTGGAAGAAGTGGCTCCTTTGGCTCGAAACGAAACCGGACACCAAAAAATTATTACCGCCGGATGTAGTTTTGGAGGATATCATGCCGCAAATTTTGCCTTCCGACATCCTTGGCTAGTCAGTCACTTATTTAGCATGAGCGGCGCCTTCGACATTACAGGGCAACTTGACGGTTTTTACAACGATGACGTTTATTTTAACAACCCTGTCGATTACGTTCCAAACAACAGTAATCCGGAGTTGCACTACTTAAAAATTGTTTTAGGAACCACCGATCGCGACATGTGTAAACCTGACAACGAACGTCTTTCTCAAATTTTAGCCCAAAAAGGAATCGATCATTGGTTGGATATCCGACCAAATGCCGATCACGACTGGCCCATTTGGCGCGAAATGTTCCCCAGCTATGTCGCACAATTATAAACTTTCATCTGCCAATAGCCAATAAATTAAATAATCTACATAACCAATGAAAAAAATAGGGATTTTATTTGGTCAGGAGCGTTCGTTTCCTGCCGCAGTTATTGAACGTATCAATCAAAAAGCCGAGAAAGAAATTACTGCTGAAGCGGTTAAAATTGACAAAATATTTCAAAATGCCCCACTCGATTATGCTGTTATTATCGATCGAATTTCACAAGATGTTCCTTTTTATCGCGCATCGCTAAAAAATGCCGCGATTACCGGAACTGCAGTCATTAACAATCCCTTTTGGTGGAGTGCCGACGAGAAATTTTTCAATAATGCACTAGCCGAACAAATTGGTGTTCCTGTTCCTAAAACCGCTTTAATCCCTTCTCGTCAACATCCAACCGGAACTACTTCTGAATCATTTAGTAACTTAATCATGCCTTTCGATTGGGACACTATTTTTAATTACGTCGGTTTTCCGGCTTACATGAAACCTTTTGATGGTGGAGGCTGGCGCGATGTGTATAAATTAACCGATAAAGAAGATTTTTTTGCCAAGCACAGCGGAACCGAACAATTGGTTATGCTTTTACAAGAAGAAATTATTTTTGAAGAATACTTTAGATGCTATTGTATTGGCGGAAAGCATGTACGCATTATGGCCTACGACCCGCGTAACCCACACAATTTACGCTACACAACCGACAAAGCGCCTGCAAACGAAAAATTACTCAAAACCATTGAGGATTATACCCTTAAGTTGTGCCAATATCTTGGTTACGATTTTAATACCGTTGAGTTTGCTGTTCGCGATGGAATCCCTTATGCTATCGACTTTTGTAACCCTGCCCCAGATGCCGATTTAAATAGTGTTGGGCAAGAAAACTTTGATTGGGTGGTAGAAACAACGGCCAATTACGCAATAGAACGTGCTAAAGCACAAAAACCGGGACAAGATAACTTAACTTGGGGTATGTATCTAAAAACCGTCCTGGCAGGGAAAGCACTAACCGCACCAACTAAACTTCCAGTGGCTAAAAAAACGCCAACAAAACCAAAAAAAGAAATCGTTAAGAAATAAAAAAGGGATTACTAAAACCATAAGCGATGAATGAATTTACCTTAGGAATAGAGGAAGAATACATGGTAATTGATCCCGTTACCAGAGAGCTAACCTCACACGACCAAAAAATTGTAGAAGCAGCGCAAAAAATATTAAAAGACCAAGTCAAAGCAGAAATGCATCAAGCCGTGGTCGAAGTGGGCACCGGCATTTGTAAAAACACCGGTCAGGCGCGGCAAGAAATTTCGCAGCTGCGCTACACCGTTTCGCAACTTGCTGGTGAAATCGGTTTACGGATAGGCGCTGCTGGCACCCATCCTTTCTCACATTGGGAAAAACAGCTCATTACGGAACATCCCCGCTACAACGAAATTGTAAATGAGTTACAAGAAGCCGCGCGTTCCAATTTAATTTTTGGCTTACATGTACACGTGGGTTTCCAAACACGCGAACTAGCAATTCACATTGCCAACCAGGTGCGCTACTTTCTGCCACATGTTTTTGCACTTTCAGCCAATTCACCTTTTTGGGAAGGCAGGAACACCGGCTATAAATCGTACAGAACCAAGGTTTTCGATAAATTTCCGCGCACAGGTATACCCGATGTTTTTAATAGCATTGAGGATTACGACAACTACGTGAAACTGTTAATTAAAACCAATTGCATGGATAATGCAAAGAAAATTTGGTGGGACATTCGCGTGCATCCTTTTTTTGATACCATTGAGTTTCGGATTTGTGACTGTCCCATGCTCATCGATGAAACCATGGCCTTTACCGCACTTTTTCAAGCGCTTTGTGCAAAGCTGTATAAATTGCGGCTTCAAAACATGAAATTCATCAGTTATTCCAGAGCCTTGATAAACGAAAATAAATGGCGCGCCGCCCGCTATGGAATTGATGGAAACCTCATTGATTTCGGGAAGGAAATGGAAGTAAATTGTCGCAATTTGGTGCTCGAATTACTCGATTTTATCGACGATGTAGTGGATGAATTAGGTTGTCGCGAGGATTTAAATTACATCCACAAAATACTGGAAAATGGCACCGGTGCCGACCGACAATTAGCGGTCTTCCAACAAACAGGAAGTTTTGAATCAGTAGTTGATTTCATCACCACACAAACACTTATTGGTGCGAATAATGGATAAAAGAACGTTAAAAGTGGCTGTAATTGATATGAATAATGGCGCAGCAAACCAAGGAATGCGGGGGATTGAAGAAATCTTAAACCGATTTTCTGAACAGCGTGGAGTGCCTTTAAGTTATTCTATTTTTGATTTGCGGCAAAAGTCTGAAATCCCAGACCTCTCTTTTGACACGTACATTTCTAGCGGGGGCCCCGGTAGCCCTATCGAAAGCAAAGGAGAAGCATGGGAAAATTCCTTCTTCGCACTACTGGATGACATCGAAAAACACAACGCCTCTAGCCCACAACTAAAAAAATATGCTTTTTTAATTTGTCATTCCTTTCAATTGGCTTGTCGAAAATTTAATCTTGGAAAAGTAACAGAACGTAAATCAAATGCATTCGGAATATTCCCAATAACCTTAACGGAATCAGGAACAAACGATGAAATTTTTAATGGCATCACCAACCCTTTCTTCTCGGTAGATAGTCGCGATTGGCAAGTGATTAAACCCAATAAAGAAGCTTTTACCAAAAAAGGGGCGCAACTTTTAGCCATTGAAAAAGAGCGAAAACATATAGCCCTCGAGCGCTGCATGATGGCCATTCGCTTTTCAAATGAAATTATTGGCACGCAATTTCATCCAGAAGCCGACCCAGTTGGAATGAAAATGTACTTGCTGCAGGAGGACAAGAAAAAAGCCATTATCGAACTTCATGGCGAAGAAAAATACATTGGCATGCTCAAAAGTGTAGATGATCCTGAACGAATTTCATTAACGCAAAAAACCATACTGCCCAATTTTTTGCATAAAGCATGGAATAACCATTAAAAATTGCCGAATGATACCATACCATCGTCAAAAATACAATGCACAATTTACGGATGAAAAATACCGTTCTTTTTTACAAAACCTACCAATTGGCACAACTGAAATCCCTTTTCGTGTAGCCGAAACGCCAATTTTTATTCCAAAGAAATTAAAAGAAAAGTTAATTGCCGCAGGCGATGAAATTATCAACTTCATTAAACGCGATGATTTCAAAACACGAACAGAAAACGCCATCCCTCTGGAATGGAAAGTACCCAATGAAAATCAGCATCCGCACTTTCTAACCTTCGATTTCGGCATTTGCAAAAATGAAAACGGTGAATTATCGCCTATGCTTATCGAAATGCAAGGCTTCCCTTCACTGTATGGCTTTCAACAACACTTAGCCGAAAAATTTCGCCAGTCTTTTTCGATTGATGAAAATCTTGATTTTTATTTCGAGCCATTTAATGAAGAAAAATACATCCACTTACTTAAAGAAGTTATTATTGGGGATCATCAGCCCCATGAAGTTGCACTTATGGATCTGGATGCTTGGGAACAAAAAACAGCGATTGATTTTCTCGTGACGCAAAAATTATTGGGCGTCAAAATTTTAGCGCTAAACGAGATTAAGCAAATTGGAAAGCAGCTTTTTTATGAAGAAAATGGTAAGACCATCCAGCTCAAACGAATTTACAATCGATTAATCTTTGATGAAATAGCCGAAAAAACTGATATTTTCCAAACAGCATTCGACCCACGCCAAGCGCTAGAAATTGAATGGATTACACATCCAAATTGGTTTTACCGTATCAGCAAATACACTATGCCGTTTTTAAAAAGTGTGTTTGTCCCAGAAACATTTTTCCTACACGAGATAGAAAACATTCCTTCCGATTTAGAAAACTACGTTTTAAAGCCGCTCTTTTCTTTTGCCGGAATGGGCGTACTTATTGATGTTACACAACAAGATATAAAGGCTATTCCTGATCCTGAAAATTGGATTTTACAAAAAAAAGTTGTCTATGAGCCCGCTATTGTTGCCCCAAATGGCTTGGTTAAAACCGAAATTAGACTGATGTACTTGTGGCCCGATAACGGCGAGCCCCAGCTATGCATCAATTTAGCTAGACTGAGTAAAGGGAAAATGATTGGTGTACGCTACAATGCCAATTTTGACTGGGTGGGGGGAAGCGTTGGCTTTATGGAAAAATAATATTTCCTTCGCCTGCAATGTTGTCAACTTGTAATAATTTACATTAAACTGGATGGAAAATTCCTTTAAGCGCTTATATTTGTTTTGTGAACATACAAGCAATATTTGTCTTTATATTTTTCTTAGCGGCTTTATTTTATGTCGGGCGTTTAGCATATCGATCGCTTCAAGTAAAAAAAGACGGTTGCGGTGGCAATTGCAAATGCAGCGCAGATTTTTCAAACATTCAGCAAAAAAAATAATTATTTTACTACATGATTCATCAGTTTAAAAATTACCTCAAAGAAAAAATAAATATAACTGATGAGCAATTTGATAGTATTTCTGCTGTTTTAAGGGTTAAGAAATTCGAAAAAGGAGAAGTCATCCAATTTAAAGGCGATAAGCTTAGTCATGGTTTTTTTGTTGGAAAGGGTCTATTGCGCTCGTATTCCATCGATTCAAAAGGAAAAGAACATATTTTACAATTTGCACCAGAGAACTGGCTTATTTCCGACCGGAATAACATGAATAATGAGGCCTCTGTTTTTTTTATCGATGCCATTGAAGCAAGCGAAGCGGTGATAATGCCAAACGATTTCTTAGAAGAAGCAGCCCGTCAGGTTCCGTGTTTACAACCCATGCACGTCCGCTTGTTAAACAATTCTATCCGCTTTATGCAGCGAAGAATCAACATGCTTTTAAGTTCAACTGCTGAAGAACGGTATTTAGATTTCATTAAACTTTACCCCAATCTTACCTTGCGTGTTCCCCAATGGATGATTGCTTCCTATTTGGGTATTACACCTGAATCTTTGAGTCGGGTACGTAAAGAACTGGCAAACAAACACTTTAAAGTTTAACACCTTCTTTTTTAAAAAATCATAATTACTTAACATACATCAAGTTGCATATAAAACCTATGCGGTAATTTTGTGTTATTAATTATAACATAAACACAAAAAAATATGGCAACTACAAAATGGACTTTAGATCCAACCCACAGCGAATTACAATTTAAAGTAAAACATTTAATGATTACTACAGTAACCGGTAGTTTAAAATCGTTTTCAGCAGAATTAACCACCGAAGAAGATGATTTTTCGAACGCACAAATCTCATTCAAAGGAGAAATCAATTCGATTGACACCGGCAACAACGATCGTGATAATCATTTAAAAAGTGGTGACTTTTTTGACGCTGAAAAATATCCTGAGATGGTTTTCAATTCTACATCTGTTGAAAAAGACGGCGATGACATCATCGTTTCTGGCGATTTAACCATTAAAAGCGAAACCAAAAAAGTAAAATTAACAGCTGAATTTGGGGGTATTGCAACCGATCCTTGGGGTAACACAAAAGCTGGTTTTACTTTAAGTGGTAAAATAAACCGTACTGACTTTGGTTTAACTTGGAATGCAGCCTTAGAAACTGGTGGCGTTATGGTAAGCGAAGAAGTTCGTTTAGTTGGCGAATTGCAATTCGTTAAACAAGCATAACATACATAGAACATACATCTTTTAATTTCCATCTCATTCAAATGGAAACAGCAACAAAAAAATTGCAGGTGTTAAAAGCACCTGCACCTCATATGGTAGGCGATGGTTTTCGTGTTCACAATTTCTTCCCTAGCGGGCATGAAATAAACATGAGCCCATTTTTCCTACTAGATTATGGTTCAAAAATTGAATTTTCGGCAAGAAAAGAGCCGAGAGGTGTGGGCGTACATCCACACCGTGGATTCGAGACCGTTACCATTGCGTATCAAGGAGCAGTAGCCCATCACGATAGTGCAGGGAACAGTGGCGTCATTTATCCTGGCGACGTACAGTGGATGACTGCCGGAAGTGGCATTCTACATAAAGAGTATCACGAGGAAAATTATAGTCTACAGGGAGGACCTTTTCAGATGGTTCAACTGTGGGTAAATCTTCCTGCGAAAAATAAAATGAATGCGCCAAAATATCAGGCAATCAAACAAAGCGAAATGGCACATTTTTTACTTCCAGAAAATGGCGGTAAAATAGAAATCATTGCGGGTCATTATCAAGGCATAGCAGGAAGTGCGAGTACTTTTAGTCCAATAGAAGTATACAATGCCCGCTTAAATAGCGGGGCAAAGGCAAACTTTAACTTCCCAAGTAATTATAACACGGGGTTCATGGTAATAGAGGGCTCCATAAAGATTAACAATTCGGAAATCGCAGCGGCGGATGACTTTGTTTATTTTGGTACTCCAAAAGATGAAATTACCGTGGAGGCTATAGAAAACACCGTAGTTTTGGTCCGTAAGTGGCGAACCTATTGATGAGCCTCTTGTAGCATATGGTCCTTTTTTAATGAACACCGAAGAGGAAATTCATCAGGCCATTGCCGATTATAACCAAGGAAAATTCGGATATTTAGAGGAATAATTTCCCTTTTCTAAATCCGTCAACATAACAAACTGTTCGCTTAGCCATTAAAAATAAGGGAACAGTTTTATCGAGTTGATGTTACTTTTCGATAAGACAAACTGCATACGCAACAACACCTTCCTCGCGTCCAACAAAGCCCATTTGCTCGTTGGTTGTGGCTTTAATAGAAATATCCTCTGTAGAAATACCAATTGCTTTGGCGATGTTTTCTTGCATGGCCGGAATATGCGGATTTATTTTAGGTGCCTCTAAGCACAACATGGCATCGATATTGCCTACATTCCATCCTTTTTCAGCCAATAACTTAACGGTTTCTTGTAGTAAAATAAGACTACTTATCCCCTTCCATCGATCATCGGTATTTTTAAAATGGAAACCAATGTCGCGAAGATTTGCCGCTCCCAAAAGCGCATCGCAAATGGCGTGCAACAATACATCGGCATCCGAATGCCCAAAGGCCCCCTTATGGTGTTCTAAAGTAACACCACCAACTACAAAAGGATGCTGATCTTTCAATTGATGAACATCAAATCCAAAACCTACTCTAATTTTCATGAATTATCTTATGGGCTTAAGCAATCGGACATGAAAATTTCATGCTCCGAAGTATTAATTAATTACTTTCTTATCGCCAAAGTTAAACAAAAGACTAAAACGTAAGGTATTTGCCAAAGGACTTGTTTGTGAATTAGCTATTAAATATGCGAAATCAATATTGAAAACGTTGTACTTGAGTCCTGCTCCTAATGTAAAATAGCGACTATCACCTTTCATTGGGTTTTGATAATTATATCCGGCTCGTAACGCAAATTGTTGATTGTACCAATACTCCATGCCTGTTGAGATACCCACTTCTTTAATTTCTTCGTTAAAGCCCCCGGGGGCGTCACTAAATGAGCCAAAAATAGCGCCTGGAATGGTTCTATTTGGGTCTTTTCCCGCTATAATAGTATTATTGGAATCGTAAATAGGTTGGGTTGGAACTAGCAGCTTATTGAAATCCAGCGCAATGGTAAACATACTCAACTCATCTATAGAAATAGAGGTTGAGCCCCCTAGTTTTAAATTGGTAGGCAGAAAATAATCGGCTCCATCAGAAGAATAACTAATTTTGGTTCCAATATTTGAAATATTTGCTCCTGCAGAAAATAGTGCTTGTTTTCCAAATAAATGGCCATTGGTTTTGTACAATCCTGCTATATCTACTGCAATAGCATTTCCTGGCCGTGCAGCACCATTAGCGGCAAATTGGCCTGAAGTTAAATTTGAATAGATATAACGTAAAGACGAGCCTAAAGAGAATTCTTTCCCAAATGAGCGGGCATAGGTAAAATCAACCGCTAACTCATTTGGATTGGCTGTTCCTAAGTCTTGCCGATTAATATCCGTCAACTGAATGGAGCCTAAAGAAAAATAACGCAAGGATAATCCAATGGTATTTCGTGAATCAAGCTTATAAAAACTTCCCAAGTAAGCCAAATTTACATCGGGCACTAAACTTTTCAACCAAGGGCTATAAGAAACCGAAAAACCGTATGGTTTTTCAAGAAAAGCGAATTTTGCAGGGTTATTGCTGGCCGAATTAACATCACCGGCTACTGCTACCCCAGCATCACCCATGGCTCCGGTACGGGCATCAGGAGTGATGAGTAAAAAAGGTACTGCAGTAACAATATTATTGGATTCACTTCCATTAGTTTGCGCTGCCGATACCTGAGCATTTGATTTATCAAACACCGTCACCAAAGCCAGAACCAAGAAAGCAACTCTACTAAAATACCTGAAATTCATCTTTTTTAATTAGTTATAGACGATGTAAAATTTACATTTAACTTTACACACTGCAAAATCTGAATTAAATTTTTAAAATCATCACAAAAGGTAAAAAAAACCACTTATTAAACTTACAATTTTCATCACGAAGGGTAAAAATATCTTTAACCTAATCCCATTTTTATACGTTGGATAACGCCTGAAATAAAATTAAATTATGCATAAACGCGAAGCATGACAATTTCTTCATTTTTTTGGCGTTAATAGTTGAAAGCTTAATTAACAAATCGATCTTAAACACTAACATTCAAACATTTATAACACCAACGAAATATAACCAAAAAACAACAAACAAATTAACTGTACGGCTTACGCTAGATAATAATACGCATTTACTGTTTTTTACGCTTTCTTTTGTTGTTGTGAAGTTTATTTCTTCCATAAAATTTATCTAATTTTATCCTTTGAATAGCCTTTGGGTTATTCCTCTTGTAAAAATATATGAAAAAAATATTACGCTATTCTTTTGCTTGTTTATCAATTGTGGGCCTTCTTTCTAGCTGTAGTTCGAAAGGTGGTAACAGCTCAAGTAAAACGGGTTTACCTTATGCAGATAAGAAGAGTAAAACCCCTGGTGGTTTTGCTGTAGCTACGAAGTACAAACGGGCTCCGGGCCCAGGATTAATTCCTATTGAGGGTGGAGTATTGGTTATTGGAGGTAGCGCTATTGAGGTTGCAGGTGTTGAACCCAACATTTACAACTATAAAAGACAGGTTACGGTTCCTTCTTTTTACATGGATGAAACAGAAGTATCCAACACAGATTGGTTAGAATATTTACATTGGATCAGATATAACTATCCTGAAGACCGTGAATATTATTATAACGAACTTCCTGATACGTTGGTTTGGCGTAGAGCACTATCGTATAACGAGCCTTATGTAGATAACTATTTAAGACATCCGGCCTATCGCGATTATCCGGTTGTAGGTGTTTCTTGGGAACAAGCAACCCGTTATTGCCAATGGAGAACAGATAGAGCCAATGAGTTCATTTTGCGTGAAAAAGGCATTATGACCGATTATAAAACATTAGCTGGTGGTAACAACACAAAAGGAAATGCAGCAGCTACGGCATCTGCAAAACCAGATAAGCCCTTCAACACCGATGCTTATTTAAATGGTCAGTACGATGATAAAGGTAAAAATGCATTTAACGATTTTAATAGCAAAAATGCGGCAGCGGCTCCTGCAGCAAAAGGAAATGCACAACCTAAACGTACCGCAACGCTTGAAGATGGCGTAGTAATGCAACCGTATCGTTTACCAACAGAAGCTGAGTGGGAATATGCTGCTTTAGGTTTAATTGGAAACACGGAGTATGAAAACACCAATCAAAATAAAATTTACCCTTGGAATGGTTTAGGTGTTTCATCTGCCAGCAAAAAAACCAGAGGTTTAATTCAAGCCAACTTTAAAAGAGCTCCTGGAGATTACATGGGGGTTGGCGGTTCTCTTAACGATAAGGGAGATTTAACCGTTCCGGTATACCAATATTTGCCAAACGATTTCGGTTTGTATAACATGGCTGGTAACGTAAACGAATGGGTTAATGACGTGTATCGTACTGCTACCTTTACGGATGCGGATGCTTTCAACCCTTTCCGTGGTAACACATTCGAAAACAAACAATTGGCCGATGCACAAAGTGGCAAAATTGTATTAGACAAATATGGCAGACCTGTTAAAGAAAACGCTTATTCAGGCAAAAAATTAACTTGGAAAGAGAAACAAGCTTTGGCTAAAAAAGCAGATTCAATTGCTAAGTCAACAGATCCTTCAGTTCCTGTCACCAATTACGTTGCCGATGAAAGAGGTTACCGTGACAGACAAAACAAAATCTTAAACGAAGAAGGCGTAACCTTGGTAAATGATAAATCGCGTGTTTACAAAGGTGGTTCTTGGAACGATATGGCATACTGGTTAAATCCGGCAACCCGTCGTTTCTTGCAACAAGACGATGCTTCTGCTGAAGTTGGTTTCCGTTGCGCTATGACAATGTTAGGTGCCCCTGAAATTAACCCAGGAAAATCACGTCAATTCAAAGCCTCAGGACCAAAACCATATAAAGTAGGTAAGAGCAAATAATGCTCCCCTTCTTAAAAGTAAAAAAAGCTGTCTCAAATTACCGAGACAGCTTTTTTTTTGCTATTGATAACTTAAACTAACTCGATTAGAATTTGATTCTTTTCTACTTTATCGCCCTGCGCAATTAGAATTCTTTTAACCTGTCCATCAGCAGCAGATTTTAAGATATTCTCCATTTTCATCGCTTCCAATATCAAAAGATTATCGCCTTTTTTTACTTCCGCCCCCTCATGCACCAATACCTTTAATACCAATCCAGGCATGGGAGCATGCACATTGCTAGCTTTTGCTCCACCTAAAGTGTCCATCCCCATTTGCTTTAAAAGTTGATCAAAGGTATCTTCTGCTGTTAGAGAATAGGTATTTTCATTTATTTTAATGCGACAGGTTTTAGCTTTTTTATCCAGTTCTACAACCTCTATATTGAAAGATTTATTTTGATATAAAACATGCGAAATTCCCGGCGAAATATGCTGCAAATCTATATCGGTTGATTTTCCATTTACCAACAAACCCATATTATTTTGTTCGATGTCGAATACACGATCCTCATTTACCTTAACCTTGTACATAATTAGTTATCGTGTTAATGCATACTGAACCAAATTTGCGCCCATTTTAAGCGCTTTATTGCGCGTTTCTTGTGTGTCCTCAGGATAGGTACCAAAATCTTCCCAGCCATTCCCTAAATCGCACTCAAAGGTGTAATAACACACCACACGCCCTTTATAGATTAATGCAAAACCTTGCGGCCGTTTATTGTCATGCTCATGAATTTTGGGTAAACCATTCGGGAATTTGAATTTCTGATTGTATATAGCATGATTAGCTGGCAATTCTACAAAGTTCAATTCCGGGAATACCTTCTTCATTTGCGGGCGAATAAATTTATCCAATCCGTAATTATCATCAATGTGCAGAAACCCACCACCGAGTAAATAAGTCCTTAAATTCTTCGCTTCTTGATCGCTGAACACCACATTTCCATGTCCAGTCATGTATATAAAGGGGTAATTAAACAGCTCCTTACTTCCCACATCCACGATACTTTCCTCTGCGTAAAAATTGGTTTTTAAATTTGCGTTACAGAAAGCAATTAAATTTGGTAAAGCGGTTCTATCTGCATACCAATCACCTCCTCCTGCGTATTTCAATTTCGCCATACGGTAAGTAGGAACGCTAAAAGAAGAAAAAAGTACGATAGCGGTAAATGCAATACTAAAGCAAATGAACAGCTTTTTTATAGGAGTAAAAACGAATGATCTTGAATAGTTAGGTTTTACTTTTTTCATCGGTTAAGATAATTAATCTCAAAGCAAACAGCTAAAGCGGCCGTTTCGGTCCGCAATCTGTTGTCTCCTAAAGTTAGTGGTTTATAGTCGTTGTTCAAAGCTTTGTTTACTTCTTCGGGACTAAAATCACCTTCAGGGCCAATTAAGATTAAATATTTACCATGTGGTTGAACAAGATTGGAGATGTATTGCTTGTTCTCATTGTCGATGCAATGGGCTATCAATTTATCGCCTTTAAAATCTTGCTTTAAGAAGGCATCATAAGAGATTGCATCATTTAATTTAGGATGATAGGCTTTTAGCGATTGTTTAACGGCCGAAATTATTACTTTGTTTAAGCGATCTTCTTTTACCACCTTACGTTCCGAGCGGTCGGTGATAATCGGCGTTATTTCGTCAATTCCAAGTTCGGTAGCCTTTTCTAGGAACCATTCTAAACGGTCGATATTCTTCGTGGGCGCTACTGCAATGTGCAAGTAATGATTGCGTTTATGATATTCCGGTTGGACGGTTAAAATTCTCAAACCTACTTTCTTTGGATTGTCGGAAGTAATTTCGGCGGTATAAAATCCTCCTACACCATCTACCAGATAGATAATCGCACCCGCTGCTAACCGTAAAACACGCACACAATGTTTACTCTCCTCTTCATTGAGCGTATAAATCGCTTGCGTTTGGTTTATATCAGGGGTATAAAAAATATGCATAGTTGAATTTAGTGATTATCAACCATTTCACCTTTACTAATTACCAATTCTAATTTGATTGTTTCGATATTTTGTTCTGTTTTCTTCAAAATGGTGAAAAGGTATCCGTAGGCATCAGTTGTTTCGCCAACCTCTGGGATTCGCTCAAATACGTGCGAAACAAGTCCGCCGATGGTATCAAAATCTTCATCCTCAGGCAAATCGTGCGGAAGAAACTCATTTACGTCGTAAACTGTTGCCGATGCATTTACAATAAATTCTGCATCCGACACCTTTTCTACCAATGGTTTTTCCTCGTCGTACTCGTCTTGGATTTCTCCAACAAGTTCTTCTACAATATCTTCAAGCGTTACCATACCAGCAGTGCCACCAAATTCATCTAAAACAATTGAGATTTGAATGCGCTTACTTTGAAGTTCGCTCATTAAATCTTTAATTTTCTTAGTCTCTGTAACAAAGTAAGGTTTACGAATAATATCGTTTAAGGTCCAGGTTTTATTTCCAGCAGCTACCAATGGTAATATATCCTTTGCGTGAATAATGCCGACAATTTTGTCCATTATTTCGTCGTACACTGGTAATCGAGAATATCCTTCTTTAATAATTTTCTCAATAACTTCGTCATTGCTTGTTGCTAGTTCCACACCTGATATTTTGGTGCGGGGAACCATGATATTTTTTACAACACGCTCATTAAAATCGAACACATTCTTAATTAATTCGTGTTCATTGGTATCAAGAGCGCCACTTTCTTTTCCTTGGTCGAGTAGGTATTGTAGTTCTTCTGTACTATGCAAAGACTCATGGCCACCACTTGTATCAATGCCAAAAGGCTTTAAAATTACCGATGCCAGGCTGTTTAAGGTCCAGATAAATGGCTTAAATACGACGTAAAACACTTGCAGTGGAAGCGAAACAAACAGGGTTGTTGCCACTGGGCGTTGAATAGCAAAAGATTTTGGAGCCAATTCACCAAAAACGATGTGCATAATGGTAATAATGGAGAAAGCTACTACGGTTGAGGCAGAATGAATTACAGCATCACTTAGATGTAAATCAAGGCTTATAAAAAGATTTTGGAAAAGTGTATGCATGACATCTTCTCCAACCCAACCCAAGCCTAATGAAGCTAAAGTAATACCTAACTGCGTGGCAGCTAGGTATCCGTCGAGATTGTGAATAATGCTTTTGGCCATTTTGCCAACGCGGCTTCCACTTTTGGCCTTAATCTCTATTTGTGAAGCACGAACTTTAACAATGGCAAACTCTGCTGCCACGAAAAATCCGTTCAAGAGAACTAAGAACAAAGCAAGAAACAGGCGCCATCCCACTGATTCTCCATCCGGCTGCTGCGCTAGTATAATTCCTATTTTTGAAATTGGTAGTTGTATACTAGACAATGAGTGTATAAAAGGGTCAATCGTGGGAGGAATCATTAAGCGTCTTCTCTAAATGTTTTATTATAAAGTTCTATACTTTCGGCAATTACTTTGTGTGCATAACGTACACCTAACAAATGTTCGATGGTAACGTTTTTACCTTCCAAAGCTTTATAATCTTGAAAGAAACGAACAATTTCTTTTGTGGTATGCGGAGGCAATTCATCTAAATCGTTGATATAATTAACCGACATATCGTTTTTAGCTACCGCGATAATTTTATCGTCTTGCTCACCATTATCAACCATGTGCATTACACCCACCACCTTTGCTTCAATTACAGTCATGGGATATACGTCAACTGAACATAACACTAAGATATCCAATGGATCTTTGTCATCACAATAAGTTTGTGGAATAAAGCCATAATTAGCAGGATACATTACCGACGAAAATAGCACTCTGTCTAATTTAATTAAACCAGATTCTTTATCTATTTCGTACTTTGCTTTTGATCCCTTAGGTATTTCAATTATTGCATTTACAGTTTCAGGTAAGTTTTCACCAGGAGAAACACTATGCCATGCGTGATGATCTTTTTTTTCCATTTTTAATTTAAATCCGTTTATCTCAATCTTTAACTTTCGTGACCTTACTTTTTACAAAGGTAAATAATAAAGGAATAGTTGTAACTAGGATAAACCCAATAATAATATATAATAAATAATCGTTTATTTCCTTCTCAAAGCGTATACCAAGAAAATATCCCAACAAAGTTAAGGATGAAATCCAAAGTAATGCGCCAGAAACGTTATAAAAAGCAAACTTTTTAAAGTTTAATCCTACAACCCCTGCAAAAATCGGTGCAAAAGTTCGCACAATCGGTACAAATCTTCCCATAATTAAGGCAAATGCACCTTGCTTGTTATAATATTCTTCTGCAGCTTTTAAATATTTCTTTTTAAAAAAGAAACTGTCTTTTCGTTGATACAATACTGGGCCTGTTTTTCTTCCAAACCAATATCCCGTAAAGTTTCCTGCTATTGCTGCGATACTCAATCCAACTAATAAAACCCAAATGTTTACATCGAGTTTTCCGGTTGCTACAAACATGCCTGCTAAAAAAAGCAGGTAATCACCCGGTAGAAAGAAACCAAAGAATAATCCAGTTTCTGCAAAGATTACAAATAATACAAGATAGAAGCCACCCTCCCTCAATAGTTTTTCGGGATCAATGAATTGATGTAGATTACTCCAAAAATCGTGCATATTTAATTATCCGTAAAACTACAAATAATTATTAAACAAGGAAGTATTTTATCGTGAAAGCTGTTTAATATACTCCATCAAATTGTTGCTTCCATAATTGACTGTAATAACTATTGGCTAAAATCATTTCTTCGTGGTTGCCTTCTTCAACTACTTTTCCTTTGTCTAAAACAATAATTTTATCTGCTTTTTTAACTGTTGTTAAGCGGTGCGCAATGACTATAATTGTTTTTTGTTGTTCTAATAACAAGTCAATTGTTCTTTGTACATGGTGCTCAGATGCTGAATCAAGTGACGAAGTAGCTTCGTCTAATATTAAAATCTCAGGATTACGGTAAAGGGCGCGTGCAATTGCAATGCGTTGTTTTTGGCCTCCAGATAACGTTGCACCATTTTCACCCAAGTATGTTTGAAAACCTTCAGGTAATGCCTCTATAAATTTAATTATTCCAAGTTGTGTACAAATATCAACAATACGCTGCATATCAGGGTCGTAATCGCCAACTGCTACATTATCAATAACGTTACCCGCGAATAAATCAATGGTTTGAGGCACAACACTTAATAAATTCCTTAAAGAAGCATTTTTTAAATATTTAATAGAATATTTGCCTATAAAAATATTCCCTTTTTGTATTGGATAAATATCTTGCAATAAAGCCATTAAAGTAGATTTTCCCGAGCCACTTTCGCCTACAATAGCTGTAAATGTACCCGCCTTTATGTTTAAGTTTAAATCTTCAAACACAACTACCCTCGTCCCGTATCTGAATGCTACATTTTCAAAACGAATATCTCCAGTTAACTCTCTTTTAAGTTCTACATTTGAAGCATCATTTTCAATTTCCAAATCCATAATCTCGAATAGTCTATCGGCAGCAATTACTGCATCTTGTATTACCCTATTTGCGCCAATTAGCGATGCCGCAGGGCTAGTAAAATACCCAATTAGCGCGTAAAAGGAAAACAGTTCGCCAGGGGTAATCTCTTTATCCAAAACATATCCAGCTCCAATCCAAAGCAATAAAATGGTTAATAAACGTGATATTAATTCAGTAGAAGTACCCGAAACTACAGAATTTATTCCTGATTTATAGACCGTACGTAAGAGTTGAATAAATCTAGTTTCTGTTTTTAAATTTGTGAATTCTTCCAATCCAAAACGTTTAATTGTTCCAACAGCGTTTAAGCTCTCTATCAACTGACTCTCTAATTCGGCCGAATCTTCCATCAACTTACGCTGTATTTTTTTATTTAATTTATTTGTGATAAAATAAACAAGTAAATATAATGGGATTACAGTTAACATCAGCAAGGCCAGTTTCCAATAATAGGTAAACATTAAGGCAAAAGATAGAAAAACAATAAATACATTTACAAACAAATTAATGGAAACATCGTTAATAAATGTTCTAATCTTAACGGCATCATTTACTCTTGAAATAATTTCCCCCACCCGCATAGTATCAAAAAAATGCTGTGGTAATTTTAATAGGTGTTTGTAATAACCTAAAATTAACCGGGCATCAATCTGTTGTCCAGTACGCATGGTAAAGATTGTTTTTACCGTACCAATAAACAGCTGCAAAATTAAAATGGCAATCATGATAGCGCTCATCAAATTGAGCAAATTTCGATTGCCGTCAACCAAGACATAATCAGTTATTTTTTGAACAAAGATTGAAGTAGAAAGACCTAATATAGTATAAACCAGTGCTCCAAATAGTGCTTGTAATACAATACTTTTATGTGGTTGTATCAATTGCCAAAAACGAAAACTATTTGCTACTTTTTCATTTCCCTTTGTAAAACTTTCATCGGGCAACAGCAAAACTAAAACACCAGTCCATTCTTCGGCAAATTCGACAGTGGTTTTTCTGTGCATTTTGCCGTCACCAGGGTCCATTATTTCAATGTATTTTTCAGTAACCTTATAAACTACCACATAATGTTGTAATTGTTTTTTAACTACTAAATGGGCAATGGCTGGCAGAGGTATTTTGCTTAAACTATCCAGCTTGCCACGGACGCCCTTAGCTTCAAACCCAAGTTTTGTTGCTGCTTCTATCAAACCTAATACGTTTGTCCCCTTTTTATCTGTACCTGCAAATTGTCTAATTCTGGCAACAGGTAGTTTCAGTTTATAATTTGCAGCTATAGAAGCTAAGCAAGCAGCTCCGCAATCTGTGATATCGCGTTGTTTAATTAGAATAGACATTAAATGTGAGAGTTGAGATTAAATATTGAGTAAAACCGTTAGGAACTACGGCCATTTACAACTAATTTCCTACTTTATTACCAACAGAAGGATTTAACCAATCATCAATATTATCGTATAACAATTGATAAAGGCTTCGTTTAGTTACAGTAAACCGAGCAGTAAAGGTCATCCCTTTTATTATTTGCCCTTTATATCCATTTTTTAGCTGCAAATAGTTTTTATCCAGTTTACATTTTACTTTAAAATAAGGGGCATTATTCTGTATAATAATATCATCCGATACTTCTATTACTCTGCCATTTAACAGTCCCCATTGGTTATAGTTAAATGCATCAATTTGAAAATGTACCCGTTGCCCTTGTTTTATTAAACCGATATCAGCTGGAGTTATATAACAATAAGCTAACAATGAACTATCTGGACTAATTTCTCCAAGTTTTTGGTTTGCGTAAACATAGGTGCCCGTTTGAACACCTGTTAAATTTTGTAACGACCCCGCTATTGTAGCTTTTAAAATATATTGTTTCTGCTGATCGTTAATTTCTGCGCTTTGGCTTTGTAAATCACGTAATTCGTTTCGGTATTGGTTAGCCTCGGTTTGCCATTGGCTACTATATTTTTTTTTCACCATTTCGTAATCAGATAAAGCCTGATTATAGTTAAACTCGTATTGTTCATACTCAGCTTGTGTAACTACTTTCTTATCGTATAGTACTCTATAACGTTGATAAATTTTAAAAGCCTGTATTTTCGCATTATTTGCATTTTGTAAACTCTCTGTATATTGTTGCAGGCTTGCAGCGTATTGGCCAGTACTCAAAACAAAATTGTCATATTGAGTTTGTCGAGACATATCAATTGGTTGTTCAACCGCTTTAATAAGCTTTTGTAAGTCTGCTAATTGCTGTTCTATCTGACTCTTTTTATTACCTATTAAGCTTTTGTGTTGGCTAGGCAAGCTTGCATCAATCGTTAATAATGTAGTGCCTTTTTTTATCCTTTGGTTATCCCTTAGGTTAACAGATACCAATCTGCCATTTACTGGTGCAAACAATTCTGTTCTTTCTATACTACTTTGAATTAATCCTTTACCTTTTACGCTAACTGATGTATATAAAAAAGGTAAGGATGCTAATGTTAATAGCACAGCTATTAATGTTACACTATAAATAATTTGTGAGCGAATGCGAGTTTGATGAAGAAAAATAGCTGTTGAGTCGGACAATTGTGCATCTAATATTATTGCCATAGATATATTACAATAAAAACATGATAGAATTCTGATTTCCTATATCGTTTTTAGTTCTTACCAATTTGTAAAGTCGTAAAAATTATTATTAACAAACGCGAATAAGTTAGACAAAGCATGCAATAAAGTAACCAAAACAATCTTTTGCAAATAATGTTGGTGACGCAAAGCCATATAGTAATATGCAAATATGAACCCTACTACTGTAGTAACCAAAATATAGGCTAAGTTGTAGTAATGAGAAATACCAAATAATAGTGCAGAAACAACAACACAAAGTAAAGGAGCTAGCTTTACACTTAATAGTGTTTCTATAATTAAGTATTGAAAAATTAGTGTTTCTATAATTGGAGCAACGATAACCACAATAACGAACTCTTCTTTTAAACTGCTAAAATGAAAATTAGTAGAGGTTAGCTGCGCATCAAAATAGTTTGCTATGATAGCAGTAATAAATTGAAAGACAAAATAAATTGAAAAAACAATCCAAAAATAAGTGAAATTTTTAGTTGATGGAATTTGTATTATACTAAATGACATATTATAAGAAAAAAATCGCAAGATAATTTTATTTTAGAACCACATATTTATTATAGCAAATGTCCGTTCAGCTTTTTACGCATAAATAACGCTATAATTGTTAGTGTTAATCAATCCTATTTCCTCTTAAATAGCCTATCAAGAACCATTACAAAAACTGAGAAAAATAAAATAGCTAATATTCTCCATCCACTTACAACATCTCTTACAAAGCCTATATCTACTCTTTTATAGTTAAACACGATATATGACGCAAAAAAGCATGCAAAATTAATAGTGACTTCAGAAACAATTTTTTTAAACATAGCGAAGAACAATGGAGAGTGTTTATTATCCACTCTCCAGCTCCGTAATTATTTTATTTATAAATATTTGCATTACCGTATGCAGAATTATGACTTAACGACCTGCCAATATCGTAGGCATAACGTGCAGCACTGCCAAGGACGTAACCCAAGTCTTTCCAGAATGTACCACCATCAATAATTTCTAACTCATAAGCCGAAAGCTCTTCTAAATTAAATTCTTTTATGTTCATATCTTTTTTGCTTAATAAATATTTAATTAAGAATTCCAGCCATCCCGAAATCCTCCTTTAATATCATCCCAATTATTAATTAATTCAGTAACAACATACCCCCATCCAAACTTTTTGATCCAATTCCCTCCGTTAATTGCTTCTTTTTCTATAGCATCCAACTCTTGAACACCAAAATTTTCAAATTTTAATTTTTTCATTTCGTTTTAATTTTAAGTTCAACATTAATTAAAAAGCTTCTGGCCAGATGCTTCTTATATGAATGTCAGTAAAATTCTAACGCATTTTTTATTTCAAGGGTGAAATCATATTTTTCAAGGATGAAATTTTAGAAAATAGAGATTTAAGCTAAAAAGTGCCTTATATTTGTTTAATTACTTTATCAATCATCCTTTCGATAAATATTAAAAGCGAAAAGAAGATGACACTTAATTGCATTGTTGTAGATGATGACCCCGTAATTATTGAACAAATAAAAGAGTATATTACTTATACACCCAAATTACACTTTGTAAAAGGTTATACAAATCCCGGAATTGCCTTAAACGAATTATTAAATATAGAAAGCAAAATAGACATCCTATTTACTGATATTGAAATGCCCGAACTCACTGGTTTCGAATTGACGGCCAAAGTTAAAAGAAAAATCAGATTTATAATTTTAATTAGCGGTCATTTAAAATACGCATTAGATGGATATTTGCTAAAACCTCATGCTTTTTTATCAAAACCCATAAGTCTCTCAAAATTTAAATCAACTATTGAAACGCTTAGACTCGAATTGGTGAAAAAAAAACAATTCCTGTTCTTTAAAGTTAAAGATAGCAAAGAACAAGTGAAGTTGTGGATTGATGAGATTATACATATTGAGGCTAATGGTAACTATGTAAACATCAATACTATTACTAGCACCATTATAACATTAGCAAAACTTTCTGAAGTTGAAACACAATTAAATAGTTATAAGCACTTTATAAGAATACATAAATCATTTATTGTTTCGATATTCTATATTGAGAGTTACAGGAATGATTTTGTAAGGTTAACCAACAAAAAATCCCTGCCGGTTTCTTTAACCTACAGGGATTCCTTATTAAAATATTTTGATTAAACTTTTATATCAAGTTTAAAACAATTGCTGGATAAACGCCTAGAATTAACGTAATCACAACTGAAAGCAATAAAACAACTTTGTACTGCATCGGAGCGCTTAGTTCGGTTTCTGCTCCATCTTTAAACCAAACGGCTACAATCACTTTAAAATAATAGTAAAAACCAACCAGTGCATTTAAAATAGCAAATACAACCAATGCAATGTGATACTCTTGCATTACGTTTAAGAACATTAAATATTTACCAACGAAACCGGCTGTTAAGGGAATACCTGCTAAGGATAACATCGCAACAGTTAAACAAAGTGCTACTAATGGATTTTTCTTACCCAAACCGTTAAAACTTTCAAAGCTATCGCTACCTGTTTTTTGTTTCACAAGAATTAATACCGCAAAGGCGATGATAGAAGCAAACGTATAAGCTGCTGCATATACCAACACATTGCTCTGTGAGTTTGCACTGATTACCACCAAAGAGAACAACAAATAACCCGCGTGCGAAATACTCGAATAGGCTAACATACGCTTGAAGTTCTTTTGAAACAAAGCTGTAAGGTTTCCGATGAACAGGGTAAGGCAAACGATAACAATAAGTGGTGTAACCCAAAAATCGTGAAGTGGTTCAAATGCACCTGCAAATAATCTCAAGAAAGCAGCGAAACCGGCAGTTTTTACAACCGTACTCATGAATGTGGTAATCAAGGTTGGAGAACCTTCATATACGTCCGGAGTCCAAAAATGGAATGGAGCGGCGCCTACTTTAAAGCACATTCCAATCATAATCAAAATAACTCCTGGATAAAACAGTGGATTAATAGCTTTCGTATTGCTGATTAAATAATTTTGAATGTGGTCTAAATCGAATGATCCCGTTGCACCGTAAATTAAGGTAATACCAAAAAGCAAAAAGCCTGTTGAGAAAGCACCCATTAAAAAATATTTTAAAGAAGCTTCATTCGAGGCAAAATCGCGTTTACGAATACCGGCAAGGATATATAAACTTACCGACATGATTTCCAAACCAACGAAAAGCATCGCCATGTTTTTATACGACACCATCATCAAAATCCCCGCAAGGGCAAATAAAATTAAGGTGTAGTATTCGGCTATGTTATCGCTTTTAGCGTTGAAATAATTCTGTGTTAATAGGAAAATTAACAATGTACCAATAATACAAATTGACGAAAATGCCAAAGCGAAATTATCGGTTTGCATCATACCATAATACACGGTATTACTTCCCCAAGCACAAAAGCTAAATCCTAATGCCGTAAGTAAACCAACAACGGTAATTGGCAATAATGCTTTATTAGCTTTAAACAAACCTGCATAAAGTACTACAAAAGCGGTTATACTAATTGTTATGATAATATTCATTGTTGTGGTTACTAATTTAATTTTTGATTTACCTGTTCTAATAAATGTTGTACAGATGCCTCTGTTAAATGCAATATTGGCTTAGGATATACCCCTAAAACAATGATTAATGCGCAAATGATGTATAAAACTAATTTCTCTGTTCCTTGAATATCAGTGAATGTTTCTGTTAAGGTATTCGTTTTGCCCAACATCACATTTTGATACGTCCGCAACATGTATACCGCACCAAAAATAATGGTTAAGCCGGCAATAGCTGCAGCCCAAATGCTGTAATTATAAACACCTAACAATAACAAGAACTCGCCAACAAAACCGTTTGTTCCAGGTAATGCTACGGTACCCAATACAATGATTAGAAACACGATGGCTAATTGAGGTGCTTTTTTTGCAATACCGCCTAAGTCATCTATTTTATTTGTTTTTAGGCGATCAAAAATGATATCCAAGACAAAGAATAATCCTACTACGTTGATACCATGGCTAAGCATTTGCACCATAGCACCTTGCAGACCTTGTTGATTTAAAGCAAAAATACCTGCTGAGATTAAACCCACGTGGGCTATTGATGAATAAGCCACCAAGCGCTTTGCATCCTTTTGAGTAAATGCAATTAGCGATGCATAAACTACTCCAATAATAGATAAAACAATGGCTAAACAACCCCATTCTTGCACACCTAGCGGAGCAATTGGTAATAACCATTTAATTACCCCGTAAATACCCATCTTTAACATGATACCTGATAGCAACATGGTTCCTTGTGTCGGAGCGGCTGTATAGGTATCTGGTTGCCAAGTATGAAAAGGGAAAACAGGCATTTTAATGGCAAATGCAATGAAGAATGCCCAAAATATCCAACCTTGTTGACTTGCATCTAATGGCAACGCATATAATGCTTTGATGTCAAAATTGTGTGCAGGATTTTGTAAGTATAGATAAATAATACCCGTTAGCATAAATAAAGAACCAGCGATGGTATACACGAAAAATTTCATGTTGATGCGTATTCTATCTTGACCTCCCCAAACGGCACAGATGAAATAAATTGGAATTAAAGCCGCTTCCCAGCCGATGTAAAATAAGAATGCATCTAAAGCGGTAAACACTACTAGCAAGCCGGTTTGCATGAACAAAATCAAGGCATAAAAAGCTGCTGGATTTTTATAGTCGTGGTTGTAGCTCGATAAAATGATAATTGGTACCAAAAGATTGGTTAACAACACCGTTAGCATACTAATTCCATCAATCCCAACATGAAAGTTAACCCCTAAATTGGCTAACCATGGGAAATTAACCTCAAACTGCGTACTTGCATCGGGCACAAAACTACATGCCATTACCAACGTTAAACCCAATGACGCTAAAGCGAATATTGTAGATACTAATTTGGCCGTTTTACCTGAAAACGCTGAAATTACAGCCCCAACAAGTGGTAAAAATATAAGTAATAAAAGTTGTTCCATTTGTTAATTTTGAACCCTTTTTAGATGTATAAAAATGTATATAACAGCAACGCGATGATTCCAAATACCATCATAAAAATATAGAAACCTACATTTCCGCTTTGCATTAAACGAATGCCTTTGCTTGCCTCGCTTGTACTCCAACCCAATCCATTAATGATACCATCAATTACCTTAGTATCTAAAATACGATAAAAGAGTCTTGACAAAGCATCCAATGGTTTGGTAATCAAAAACTCATAAATTTCGTCTAAATAAAATTTGTTATATGATACTTTGGCCAATACTGGACGTGGTGTTTCATCTGCAACCGGAACATGGCCACCGCTAACGTATTTCTTACGGGCATATAACATGGCCCCTAAGGCTGCCAACACCGATAAGCCCATTAATACAAATTCTGTTTCGTGGTGAATATCTAGCTCGTGTTGTGCTACTACTGGCGTTAACCAATGAGCCAACCATTCGTTTCCTCCAAAAATCTTAGGCAAATTAATTAAACCACCTACTGCAGCTAAAGCAGCTAAAATGATTAATGGAAATGTCATGGCCTTTGGTGATTCATGTACATGGCTTTCTTCATGATGCGTACCTCTGTATTTTCCAAAGAAGGTTAGATACATCATTCTGAACATATAGAACGAGGTTAAGAAAGCGGTAAACCACCCCACTAACCATAAAATATGGGTACTGTCGTTATTATATGCGTAGGCTAAAATTTCATCTTTCGAGAAGAAACCTGAAAATGGCGGTAAACCAGCAATGACTATGGTACCAATCATCATCGTTAAAAACGTTACTGGCAATTTCTTGCGCAAGCCACCCATGTGACGCATATCTTGCTCGTGGTGCATGGCGTGAATAACCGAACCTGCTCCTAAAAACAACAATGCTTTGAAGAATGCGTGCGTCAATACATGGAAAAATGAACCGGTATAAGCGCCAACACCTAACCCTAAAAACATATACCCTAATTGCGATACTGTTGAATAGGCCAAAACCTTTTTAATATCGGTTTGTGTTAAAGCTATTAATGCTGCAATTAATGCTGTAGCAGCTCCAATAATGGCTATAATATTTTGAGTAAACGGAGCCAAATCGAACAAGATGCTTGAACGTGCAATCATGTATATACCTGCTGTAACCATGGTTGCCGCGTGAATTAACGCAGATACAGGTGTAGGACCGGCCATCGCATCAGGTAACCACGTAAACAAAGGTAGTTGTGCAGATTTACCGCAAGCACCAATAAACAGCAATAACGTGATTAGCGCGATGGTATTGTTACCTGGCATCATGGTGAATGCTTTCGGGAAAATCGTCGAAAACTCAACACTTCCGAAAAAGTTAAAAAGCAAAAACACCCCCAGTAAAAAGCCTAAATCGCCAATGCGGTTCATCACAAACGCTTTCTTTGCTGCTGATGCATAGGCGCTATTGGTATACCAAAAACCGATTAAAAGGTATGAGCATAAACCAACACCCTCCCAACCGATGAACATAACGATGTAATTTGATCCTAAAACCAATAACAACATGAAGAATACGAAGAGGTTTAAGTAGCTAAAAAACTTACCGAAACCTGCATCATCATGCATGTAGCTCGTAGAATATACGTGAATCAAAAATCCAATCCCTGTGATAATTAAAAGCATGATTGAACTTAATGGATCAACCAAGAAAGAAAAAGGAATATGCAACTTACCTGCGCTAATCCAATCAAATAAAAATACTTCGTGAGCTTTTTGTGAATCGCCGGATAATTGAAAAAAGATAAAAAGACTGATAATAAATGAAGCTAAGATAACTCCGCTACCAATTATACCAACCAGACTTTTTGATAATGAATTTCTGCCCAGCCCGTTAATTAAAAACCCTAAAAAAGGAAGTAACGGAACCAACCAAATCAATTGTTCTATTGTCATTCTTACTATATATTTACCACTTAAGGCGATTTAAAACATTAATATCTATCGATTTCGTATTTCTGTAAACCATTACAATAATACTTAACCCTATGGCTACTTCAGCTGCTGCTAGTGCCATAATGAAGAATACGAAAACTTGTCCGGATGGGTCGTTACTATGAACCGAGAAAGCCGTTAAAAGCAAGTTTACGGCATTCAACATCAACTCTACGGACATAAAAATTACGATTGCGTTTCTACGCGTTAATACTCCAATAACCCCAATAGTAAAAATAATTGCACATAACCAGATGTAATGGTTTAGTGGAACGCCTTGCATTTGTGTAGTTAAATTTTCCATTATGCTTCTACCTCATCTCTTTTAGATAATAAAACTGCCCCAACCATTGCTGATAGCAACAATAGAGATGATAATTCGAATGGTAATAAAAATGGCCCAAAGAGCTCTTTACCTAAATTTTCTACCAATCCTAATCCTGGATCTTTTAAAATCAAAGGGCTGGTTATGCTTGCAGATTTAAGCGATCCTATTAAAGTTACCGCTAAACAACCTCCTGCAATAACACCCACAACTTTAAGCAGTGGCGATTTTGCTGGTTCCGTTTCTTTGTTTAGGTTGAGTAGCATCAACACAAATAGAAATAAAACCATAATTGCTCCCATGTAAACAATAAAGTTTACAACAGCCAAAAATTGGGCGTTCAACAACACATAATGAACTGTGAAGGTAAAAAAGGTCAGAATTAAGTACAAGACGCTATGAATGGGATTTTTTGCAAAAATCACCATCAGCGAAAACACGACACTTAATGTAGCTACGAAATAGAATACTTGTGTACTCATTAATTTGTTTATTTATGCTCTCCGATGTATCGGAACACGAAGCAATCTTATTTTTATAGTTATTGCTTTAGGATTGCTTCATTCCTCGCAATAACGCACTTATTGTTACTTTTTCATCTCTAATGGAGCCTCCACCAGTTTATCTTTTCCGTAAATAAAATCTTTACGTAAATAATCTGCCGGAACAATAGGTCCATCTAAATAAATAGCCTCTTTAGGGCAAGCTTCCTCACACAATCCACAAAAAATACAACGCAACATATTAATTTCATATGTAGCAGCATATTTTTCCTCACGATATAGTGCTTTTTCTTCAGGCTTACGCTCTGCAGCAATCATGGTAATTGCTTCGGCCGGGCATGATAATGCACATAAGCCACATGCAGTACAACGCTCGCGTCCTTCCTCATCGCGTTTAAGCGAGTGCATCCCTCTAAAGTTTGTCGAAAACTCACGCTCAACTTCAGGATAGCGAATGGTAGCCTCTTTTTTAAATAAGTGACTGATTGTAATACCCATTCCTTTAACGATTGCAGGAAGGTACATACGCTCCATTAAGTTTAATGGCTTCTGCTCGAGTACTTTTTTCTTATTACTTAATGATTCCATAATCCCTTAAAAAAATCCTTCTAAATATCCAATAACTCCACCTGTAATTAATATGTTGGCAATAGCTAAAGGAATTAAAGCTTTCCAACCTAAATTCATCAATTGATCGTAACGGAAACGCGGGATGGTCCAACGTACCCACATGAAAAAGAAGATGAAAAAACAAATTTTACCAAATAAAATAGCTGTACCAAAAAGTGGTGCCCAAGTTGGGCCTAAATGTGCAGCAATGTAGTCCATACCTGGGTAATTGTATCCCCCAAAGTATAAAGTAGCCATCACAGCTGATGATACAAACATGTTGATGTATTCAGCAAAAAGGTAAAAACCTAATTTCATTGATGAATATTCGGTATGATAACCACCTATTAACTCGGTTTCACACTCTGGCAAATCGAAAGGAGCACGGTTTGTTTCTGCAAATGAACAAACCATAAAAATTATAAAACCAAGTGGTTGATACCATACGTTCCAGTTAAAGCCATGTTGTTGTTCCACAATTTCCTTTACGCTGAGCGTATTAGTCATTAATAGCAAGGCGATAATTGATAAACCCATTGCAATTTCATAGCTGATATTTTGCGATGCCGCACGGATAGCACTTAACAACGAATATTTATTATTCGAAGCCCATCCACCAATCATCACACCGTAAACCCCTAATGAAACCACTCCGAAAATATACAATACACCAACGTTAATATCGGTAATTTGCATTTGAACTACTCTATCTCCAATTTGCACTGGGCTTCCCCAAGGAATCACTGCACTGGTAATACAAGCCGTTAACATCGCTAAACCTGGCCCTACCATAAACAACCATTTGTTTGATGAAGCAGGAATAATTTCCTCTTTCATAAACATCTTAACCCCATCGGCTAAAGGCTGCAAAATACCAAAGGGACCAGCTCTGTCTGGCCCTAAACGATCTTGTAAATAAGCGGCTACTTTACGCTCAGCGTAAGTAGAATACATAGCAACTAGTAAGCTTATGCCGAAAATTACCGCAACAAGAATAAACTTCTCTATAACAAAAACGCTATCCATTAGTATTTAACTGTTTTATTTAATTCAACTTCATTAGCAGCCTTCAATTCCGGATTTGGTTTAATTACCGGTAATGGCATTAACGTTTCGTAATGGTTTGAAGCAATTACCGAAGTATCTTCAATCTTAGTAGGTTGCTCGATAACCCAATCAGCGGTTGCTTTTTTATCAAAACGACACGTATTGCAAATAAATTCTTCTACTTCTCCAAATTGATCTTTACGTGCTGTTACGCGGATTACATCTGCTCCTTTATACCAAAGCGTTACTTTACCGTTGCATTTTTCATGATCGCAATTGCGGTGTGCATCAACCGGTTTGGTAAACCAAACACGGTTTTTAAAACGAAATGTTTTATCGGTTAAAGCTCCAACTGGACAAACATCAATAACGTTTCCTGAAAAATCATTATCGATGGCTTGCGTGATGTAAGTAGAAATTTCTGAATGATCGCCTCTATTTAAAATTCCGTGAACACGTTTATTGGTGATTTGATCAGCTGTAAACACACAACGGTAGCATAAGATACAACGGTTCATATGCAATTGAATTTTATCGCCGATATCAATACGCTCAAAAGTACGACGTTCAAAATCGTAGCGTGTTTTTTGCAAACCGTGTTCGTAACCTAAATTTTGTAAATCGCATTCACCAGCTTGATCGCACACTGGGCAATCTAATGGGTGGTTGATTAATAAAATCTCTACTACACCTGCACGTGCCTCTAAAACCTCTGGTGAAGTAATGTTCAACACTTCCATACCATCCATTACAGTTGTACGGCAAGAAGCCACCAATTTTGGCATTGGGCGCGGATCCTTTTCTGAACCTTTCGTTACTTTTACAATACAGGTACGACATTTCCCTCCACTGCCTTGTAATTTAGAATAATAGCACATTGCCGGTGGAACAATTTCTCCTCCTATTTGCCTTGCAGCATTTAGAATAGTTGTTCCATTATCAACCTCTACCGTTATCCCGTCTATCGTTACTTTAACTTTATCACTCATTGTTAATGATAATCTATATTTTATTTCTCTTTCGAGATTTTATACCCGATTTCTTTCCGTGGCTTTTCCTTTTGTTCCAGTAACTCATCAAAATACCTGAATATAACTTCTATATTCTTATCTTGATTTTCTACCTTCTTTTTAATCTTTTCAACTTCTAATCTTATCTCAGTGTTACTTAAAACCATTGTTCTAAGTTGTACAAACACATCAATAATTTTAATACTTACCTCTACCGAACGCTTACTTTTTAAAACGTTCGATACTTGCAAAACACCTTGTTCACTAAACGCGAAGGGAAGATATTTTGAGTATTTTCCTTGTTCTAAGGTCGCAATTTGCGACCTTAGAACTTCATTTTCTTCCTTGGTTAATTCAAACATAAAATGTTCCGGAAAACGTTCTATGTTTCTTCTTTTTTAAGGTCACAATTTGTGACCTTAAAATTTTGGTATCACAAACCTGTGACTCCTTATTTCTCTTCCGCTACTGGCGGTGTTTTTTCTATCGGCTTTGCGTAATTCGCAAGCCCATAATTTTGAGATTGACTCTTAACCGGTTCTTTAATGTGCCATTCAAATTCATCTCTGAAATGACGAATTGCACTTGCTACTGGCCATGCTGCTGCATCTCCCAACGGACAAATGGTATTTCCTTCAATTTTACGTTGAATGTCCCAAAGTAAATCTACATCTTCCATTGTACCGTGACCGTGCTCAATTTTATGCAACACTTTTTCCATCCATCCAGTACCTTCACGGCATGGCGAGCATTGCCCACAACTTTCGTGATGATAGAAACGTGAAAAATTCCAGGTATTACGAACAATACATTGATCTTCATCAAAAGCGATGAAACCACCTGAACCTAACATGGTTCCAGTAGCAAAACCACCTTCAGATAATGATTCGTAACTCATTAAACGCGGTTCGCCGTTGGCGTATTTCAGCGTTAAGTTAGCAGGTAAAATTGGCACTGAAGAGCCTCCTGCAACGGTCGCTTTTAAGCGCTTTCCGTTTGCAATACCTCCGCAATATTCATCAGAATAGATAAACTCTTCTACAGGTAAACCTAACTCTATTTCGTACACACCAGGTTTTACTAAATTACCCGACGCAGATATTAATTTTGTACCGGTACTTCTACCAATACCGATTTTGGCATATTCTTCTCCACCGTCGTTAATAATTGGAACAACAGCTGCAATTGATTCTACGTTGTTTACCACTGTTGGGCAACCATACAAACCTGCAATTGCAGGGAATGGCGGTTTAATACGTGGATTCCCTCTTTTACCTTCTAGCGATTCTAACAAAGCAGTTTCTTCACCGCAAATGTAAGCGCCACCACCTGGCTGAACATATAATTCTAAATCGTATCCTGTACCTAAAATATTTTTCCCTAACCATCCTGCAGCTTTTGCTTCAGCAATTGCTCTTTCCAGAATACGTATTTGAGGCATCATTTCTCCACGAACGTAAATGTATGAAACATTTGCACCCAAAGCAAAACTTGATACAATCATCCCCTCGATTAATGCATGAGGAATATGCGTCATTAAATAACGGTCTTTAAATGTTCCCGGCTCAGATTCATCGGCATTACACACCAAATAGCGCGCAACTCCTTCTGGCTTCGCCAAAAAGCTCCATTTCATCCCAGTAGGGAAACCCGCACCTCCGCGACCACGTAAGCCTGATTTCTTAACCTCTTCCACAATTTCTTCAGGAGTTAAGGTTTTAAGGGCTTTCTCTACAGCACGATACCCGCCCTTTTGGCGATAGACTTCAAGTGTATTGATGCCCGGTACGTTTATATGTTCAAGTAGTAATTTACGACTCATTTGTTATCAGTCAATAGTCAACAGTCAATAGCTAATAGTTAATAATCAAACAATTACCAACTACAAGTTTTAACCTATGACTTGTTCTTTAAATCTTCAATCAATTTATCTACGCTTTCTTCTGTTAAGTTTTCGTAGAAAGTATATTCTGGACTAATTTGCAATACCGGGCCAAAACCGCACGCGGCTAAACACTCTACTCCTCTAAAGCTGAATAATCCATCTGGCGTTACTTCACCTTCTTTTACACCCAATTTATCTTCTAGGTGCGATAAAATTTTCTCAGCACCTACTAAACAACAAGGTCCCGTACGGCAAACCTCTAAAGCGTATTTACCCTGCGGTTTTAAAAAGTACATGGTATAAAATGTTGCCACTTCATATACCTCAATTGGTTGAATGTTTAAATATGCTGCAACTTGATCCATTGCAGAAGTTGGTACCCAAAGAAATTCTGCTTGTACCAAATGTAAAAGTGGTAACAAAGCTGATTTTTGTTTTCCTTCTGGATAACGACTTTTAACTTCATCAAATTTGGCTAACAACTCTGATGAAAACGTTACAGGTGTTTGTTCTTCTACTTTAAGCATCTAATTCTCCTGCAATAATATTCATACTACTCATGTTTATAATGGCATCCGATAATAACATACCTTCGCTCATTGGGGCAAACATTTGGTAATTTATAAAACTTGGTCTGCGGAAGTGTAAACGGTACGGTGTACGGCCACCATCATTGATAAGATAGAAACCTAACTCGCCATTTCCTCCTTCTACAGAATGATAAACTTCTGCTTTTGGAGCATCAATTTCACCCATCACAATTTTAAAGTGATAAATTAATGCTTCCATATTGTTATACACCTCTTGTTTTGGAGGCAGGTAAAAATCTGGAACATCGGCATGAAAAATACCTTTAGGCTCAGATTTTAATTTTTCAAGTGCTTGCTCAATAATTCGAACACTTTGCCACATTTCCTCATTACGCACTAAATAACGATCGTAAATATCGCCACTGGTACCTACCGGAACCTCGAAATCAAAATCTTGGTACGATGAATAAGGTGCACTCACGCGAACGTCATAGTCTACACCAGTTGCACGCAACAAAGGCCCTGTCCAGCTATATTCTAATGCAGCTTCTTTTGTTACCTCTGCTACACCAGCAGTTCTATCGATAAAAATTCTATTACGATTTAAAAGGGCTTCAAACTCTTTCAGAGCTACTGGAAATTCTTTTAAAAATTTATTGATTTTCGCGAAAGCGATATCATTAAAATCACGTTCAAAACCGCCAATACGGCCAATGTTTGTAGTTAAACGTGCGCCACATATCTCCTCAAAAATTTCGTAAATATGCTCGCGGAATTGGAACAAGTATAAAAAGGTCGTAGTAGCACCTGTATCCTGTCCAATAATGGTATTACAAATAATATGATCGGCAATACGCGAAAGCTCCATCACAATTACGCGTAAATAATCAACACGTTTAGGCAATTGGATATTCAATAATTTCTCAACCGTCATGTGCCAACCCATATTGTTAATAGGCGATGAACAATAATTTAAACGATCGGTTAAGGGTGTAATTTGGTAAAATGGACGGTGTTCGGCAATCTTTTCGAAAGCACGGTGGATATACCCAATGGTAGAAACACCGCTAACAATACGCTCGCCATCTAATTGCAAAACGTTTTGAAATACACCGTGTGTTGCAGGGTGGGTTGGACCTAAGTTTAGGGTTACCAGCTCTTCCTGCGGATCATTATCTGTAAATACCGGATGGTTATGATTCATAAGTTACCTTCCAAAAAATTCGTCTTTTTTATCTACTCTGTTTGGATCCTCCAATGGATATTGTTTTAACATTGGATGAACACCTAAATCGTCCATATTTAAAATACGGCGCAAATCAGGGTGACCTTCAAACTTAACGCCAAACAAATCGTATGTTTCGCGCTCCATCCAGTTTGCACCTTTCCATACGCCTGTAGCGCTAGGAATAGTTGGATTTTGCTCCGAAATAAATACCTTAACTCTCACACGTACGCGTTCAACCATATTGTGTAAATGATAAACTACTGCAATATCATTTTGCTTTTCAGGATAATGAACAGCCGTAATATCGGTTAAGAAGTTAAAGTTTAAATCAGCTTTAAGGAATGAAAGCATGTTTACGATCACATCTTTGGTAGTCGAAAACGTCAATAAGCCATACGGCTCAGTAACATCTTGTACGCCTCCGCCAAATCTCTCTGTTACTTTGGCTAAAATGGTGTTATTTAAAGTTACTTCTTCCATTATTTAATGCCGTACTGCGCTAAAAGATTTTTATAATATTCTGAGTGTCTTCTTCTTCCCGATTCGTTTTTCACCAAATCTTGAATACGTTGAAAACCATCTAAAATTGCTTCTGGACGTGGTGGACAACCAGGAACATATACATCCACTGGAATAACTTCATCAATACCCTGCAATACAGAATAGGTATCAAAAATACCTCCACTACTTGCACAAGCACCCACTGCCATTACCCAACGAGGTTCTGCCATTTGAATATACACTTGTTTTAAAACAGGAGCCATCTTTTTAGCAATGGTACCCATCACCATTAAAACATCGGCTTGGCGTGGAGAAAAACTTAAGCGTTCTGCACCGAAACGACCTAAATCGTAGTGAGAACCCATCGTTGCCATAAACTCAATTCCACAACATGAGGTTGCGAACGGTAAAGGCCATAATGAATTTGAACGAGCCAAACCAATCACTTTATCTAACGATGTGGCAAAAAAACCAGATCCTTCTATTCCTGGAGGGGCATCTACTATATTAATTTCACTCATGTTTATAAACAAAAAATGCTCATCCTTTTACAGAATGAGCAGCAAATTTACAATATTTTAAAGCATTTCAGGTAGCTAGCATCGATTTAGAACCTTTCTAAATAAAGCAAAACAGCCTTAGTAAGTGTTCATTGTACACGCTCTTAAAAAAGTCGATTGTAACAATGTAATTAATTTAGTTCCAGTCTAATACTTTTTTCTTCAGAACGTAGAAAAAACCTAGCAACAATGTTCCCATAAAAATGAACATCTCAATCATCCCTTCCATACGAAGTGTACGGAAGTTTACCGCCCATGGGTACATGAAAATAACCTCCACATCGAACAGAACAAATAGAATAGCTACTACGAAATATTTAATTGAAAAAGGTTGACGTGCATTACCAATTGACTTAATCCCCGCTTCAAAAACTTCTAATTTATCACTGGTTTTGCGTTTAGGGCCTAAAAGATGGGTTGCTATTAAAGTTGTTATTACAAACCCTAATGCAACAATTACTTGAAATATTATGGGTAAAAAATCTATTGGAGTACTTTGCGCTTGCATAATTATATTCTTTGTGTGCAAAAGTAAAAGAAAAAGGCAGGATAACAAAACCCTGCCTTTTCAAAAGTATTTAATTCTGTTTATTTTTTTTGCTTGCCTGCTGCCGCCGGTGCACCTTGCAACTCTTTCAATTTCGCAGGAGCATAGGTATCAGCTGGATCTAGAGCAATCGTTTTATTCAAATAATCAATCGCTTTGGCTTTATCTTTATCAGCATACCAAGCACCTAACAATCTATAAGCTTCCACTAAGTTCGTTTTAGCTGTTGCTTGTTCCTCTGGTTTTACAACGGTTACATATTTTTCGTAATACGGAATCATTAACCCTTTTGTTGCTGTTGCGTTTTGAATTTGATCGATATAATCGTTAATACGCGCTCTGTAGAAATACGCAATAGATAAATCAGGGCTTGCTTTTGATAAGGTTCCTAAAGCTGTATCAGCTCTTACTAAACCTTCCAAATTCATTGGTTTTTTATCCTTTTTTAAATAATATGACTCTAAGAATCTATTAATACCGATGTACAAATAATTGTATAATGATCCTTTTCCATTTGGATTGTATTTGGCAGCTAATTCATATACATCTGCAGATTTTGTATAATTTTTTGCTTTATACAAACTTGCAGCTAATTCTGAAATTGTTGCAGCATTGGTTGAATCTAATTTTGTAGCTTCTACCAAGTTCATTACAGCTAAGCTATCTTGACCCGCTTGCATTTGTGCTTTACCTAAATATAAATAATCATTCGCCAATACTTTATTGCCTGGTTTAAGCGCAAAAAATTCATTCATATTGGTTAGAGCTTGCGGATAGTTTTTGTTTTCATATGCTGAATATCCTTTTAAACGCGCTACAATAAGTGCTTTTGGATCCGAAGCTGGTACATTTACTTTTCCTGCTACTTGCTCTAAAGTTTGAAAATCTTTCGCGTAAAACAAAAACGTTGCATAACGAAGTTCAGATTCTAATGATCTATCTGTTAAATCGATATACTTTTTATAACTTTCAATTGCTTTAGCTGTTTTCTCTGCATCCGATCCGAAGTTACCCCATTGTAAATATAGCTCTCCCAATTCGCGATAAGCCGGGCCATAGTTTGGATCAGCAGTGATTACATCTTTTAATTCTGTTTCTGCTTCCGCCCAAGCTCTCGATTCTTTGTACATTTTACCGATCTGGGTTTTTGCTCTTCTGTTCGTAGGATCTACGTCATTCACACGGAAATATGGACCTAAAGCTTCAGAGTTCATTTTCTGTAACGAGTATGCATCGCCTTGTGCCAAGAAAACATCAGCTTCTTTATCTTTACTATCTAATTCATCTGCTTTGTTGATGTTCGCTAACGCATTGGTAAAATCAGGTTTAGACACATCAAGGGTTAACTTATCTTGTGCCAAATACGCTCTTCCTACAGCTAGATAAGTCATATAGTCTTTAGGCGCTAAAGCAATTGCTTTATCAAAGTTTGCTTTTGCTGCTGCAGGATTATCTGCTAACATATCAATCTCACCTAAGCCAATAAGATTTAACGGATTTTTTGCATCTGCAGTTAATCCTTTTGTAAAGGTAGCTTTTGCAGAATCAACATAACCCGTTTTCAGATAAACTAAGCCTAAATGATAGTAATTTTCGCCTTCAGAGGCTTTCGAACTAATCATCGATTTAAGCATTGATGCTGCTTTTTGATACTGCTCTGCGTCAATAGCCTTTTTCGCGTCGTTTAAATTTTGAGCAAAAACTGCAGATCCCATCAACACTAAACCCACATTTAAGGTTATTGCTTTTTTTAAAATTTTCATGCTTTAATAATTTGATTTTAATTGGTATCGACTCTAAAAGGGAAAGATACTGATTTTCCTTTACTCTTATAGCCTCTATTCTGATTTCTATTAATTTTGGAGAAATCTCCGTGGTTCTATTTCAATCTATTTTGTTCTTAAGCTAATTTCTCGGGGATTCAAAATATTGGGTGCTAGTCCTGATTTAAGTACAATTAGCTGACCTCTATCTCCCATTAACCAATTTGCAAATCCTGTGCCTAATCCGTCTCTTCCTTCGCAATCGATAAAATAAACATTCCTATACAATGGGTATACGCCATTAATCAGATTGTTTTGCTCAGGCTTATAAAACTTATCGTCCCCTTTTTTTCCTTTGCTGTTTTTAACACCTAATATTTTAATTTTAGGTAAGGCATCCTGTACTGCTATATTTTTTTCGGAAAGCCAATTTAAGCCAACCACCCCAATATAATTCTTATTTGAAGCAATGTATTTTATTACGTCATTACTATTTGATTGAGTATAAATCCCTTGGTCAGGCAAAGCACTTACTTTTGCTAAATCTTTAAAATAGCGTATGGTACTTGAGTAAGGGTTATCAAACACGAATTTTTTGGTTGTTGGTTTCCCTTTAAAAACGTCAATAATTTCATTAACGTTAATCGTGCTATCTATATTATCAGCGTTGGTAATTAAAGCTATCCCATCAATGGCAAAACGCGATGCATGCACTTTAATTCCTTTATTGGTATATCGTTTCTCCTCTTGAGGCGTTAGCTGGCGAGATAAAACAATTACGCGAATACTATCATTTAAAAAAGGAGGAAGAATTTTACCCTCATTTCCTTGAACAACTGTAAAATGAGCGTCGGGATAATCTAAATTAAAGATCTCTTGTTGTTTTTCTATTACAGGCCCAAAGCTTTCATCAACCAACATCTTCAACGTACCACTAGTTCGGGTTTCTGCAACTTGATTATCCTGCTGCTTCTTCTGCTTACATGCAGACAAGGCTACCACACTCAGTAATAGAAAAGTTAACTTTTTCAATTTTAATCTTGTTTTAATAATCGGGTGAAACGAAAGAGGCCGTACACAATTAATAAGCCGCCAAAGGCTACTCTGTATTTAAGCTCTCTTAAAAATTCTGTTCTTTCCCAAAACTCACCAAAAAATATTAACGCTATGCCTAAAGAGACATAAAACAGAAACATGGTAAGGCCTAAAATAAACAGAAATCGCTGTTGAGGCGATTTCTGTTTAAAATTATTGAAATTTAACATCTACCAATAACTAGTTTAAAGTAAAGTTAATGTTGATGTTATATTTTACCCTAACTGGTTTACCATTTTGAATACCTGGATTCCAACGTGGACTGTTCTTTAATACGCGAACAGCTTCTTCATCCGTACCAGAACCTAAACCACGGGTTACCGTAATGTCTGTTAATGATCCGTTTTTCTCTACAACGAACGATAAAAATACTTTACCTTGAACGTTGTTTTCTTGAGCCATTGGCGGATATTTGATTGCAGAGCCTAAGTATTTGTAAAACTTAGCCATACCTCCAGGGAAATCAGGCTGTTTCTCAATACTTACATAATCATAAACTTGATTATCATCTACTGCTGCAGCCACTTCTCTTTTTGGTCCTTCCCCTACCGGTTCATTGATTACAATGTCGGCAGTTGGGTCACCTTTAATATCGCGTTGACCTGGATCTGCTTCTTTCAATTTCTCTACCGTTGGTGGCTCCTCATCACGTACAAGCTCATCTGGCTTAACAATTGGAGGTGGCATTTTTACCTGATCCACTTTTGGTGGTGGTGGCTCTACCGGTGGTGGTGGTGGAGTTTCAGGATTTAATGGTGGAGGCGGAGCAATTACAACCTCTTGAGCTTTCTCCTTTGTGGTATCTTCAGGGATGGCATTTTTCACCCATGCATAGATAACTGGAGATAAAAACAATAATATAAATATTGACGAGGCAATAAAAAGTGCCTTGGTAGTATTTTTACTATTTTGTTTCCGTAACTCGTAGGCACCATATGACTTGTTCTTTGAAGCAAAGACAAGATCAAGCCATTCTTTTTTAAAAATATCTAATTTAGAACCTAACATATCGTGTTACTTTTTATAATAAACTGTTTTCTTTCAAGAATGAGGTTTCATTATCTAGGATATTATCATCATCAATCTGACGAACTTTTACCTTTAAAATTTCTAACTCATCCATGATATCAACAAAATCTTGAAAAGTTGATCCTTTTGTTGGTTTTACAAGTACTACAAAGTTACCCGCTACGCCCGAAGCATCCGCTACTCTTCTATTTTCGATAATATCTTTATCTACCTGATTAAGGCTAACAATGGTTGGAGCGCTTTTTCCTGGCTCTCCCATGTACCATGCAACTTTATTCTTTTTACCCAAAAGAATGGTCATGGTTTTTGAAGCTTTTAATTCTAGGCGATTATCCTTATTGTTGTCATCCTTATCAGGTTTCACAACGTCCATTGCCTTTGATTTGGCTAGAGTTGTTGTCAAAATAAAGAAGGTAATTAAAAGGAAGGCTAAATCCACCATTGCAGTTAAATCTACTCTGGTTGACTGCTTTTTACTTCTTACTTTACCGCCTTTACCACCCCCGCCGGATCCAGTATTTAATTCTGCCATAATTTCTTATTTTTTAGCCTCTGAGGATGTTACTAATAAAAATTTGTTAATCTTTTGCTTCTGAAGAATATCGATAATCTTTTTAACTGCAGGATATTCTTCTTTGGCATCGCCTTTTAAGCTTACACGCATTTCTTGATTATTTACTTCTTTAGTTGCTTGACGGGCTTGTAAAACCCATGCATTTAGTTGGTTATCCGTAGAATCGGTTGGAATACCTGGTTGTACACCTGGTTTATTTCTTTCCTCTCCTGTCATTTTAACGAACTGTTTAATGCTTTGGATTGGCACACCAAATGATCCAATTACTGCGAAACGTTGAATTTCCTCTGGAGTAAATTGAATATTGTATTGTTTGCCCATCAATTCTAAAGCTCTCGCTCTAACTGGTTGTCCGGCTATTTCTATGAAAACCTTTCCTTGCCCGATTGTTAAAATAGCATTGTTCTCAGACGGTACAAGAAACTCGTACGTTGAAGAAGGTGTGCTTACTTCGAGTGGTTCTGGTTGCCTAGCAGTTGCCGTTAATATAAAGAAAGATAGTAAAAGGAAAGCCACGTCGCACATAGCGGTCATGTCAATCGATGTACTCTTTCTTGGAACTTTAATTCTTGGCATAATATAAAAATTACTAGTGTTTTAAACAATGATGATTATTTTTCCGGTTTTCCATAAAGCCGGTAAAAAAAATTCACTAATTTTTATTTATGAGAACTTGCATACGTTTGAATGATACTGAAACCAGCCTCATCAATAGCGTATGTTAATTTATCGATTTTTGAAGTTAAAATGTTGTACATGATAATCGCTAAAGTCGAAGTAGAGATACCAGTTGCAGTATTTACAAGGGCCTCAGAGATACCTTCTGCTAATTTCGCTTGATCTGGAGCACCTGATGTAGCTAAACCACCGAAGGCCTTGATCATACCTGTTACTGTTCCTAATAAACCAACTAATGTACCTACTGATACTAACGTTGCAATTACAGTTAAGTTTTGCTCTAACATTGGCATTTCTAATGAAGTAGCTTCTTCGATATCTTTTTGGATAGCTACTACTGATTGCTCAACGTCCATGTTTGTATCTGCTTCAACTTCTTTATATTTTTTTAAACCTGATTTAATAACGTTTGCTACTGAACCTTGTTGTTTATCGCACTCAGCTGATGCTGCTTCGATGTTGTTTGTGCTTAAGAAAGCTTGGATTTTGTGGATGAAAGCATCTAAACTTGATTTACCAGTTGCTTTACCAATTACAATTAAGCGCTCAATTGAGAAAATGAATACCATTAAAAGCATACCCATTAAGATAGGTACAATGAAACCGCCTTTGTATGCGATACCTAAATAGTTACCAACTTTAGCTGCTTTCTCAGGATCATTATCCACAAAGTTTTCTGGGTTACCTAATACAAATTTGAATAAACAAATACCGATAACGATTGCAATAGGAATAACCAAGGTTGCAAATAAATTTGAAGCCGTTGCAGAGCTCTCTTTTTTAACAGTTGTTGGTTTTGGTGCGTTTGCCATTTTTTAAAAATTTTAGTTTTTAGTTCTTGTTTTAATTTTTAGCTTTTATTTTGTTTTGTATACACACAACGTTTAATTATCTGATTTATGTTGTGAAGAGGCAAATTTATAAATTGATTTTAAATTACAAATTAATAAGTCAACAAACAATGAAATCGTTACTTTACATTTAGTTTACGGTAAACCGCGAGGGTATATAACAAAAAAATTGCCTCAGCCCGAGGCAATTCTTTCGCAATAAAAACTAAAAAAAAATCGATTTGCAAATTTTTTGCAGAAAAAAATCAATTTTTGATTGATTTAACACAATTTTAACGCTTCGCGTTGCATTTTTGATACTTTGGCATCCTCAAATTGCTCAAAGTTTTCAAGAAATGCCTTTGCTAATTCATTGGCTTTTTTCTCATATGCTGTTTTGCTGCTCCAAGTAGTAACCGGATTTAAAATTTCTGCCGGAACGGCTGGACAGACAAGCGGCATCATCAATTTAAAAATGGGATGCTCCTGATATTCCACTTCATTTAGCTGACCATTTAAGGCAGCTGAAATCATCGCTCGGGTATAACTGAGTTTCATTCTTGTGCCTACGCCATAAGGACCGCCAGTCCAGCCCGTATTAACCAACCAAACATTTACCTGATTTTCTTCCATTTTTTTACCCAGTAAATCGGCATAAACAGATGGGTGTAAAGGTAAAAAGGCCTTTCCAAAGCAAGCCGAAAAAGTTAGTTGCGGTTCCGTTACACCTGTTTCGGTTCCAGCCACTTTTGCTGTATAGCCACTCATAAAATGAAACATCGCTTGCTCCACATTTAATTTTGAAATAGGAGGCAACACACCAAAAGCATCGGCCGTTAAGAAAAAGATATTTTTTGGCCCCTTCGCTACAGAAGGAACAATGGCATTTTCAATATAATCAATCGGGTACGCTACGCGGGTATTTTCTGTTTTTTCAACATTTGAAAAATCTACTTTTTTTGTACCCGGATAAAAATTAACATTTTCTAATAAAGCTCCTGATTTGATTGCTTTATAAATTTGTGGTTCTTTTTCTTCCGTTAAATCGACACATTTAGCATAACAGCCTCCTTCAAAATTAAAGACCGAATCTTTTCCCCAGCCATGCTCATCATCGCCTATTAATCCGCGTTCAGGATCTGCCGAGAGTGTGGTTTTTCCTGTTCCGGATAAACCGAAAAAAATTGCCGTATCGCCATCTTTTCCAACATTGGCTGAACAATGCATCGAAAGCGTATTTTTATAAACAGGTAAGGTAAAATTTAATACCGAGAAAATCCCTTTTTTAATTTCTCCGGTGTATCCGGTTCCGCCAATTAAAATCATCTTCTTGGTAAAATTGATGACTGAAAAATTTCCTTGGCGCGTTCCATCTACTTCTGGATCTGCATAAAAACCTGGAGCAGCAATAATGGTTCGATTCAGGATTCATTTTTTCATCAACTTCATCTGGCCGGATAAATAAATTATGGGCAAATAAGTTTTGATATGCCGTTTCGGTGATAACACGAATAGAAATGGCGTAATCAGCATCGGCACAAGCAGATGAATCGCGCACGTATATCTTTTTATCACTTAGATAATTCGTGATTTTCGAGAATAGTTGGTCGAATTTTTCCGGTTTAATTTTGATGTTTACATCCCCCCACCAAACAGTAGACTCCGTAATAGCATCGCAAACGATAAAGCGATCTTTTGGAGAACGTCCCGTAAATTTTCCTGTATCGATTGCTAGTGCTCCAGAATCGGCCAGACTTCCTTCTTCATTTTTTAGTGCTTCATCAATTAATTCGGTTGAAGATAATTGATACTTCACAACCGTATTTGCGCCCAAATTTAAATAGCTTAAATTTGGGTTATGCAAGTTTTTTAGGCTCATATATAATAAGTTAGTGATGCAAAGATACTCACTAACAAATAAATAAAACTACTTTTTACAGCGATTTATTTACATATTGTACAGCAAACACTAAGACTTAATCGACTAAAAATAAGCGACTTAATAAGTATTTTTACCGACCAAAAAAAATTGTTTTTTTACACTAAGCAAGGAAATGCCATAGAAATTCACTGCTCAAATTATTAACAACCTGAACCAAAGTTGTTTTCGGTCTACAGTCTGCCAAATTTTTGCATCTTTTATCCTTTTGTAAGAGTAGAATATTTGCTGATGCCTGCACAAAAACGCCGCAAAAAAATTGATTTTTTGTGGCGTCTATTTTATGATAAGCTTAGCTATTAGTGCTTAGCCTCCCGCCTTTTTAACCTTATAATTTTCCTTTTGTAAGATAGCCACGATTTTGTCGCGCACATCACCCTGAATAAGTATTTCTCCATCTTTTACGGCGCCTCCAACACCGCATTTCGTTTTCAGCATTTTTCCGAGCACTTCCAAATCATCGGCTTTGCCCTTAAAACCAGTAATTAAGGTAACTGCTTTGCCACCACGATTTTTTTTATCCAACATGACCCGCAAATCCTGTTGACTATTGGGCAAGGTTGTCGTATCATCAACTTCTTCTTGGTATTCAAAATCGGGATTGGTAGAATACATGACCCCACCTAGATCGCTCAAATTGATTTTTTTCGATTTCATACTGTAAAGGTACGCGAAATTAAAATTAAGGCACAATAACCTGGAGCGATAAGGGTTTTATTTGTATTTCTAACTCCTTGCTCATATTTAAGGGTTCTCCATCGATGTGTACAGGCCCTTCAGAGGTTCTTGAAATTGAAATATTCTTGCCTTTAATGATTTCAATCATTTCAGATTTTTCTCCTGCTGCGCTTAGCATCACATAAGCCAGTAAAGGCAATTTATATAGCGGAAAGGGTTTTATAATACACACATCGAGTAAACCATCTTGAACCGAAGCTTTCGGTGCAACATATACATTATTGCCATATTGCGATGAATTTGCAATACTGATGGCAAATGCCTTTCTGGTATATTCTTTCCCATCAATCGTTAGAATGTATTCATTTGGCTGATAATTAAAAACTTCTTTAATTCCCAACTGCAGGTATCCTTTAAGACCTCTCTTTTTATTACCCGAAAAGGCGGCACTTAATTGTGCATCAAAGCCTATCCCTGCTAAATTAAAAAACGAACGGTTATTTAAAGTTGCTGTATCAATTTTTGAAATACCTAGTTTATTAATAATCAGGAGTGCTTTCTTCAGATTGGTAGGAATTTTTAGAAAACGTGCTAAACCATTTCCGGAGCCTAAGGGCAATATGCCTAATATTTTATGATGACGTAAAACACTAGAAGCCACCTCGTTGATGGTTCCATCGCCCCCTGCTGCCACAATTATGTCAAAATTTCGTGCAGAGGCATCCTCAGCAAGTTCAGCAGCATGCCCAACATATTCCGTAAAAACAAAGTTTGCGTTAAACCTTTCTTTATCTAAATATTGGTCTATAAATGCTGGGATGCGGATTTTTACCTTTCCACCTGAGATAGGATTGATGATAAATAAAATGTTCGACTTTATTTTCAAGATCTAAAAAATGAGACTGCAAAATACTCTATAATTTTTGAAATAAAGAAAATATACTAATTTTGCGCTATTGAGTGTGGATTGATTTGCTATCCTGAGGTTTTCAGGATTGGATTGCAACCACGTAAAAAAATTGCTAATATCTCCTTCAATCAATCACTTTACCTGTTTCTAGGGGCGATTAGCAAGTACAAAATTGTTTTTTACATCATTTGTTAATTTTAATACATGTCATACTTATTTACATCAGAATCTGTTTCTGAAGGGCATCCTGATAAAATAGCCGATCAGATTTCGGATGCTTTAATTGATAATTTTTTAGCCTTCGACCCCGAATCGAAAGTTGCTTGTGAAACATTGGTTACTACAGGTCAGGTTATTTTAGCGGGCGAAGTGAAATCGACTACCTATCTGGATGTTCAACAAATTGCACGCGATGTTATCAAAAAAATTGGTTACACCAAAAGCGAGTACATGTTTGAAGCAAATTCTTGCGGTATTTTATCGGCAATTCACGAGCAATCTGCTGATATTAACCAAGGTGTTGATAGAAGTAGCAAAGAAGAGCAAGGTGCGGGTGACCAAGGTATGATGTTCGGGTACGCGACAAACGAAACCGAAGATTTTATGCCTTTAGCGTTAAATTTATCCCATAAACTTTTACAAGAATTAGCCGTTCTACGTCGTGAAAATAAAGATATTACGTATTTACGCCCAGATGCAAAAAGCCAAGTAACGCTTGAGTACGACGACAACAATAAACCTGTTCGTATTGATGCTATTGTTATTTCTACACAACATGATGATTTTGATGAAGAAACAACGATGCTTGCTAAAATTAAAACCGATTTAGTTGAGATTTTAATTCCACGCATTATTAAAAGCAATCCTCAGTACGCTCATTTATTTAACGATAAAATTCAATATCACATTAACCCAACCGGGAAATTTGTAATTGGTGGGCCGCATGGCGATACAGGCTTAACTGGCAGAAAAATTATTGTGGATACGTATGGCGGTAAAGGTGCGCACGGCGGTGGTGCTTTTTCTGGTAAAGATCCAAGTAAAGTAGATAGAAGTGCTGCCTATGCAACGCGTCACATCGCTAAAAACTTAGTGGCTGCTGGTGTTGCTGATGAAATTTTAGTACAAGTAAGTTATGCTATCGGTGTTGCGCAACCAATGGGTATTTACATTAATACGTATGGAACAGGGAAAGTGGGTAAAACGGATGGAGAAATTGCTAAAATTGTAGAATCAATTTTTGATATGCGTCCGTACTTTATCGAGCAACGTTTAAAATTAAGAAATCCAATTTATAGCGAAACTGCTGCTTACGGTCACATGGGTCGCAAACCTGAAACCGTTACTAAAACTTTTAAATCACCAAACGGAGAAGAAAAAACCGTTACTGTAGATTTATTTACATGGGAAAAATTAGATTACGTTGAGCACGTAAAAACTGCTTTCGGAATTTAAGAACATATATTTTCAATTAGAAAGGGCGCTAATATTCAATTATTAAGCGCCCTTTCTGGTTTTCTAGAACATTTAAATCCCATGTGCTTTCAAAAAGCCTTGCTCTTTTGCTGAAATATTTTGATCGTCAATGGCGTAAGACCTAATGTTGTTGATTTTCATTTCATCAATTACATCCACAAAATCTTGATAGATGGAATTTTCAGTTGGCTTTATGATAACAATCATATGCTTGGCAGGATTGTTCTGATGCAATTTTGCTATTGCTAACTTGTTACTTTCAATAACTGCGTCTAAACTTTTTAGTGGAACAATTTTCAACGCTGCCTTGGCTGTTTCACCCATGAAGTAAGCCACCTGATTGTTTTTACCCAACAAAACGGTTAATGTTCTGGAAGCTGGATAAGGAGCTTCAATTTCAGATGGAATTGGCTTAGCCACATCTGCTGCCTTAAATTTGGCTAATGTGGTGGTTAAAATAAAAAATGTAATAAGTAGAAATGCTAAATCGACCATAGCCGTTAAATCTACTCCAGGTAATGTTTTACGCAATCTTCCTTTTTGAGCCTTGCTGTTTTGAGGAATGTTAAGTGTTGCCATATGCTTAGATTTTATTACATGATGCCTTACATAGCGTAATTCCATACCACGCAATCAGTCTTAATTCTATTCGTTATTCCAAAACCATTTTAAAAGCTTGTTGTTTAATAAGTAATAAATAAAGTAGCTATGGAACACGCAGCAGAAATGAACACATTAAGTCAAATTTTAGAGAAATTAAGACTTAACGGAAAGGATAATGAGTTAAAAATGTCTGATCATGGTAAAATGCAAAGCCAACAGCTTAGCAAAATTTACAAACCTGAAGATTTAACGATTGTTAAAACCTATCGCTTTGAAGGTGATTCTGACCCGGCTGATAATGCTGTACTGTATTTAGTAAGCGATGCAGATAACAATATTGGTTATATTTTGGATGCGTATGGCATTTATACTAATAACAATGGTCCCGCATTTGACGATTTCTTAAAAAAAATCCCCGTGGCGGATCGCGACGAACAGGAATTATTTTCTTGATAGCTCAAAGCGATTAAACATGCATAAAAAAAGTCTTGGCAAAAACCAAGACTTTTACTGAATTGGAAGGGTTCCTTCCGCATCAAGCTAAAACAAAATATACTTTTATACGCATGGCGCTGGATCGCGCATAATTCCTTTAAATGTTTCTTCTGCAGCAACGTACTCTTCAAGTAACTTAATCTGATTCTTTGCCCTCACTAAATTTTGCTTTGGATAAGTTGTATGGTAATAAACATCGTTATTTAGATAATCAGTGAAGAAGCGCAAAGCTTGCATATAGATCATAAATTTACCACTGTAAATAAATAATTCTTTCTCTTCTTCGCCAAGCAGCGCTCCCATTTCTTCCATGTAACCGCTAAAGATAGCCGCAAAAATATCGGTACGAACGTTCACTTTCGTTAAATCCTTTTCTTCCTCATTGGCTGCCGAGAGATACGTTCTCATCATATCGCCAACGTCACTAATGAAGTAGCCTGGCATTACGGTATCCAAATCGATTACACATAATCCTTTTTCGTTTTCATCTAATAAAACATTACTAATTTTAGTATCGTGATGAATAACACGTTTAATTAATTTTCCTTCTTTGATCAAGGCTGAATAAATATCTGCAATAACGCTGAAAGACATTAGCACCTCAATTTCTGGGGTTACCTCAGCAATTCGATCTTGGTTTCCAGTTCTTAGCGCCTCTTTAAATTGGCTTAAACGAAGTTCAAGATTATGAAAATCTGTTAATGAATATTGAAGTAAATCTACATCAAAACCATTGCAAATCTTTGTAAAACGGCCAAACTGCTTTGCTACTTCATAGGCTTGACTTGGGTTTTCAACGACATCAACTGAGTGTGAATTTTTGACAAATGAAAATAAACGGAAATATTCTCCATTGACCTGAAGTAAGGTATTTCCAGCCAAATTTGTCAATGGCGATACAAAAAGGTATTCTGGCTCCTTTTTGGCTATATATTGCTTTAGTTGATATAGATTATCATCAATTGCATGAGGATTTTTAAAAACGTAGGTATTGATTTTTTGCAAAATGTACTCTGCATCGCAGGTGATTACCTTCCATGTATGATTAATCAACCCAGAACCATAAGGAGTAACCTGAGCAGATTTCAAATCTAAACCAAAACTATCTAATATTTCGTTGAACATAAAAATATAAGTTACCGCAACAGTAAAGGATGATTGAATGGTATCCTCTTTAATTCTGTAATTAAAAAGATGGATAGAATGACATTTCCAGCTTTTTTACTGTTGAATTTTCAATATTAAGGATAAGATGCTTTTTTACAAAAGCAAACTCAACGCAAACGTTTGTTATTAAAGCTCCATTATTTGCCTAAAATTGTCCCTTATTTTCTTTAAAATTCCGTTTTCGAATAATCAGTGTTTTCAATCTATCTAAAAAGACGATTTACATCGTTTCAGCTAGATAATTTCGTGCCAAAAACTGGGAATATCTAAGGGCATAAATAAAAAAAGCAAACAAACGTTTGCGCCTTTAATTCGTTGATAGAAGTTTTCTTTTAAAAAGAAAAAACCTTAACTATTGCTAATTAAGGTTTTGATGTTAGGAGTAATTTTACTGTTTGATTTGCACAAAAATCAATGCCAATTTTTTCCTCCGAATGAATAACCAACTGATAAGGTTGGCCCATTGTAGCCCCATTTTAAATGTCCGTCTAAACGATCTCTAACGGCATCTACTTTAAAATCGAAGCCGGTATAAGCTAAAGAAACATCTAATTTATTCCAAGGACGGTAGGTTACCGAAGCATTATAATTTAAAATTCTTCCCGAAATATTATTCACTGTTAATGAAAGAAAACTAAACTCGCCGTTAAAGGCCAGTTTATCTGTAATTGCATAACCACCCCAAATTCCTATATCTGGCAAAGGCGCTGTAAAGCCGTAATCGGTTGCTGTATTTGCACTACCAATATTTGTATTCAACGTGATGCCTACATTGGCTTCAACAATATGTGCCCCCAGTAAAAGACCCAGCTCATATTTAGGCTTGCTTAATAAAGCATATCCGTATGAAACGCGGTAAATACTATTATCAAAAAAGGCATTTACATCTACATTTGCGGGATAGGTTTCATCTCCTATTGAAATGGTTCTGCTTAAGTTTTTGTTTGCCTTTCTATTTAAACCATAATAACTTAAATCAATACGCGACCGACTTGAAATACGCCATTGTGCATTGAATAAAAAAGTATTGTTTTGTTTATCAAAACCTAAATCATCTTCAAAATTAATGTTTGAGCCTATAGTACCTGCACTATTTCCAATCTGCACATTGGTATTACTTAAAGCTAAAAAGAATCCGGCACTTACTTTAAACCGTTCTACAAACCAAGGAACATCTCGCCCTAGGTCTTGTTTCACTAAATTTGACGTATTACCAGCGGATAAATGGCTCGGATTATCACTAAGTGAGCTTGTTTCCTGCGCTTTTATTTGAAAGAGTAACATCATAACAAATGCGAAGGTTAGATAGGTATTTTTCATATAGATTTTCTTGTTAATACATTTTAGATTTAGCTCCTTTCGTTAACAATAAATCAACAGCGGCAGCCAAACTTTTTCATCGACTTAAATTTGCATTAAATCTGACGTGGTCAAAGGTAGGGCTTAAAAGAAGCTTAAAGCCTATTTTGATTTTCTTTTGTGTTGCATATTAAAAAATGAAACTTGCACACATTTTATGCAGATTCTCTTGATTATTAACAATAAAGCTTTGCGATATTTTAATTATTTACTTAGTTTTATATCAAATCTACATTATGAATCAATCTATTTTACACTTGCTATTCTTCTCAGCTGGGCTCGGAGGATTAGCTTTAACAGGCATTTTAATATCCTCCAGGCGGTATTTTGGCCAAAATTTCTATCTCAGTTTATGCGTTTTTTCTTTAACTATTGCGGCGGTTTATAATTTCTGCCGGCTGGAGAATCTTCTTGAGGATGTTCCATTTTTTTTCATCTTGACTAAATCGTGTTCATTTTTAATTGCACCTTCTGCCTTTTTATACATCCAAAATGTATTCTATTCGGAAAATAAATTAGCTCGTACAGATTGGGTACATTTTGTTCCTTTTGGGCTTACACTTATTCTTTTAAGTAACATTGCACTTCAAAATCCTGATTCGGTTAGTTTATTAAGTATATCTGACACAGGAAAAAATCAATTTGAAACGGTTAAACAGGCAAATATCTATTATGGATTAATTATCTTAAAATATGTGCTTTGGTTTTTCTATTGCATTTTTCAAAGCATGAGCATCATTAATTTTGAACGCAAAAAAGAACCTTCTTTTAACTACAATTATCGCTTAATTAACTGGGTAAAAATTTTTAACATTACGCTTATTGTTCTATTCTTACTTCTTGCTTCGCAACGCTTATTCCAAATTAAATTTACAAGTATCGATTTTCTAAATGATATTACGGTTTCCATAACGTTGATTACTACCATTGGCTTATTGGTTTCAAGACCGCATATTCTATATAGCTTAGAGTCGCCGAAATTAGACTTTCAAGAAGCTAAAAAAGTCGATACAATTAACATAAGTAAACCAAAAATTGACACAAAAGTTGCGGTTACAAACAAATCGAAAACTCTTTTTGACACTAAAAAGCAAGCTGAATACATGGCTATACTTAATCAAGTACTAGAACATGATAAACCTTATTTAAATAAAGGAATAACAGTTAAAGATTTATCTGAACTTACCAATATACCTCCGCATCATTTATCTTACCTTATAAATGTTGAATTTAATCTTCATTTTCAGGATTTTATCAATTTAAACAGAATTGAGTATTTGAAATCGAAGATTAACGACATTGAATGGGAGCAACTTACTTTGGAAGGTATTTGTTGGGATATTGGTTTTGCATCACGCACCACATTTTTCAGAGCATTTGTTAAATTAACAGGTGTACCCCCTTCTGAATATTTTAGAGGTATTAAGAAAAACAATACTGCTTAAGCTTAATTTGAAACTCCCAACTAAATTGGGAGTTTCAAATTTAAAAGTGAAACTCACTTCTTGCCTTCAAAATTCCTCCCTCGCTTTATTTTTTGTTTTTTTGTCTTGTAATCAACAACTTAAGATCTACACAAAGTTTTAGCTTACGTTTCTCATTTTGTGATTAACGTTTATTTAAAGCATAGACAGATTTATTCGGCACTACGTAGCCCGAAGAATGGTTTATTACAGTATTGATAAGATAATCATGAAATCGACAAATAAATATTTCAGTAAACTAAAGAAATTTTGGCTGTTATTTAGCCTTATATTACCTTTTAAATCTAAAGCTTTCACTCATACGACAACACCTATTGAAACAAAGAAGAAAAAACCAGTACTGCGCATAACACACAAAAGCAAAGATTTACATAGAGGGAATAGGGTTTAGTATTAAAATGAGGAGCTCATACAGTTGCATTTTTAAATCTGCAACTCTAATTGAATTCGAATAAAATAATTTTAATGAATATATACGCATCTTTGTTTACAATTTAACATTGATTATAAGCGTTTTATACAAAAGCACACTTTTTGAACCGAAGCCGTTTGAAATTAATTAACAACGTAAAATACCATTCTTATGAAACAATATTTAAAAGAATATTTCAATCTTAAAGCTATAGGATTAGGAGTATTATTTGTGATTAGCATTACCGTTAACAGTTATGCGCAAAGAAGAGGCGGAGCTGCTCAACACGCAGGGCCAAAAAGAAGCGCTCCTAGCCGTACTCCCGCACAAAGACCTGCAGCGCAACGTCCAGCAGCCCAAAGACCCGCTACTCAACGACCAAGCACGGTAAAAAAACCTGGCAATTCATCCATTGGAGCAAACAATCGTAAACCGGCAGTAAGCAACAATAAAGTTGGTAACAAAACAAATATTGGCAATAAAACAAGTGTTGGCAACAGAAATACAAATATTAAAGGTGGACACAACAATGTAAATGTAAACATTAATAACAGCCACAATACCAATATCAGAAGAAACACCACTGTCAGAAGAAATGTTGGTAGACCTTATACGCGCGCTCCACATGTTTACGGAGGCAGAAGATATTACAGTTATCATCCATACTTTTATCACCCATATCGTCCTTTTATGTGGGGGCCAATATACCATCCATGGGGTTTCTTTGTTGCCACTTTGGCCACCACTGCGATTATCGTGAGTGTTGAAAATCAAAAATACCACTATGACCAAGGAATGTATTATACGCCAACCAGTGGAGGTTACACCGTTGTTGCAGCACCTGTTGGAGCAGTAATTACAACATTACCTAAAGGATACGAAACCGTTGTTGTAAACGAAACCACCAACAATTATTACTACGGAGGAACGTATTATGAAAAAGATTCTGGCGGTTATAAAGTAGTCCCTCCTACTTCTGGAACTGTTGTAACACACTTACCAGATGGAGGTAAAGAAGTAAAAATGGGCGACATAACCTATGTACAAGTTGGAGAAACTTATTATCAACCTATCCAACAAGATGGCAAAGATGTATATGAAGTAGTTGACGTTCAGTCAGAATAAACATTCTCTCCATAAAATACCAGCCTTGATGCGATTCGTGTCAAGGCTTTTTTTTGTTTGATCAAGCCGTTCTTTACGCCTTGCCACAAATTCACCAGAAGTACCCCACAGTACTTAAAAACTAAATCTGTCTATGGGTTATATCTTTTAAAGAGGCAATGCGACTTAAAATTAGCGAGAGATGTACCTAAAGGTCAGAGAAGTGGCTAGCAGGAATTGATAGCTTCATAAAACCTATATGAGCCTTCAGCATGTAAGAGACTGTGCCCAAAATAGATTGAAATTCTTTATCAATGAGGCGCTTAGAATAAATCAAATAGCCCAATGCCTGAAGCCTGAGAAAACCAAAGGAAACAAAAACAATTACTTTTCACGCTTAGCCATTACAATCTATTCAAAAAAAAAGCTAGCCAAAACTGGCTAGCTCTCCTATCATAGGTAGATATCAATTAGATTTTAAATACCAATCCAGCTCCTAAAGCAAATTGATAAATGGTTGAATAGGTTGATACACCGGTACCAACACCGCCTGTACCAAAATATAAACCACCACCAGCAGCTTGGGTAACTGAATTAAGGCCAGCCTGCAATTTAATGCCCACTTTTGGTGCTACCCAAAAGTTTGAACCTCCTTTAATAGCCCAACCGAATCTTGATACGCTTCCGCCGTTTGCATTAACAGGGTTTGATACGTCTACAATTGCTACCCCACCTTGCATTCCAAAATAAGGTTCAACCGTTGGATTTACAGGAAAGTACTTGGTTACACCCAACATCACGTAGTTAAATGCCACATCGAATTCTCTCGTTTGCACGCCTAATCCAAATATTGTACCATCGGCATAAGTTGTAGGAGCTTTTGTATCTTGACGGGTATAGCTTAATTCAACACCTACTTTTTGAGGCAATACATATTCTAACCCTACGCCCCATTGGAAACTTCCGTCTGTGCGGCCGCTATAATAAGAGGTATTAGAATAATAAGAATCAAAGCTATCTGGAAAAGCGTAACCCGCATTTGCGTTAATTCTAATCTCAGGTTTTTGAGCAAAAGCTGTTGCTGAACTTAGTAGCAATAAAAATAAATAGATTTTTTTCATGTCGATATTTAATTAATTGTGTTGTTTTTATATTCTTACAAGGAAATATCCCATTGTATTCTAAATCGGTAACCAGCGGCCAAATCCAGACTTGTATCGTCATAACTAAAATGACTCAATTCGGATGTTAATTTATTTTTGTGTCCCTTAAAGAACCAGTTAAAAGCGAGCGAGTTTTCACGTTGTTTATTGTTTGCCAATTCGGTGTTGGGCTTGTAAAGCGAGTGACGTGCCGCTACTTCTAGTTTTTCAGGAAACCATTTAAAAATACGATGAAAAAAATATCCACCTTGAACATAGTATCCTGCTAAATTGGTGGTTCCCAAATCACCGACTTTATCAATGATATTTTTATTATGGATTTCACTTTGCCACGCAAATCCACGGTACTTAAATGCGGTTTCAATGTTGTATTGTTTTACCCGATACCTTCCGGCGATATCGTCGGGAAAGCCGTCTAAAGACCCGCCACCAGCTTGTGAAAACCGCGTGTAAGCACTTTGATTTGTTAATCCTGAAACGGCTATTATCCCGGCAGGTTTTTCTTCACCTTCTAAATCCCCTCCTTCAAAATCAACAGGTCTACCTAAGAAATTCCACTGAAATCTTCCAAAATACATTAAGTTATTATCATCGTTTTTGGTATTTCCTCGTCCTGTACCGGTAAATGCGCCTAACCAATAATTAAAGTCTGCAATCCCTGTGGCTTTTAAATGGCCATAAACTTCAGCACCTTGTTGGCGGTCGGCGGTGAAAGGTCTGTTAATCAATGAACGTTCTACCATTGATTGCTCTCCACTACTAATAAACCGTTCTCGAGTATATTCTACTTTCCACTGGCCAAACTTGAAACTTAGCCAATCCCATTTCTCAATCATAACTCTAAAATCGAGCAAATTACTTGCGCTCAATTCATACTCCCAATAATATTTTAACCAAGGCTGAAAAGCATGTCCTCCCACTTTTAACCTAGCCCTATTAATTTTAAAACCAGTGTGACGGTCTGTACTGTAATCATCATAGGTTACAGGGTCTGTATCTCCAGGCGTTGAAAAACGAAATTGTAACCTACTCTGCAGCTGAAATAAGAATTTATTATCTCTCGTCTGAAGTTCAATTCCTTTGCTTCCATATCGAACATTCATGACCTTGCTACTGTCCTTTACTTCCTGGGCGTAGCCTACAGCTGTAAATAGGCCTATAAAAAGTGTTAACAAACTATTTCGCATACTTGCACCTAAATGTTTCCCATTTTCATGATTATTAAATAATCGCTAAAAATACAGATGATACGCGTAGCCTATGGTTTTCTGGGTGCACTATTCCGTTTCACATTTGAATTTGAAACCATTGCGTCTCCTGTTGTAGCACGCAGGTTTTAGAAAAAAAATATCCTGAAAGAATCAATTAATTGACTTTCAGGACATTAAAACAAAACAATACTTATTTCATTCCTAGCAAGGTTACATCGGCTTGTCCATTCAAAAATCCTTTGGTATCATACCAAAACTCTACCGATTTAAGTTTTCTTTTACCGCCTCTTAAATCAATTATTCTACTTTCGCCTCCTTTAGGGATTTCAAAACGCGTTTCAATATTTTCTGGAGCTCCTCCGTCATATCGAACAATCATTCTTTGCAAGTTTAAGGGAGCGTCTGTTACTTTAAACTTCAATTTTCTAAAATAATCGTACGGCCCTGCTACTATGATCGCGTCATGATCTGCTGAATGTTTCGCATGGGTTGTACCCAAAACTCGCCATGATCCTACTGCACCCCCACGAGGGCGCACTACTTTTTGTGCATGCACATTTTGTGCGAAAAAACTAAAACTTCCTAGCGCTAGGAAAATTATGATAACAACTCTTTTCATCTTTTTTCTATTTTTTATGTTCGTATTATTTATTGTTTAATAAGGCTATATATCCTTTACCGGCCTCTCTACTTGCTCTTTTCAAATCCAAATATCCTACTGGTTTTAATTCTACTTGATTCTTTTCGTATGTTAAAATTTGTCCTTTTTTTAAGGCCGTATCGTAGCATAAAAACAGCGTCACCAAGTTTTCATCTTCTTCAATAATAAATGCGGGGTGGTAACTGCCTTTATCTATCATTTTTACTAGAACGGGCGTCCATTTGTTTTCTTCTTCGTCATAATCCAGCCCATCGGCGGCCATTAATTTCAATTGATTTAAGGAAGGAACGAATTTTAAAATTATTTCCTCTACCTGATTTTTTAATACAGAAACGAATGCAACTTGCATGAGCAATCCTAACAATAGAATTATAAGTACAATGATTACAATGGTTAAAATAAACAAGGTTAATTCGCCCCAAATTCGATCAATCCCCAGTTTTGCAGCTAAGGGTGCTATTACTTTTTGAAGTACGCCAATTATTTTGGCAAAAACATACAGCACCACACCAAGTGGAATAGCCAATGCAACCCCTCGCCCTAATATGGTTTTAAATTTTACTTTACTCATGCCAATTGATCTAAGCTTTGCAAAACACAAAACAAACACATTATCAAGTGTTTACTCAAAAATACCACAAAACATTTCATTTCAATAGTTCTTTGGCTTAAGATGGGTTTCAGATTCAAATTTGGAACTTGCAGTAGGCACAAAATCTCCTTAAACCTACTGCATTGCTTTAACAAGAATGCCTACTCAAACAGATTCTTTGGGATAAATAGTTTTTACCTCCATAGTGTTTATACTGGTTTAAATATTTCTTAAAAAAAGAAATTAAAGGTTTCATTTTTTGAATTGCAACACCTTTAAACAATATCACGCCATATATTAAGCTGATTATGATGTTATTTGTATAAAAATTAAAAAACACTCTAACGTTATTAAATAATTGAATTATGAAAAAAATTATCCATTCAAGCTTAGTTTTACTTGCGGCTGCACTAATCTCTGCCTGCAGTACAACAACCAGCATTACGGGTTCTTACAAGGCCCCTGATGTTACGACTGTGAAATTTAAAAAAGTATTTGTTTCTGCATTAACGTCGAATGCATCAGCAAAGCAAACTGTTGAAACCGAAATTGCGAAGTATTTAAATTCGAAAGGAATTGCCACTGTAAAAAGTATTGAGGTAATTGCTCCGGAAATTAAGGCAACAAGCAACAATGTTGATCAAGCATCAGTATTGAAGAAAATTCGCGATAATAAATGCGACGGTATTTTAACCATTGCCTTGGTTAACAAAGAAACTGAAACGCGTTATGTACCGGGTGTAAACACCTACCCTGTTGGAGGTTTTGGATACTATGGTACTTTTGGTGGTTATTGGGGTTATGGATACAATAACTTCTATTCACCTGGTTATTATGAAAATGACAAAGTTTATTATTTAGAGACCAACCTATACGATGCAACTACTGAAAAACTAGTTTGGTCAGCACAATCACAAACGTACAACCCAAGCTCTTTAGAAGATTTTTTACCAGGTTACCAAAAAGCTATTACTGAACGCTTTATTAAAGACGGTTTAGTAGAAGTTGCTAAAAAATAAGATATTTCAATACTTTAAGGCTTTGATTTAATAGTAAATCAAAGCCTTTTTTTCAGGTTTTTTCTAACCAAGCCCATTCATACTTTTTTAATGGAAACACTTTTAAAATACTTCGAAAAATATATTTCAATTATCTTGATTATTATTTCGCTTATTTTTATCAGCTATCAAATATTTGAATTAATCTGGCACTTTATTTATAAAATTAAACACAACATTCAAACAGGTTCCTTTGAGGCTGAAACCAATGCTCGCCCTGTTGCGGGCTTATTCTTCGGTGTGTTGTTATCTCTAGAAATATTGCAAACCATCCGTTTGTATGCGCACGATCATTCCGTTAAGTTAAAGGTTATCTTAATCGTAGGAATTATAGCCGTAACCCGTAAAATTTTAATGTTTGAGTTAGAGAGTCCCTCTCCTTTAATGGAAATTTCGGTAGCAGCACTTATCATCTCTTTGTGTTTAGGCTACTTTTTAGTGAGCAAATCCGAAAAGAACTAATTTTTTAGCAAAGCAATGTTCCCATTTCAACTGAACGGCAGTCCGTCTTTCCACTGTATTTTTTAGTAAAATCTTGGTGATAAAAATTCATCTGAACTAAAAAGATGCCGTTGCAATACGGTTTAAGTGGCGCGTACACTATAACAAACCGCAGTCAACTCAACCCCGACAGACCGTGTTTCTGCCAAGCCTATTTCATTTTTTAACGTTCGTTTGCTGAAATAGCGAATAGCCTGAAGCAGATTTAACAAGATTGCTATCGATACATTTCGAAATAAAAAATGCTTCGAAAGCTTTTGCTCACGAAGCATTGTGTTTGTATGTTAAAATACTTTTATAATTCTGAAAATGCCTTTTCAATCCAATCACAATCCATAGAAAGTACTTTATTACCATCAAGCGTTATAAAAAACTCTGAACGGCGATTAAGTTGTTGATTGGCTTCTGAGCAGCGAACTCCATTTGCACAATTGTTTACCAAATTGGTTTCACCAAAATATTCAATGCGGATACGCTCTTTGCTAATTCCTTTCTTAACTAAATAGTTCATCGCCGATTGTGATCTTCGTTTCGATAAATCGAGGTTATAGCTGCTCGTTCCACGGCTATCGCAATAACTGGCTATGTTTAGTTTAAGCCTTGGATTGCTCGTTAATATGCTAACTAAACGGGCCATGGTTTCTTGCGCATCGGGCCGTACCGCAGCTTTATTTAAATTGTAGTAAATGTTATTTACCGCTAGTGTTTGTTTAACAGAATCGCAATTGAATGGTATTATTACCGGTATTTTGCCCGGTTTAAGGATTACGTTTATCAACGTGTCTGACACGATTCCCTTAGTACTCACTCTTCCTTGCACAGTTCTGTAGCCTGCAGTCGTTGCAGTAATTAAATAATCGGTTTCCTTTTTAAGCACTGCATCAAACTGATTATCTTTTACTTGCAATGAAATATCGGGTTCAATGGTTACTTGAGAACTTAAAATTGGCTCATTACTCAAAGAATCGAGTACGATACCGTGTAAGGCTATTCGAATAGGATGATAAAAAAAACTATACACATCGTCGCTTCCCCCGCGGTTACTGCTAAAATAACCAGTCGCACCATCTTGACTTCTAATGAGTCCAAAATCATCAAAGGATGAATTAATCGGCGACCCCATGTTTACCGGAACTGCTGTAGGGTTGGTTTTATCATCCAGCGTTACTTGAAAAACATCTAAGCCACCCAATCCTGCGTGCCCTGTAGAAGCAAAGGAAAGCAAATTGTCTTTTAAAAAGGTAGGTTTTAACTCATTTCCTTCGGTATTAATTACACTCCCCATATTAATAGGCTTACTCCATTCCTCTTCGGCACTATTGCGTTTGCAGTAATATAAATCCACTCCTCCTTTTCCGCCAGGCATATCCGAAGCAAAGATAAGGAGGGTCCCTTTCGTGTTAATTGCTGGGTCTCCTACCGAGTATTCATCATTGTTATACGCAAAAGGCACAATCTCTTTTAAATCAGGTGCTTTTGCGGTAAACAATTTTAACTTATTAATTCCATCTTTACTTGTTCCGTATTTTCCATGGTCATAGTTGTTCCGTGTAAACATAATAGAGCCGTCTGGCAACAGAGCTGCTGGTCCATCGTGGTACTTCGTATTAATTTTACCCGGCATTTTATTCAACTTTATTTGAGTGGCTAAATAATCGGCCAAGGTATCCTTTGCCAATCGGAGGGTATAGGTTCCCAATACTTTGGTGTCGTTACTGGATGTTCCGGTATAATCGTTATTCCCGCGATAGGGTCTTTTGCCATTTGGATTCAAATCCTGGCGTAATGCGGCCTTAACACTATCCACATTTACCGGCTTCATTTCACTTAAATTACCTACGTAATACATATCGGTAAAGGGCGCTTGATCCCATTCGAAAACACGTTTAACAATGCCTGTTATGCGTCGGTTGCTCGTAAATGCAAGGCCTTGTTTAAAATACATGGGCGAATACTCCGCTGCATTGGTATTGATATTGAGGTAATTGACTTTCCATTCGGAACTGTTCACGAACAATTCGTCAACATTGGGATAAAATTTAGAAAAATTGCTGGCACGCGTATCATTGCCTGCCAGGGTTAAATATTTATTGTACCATTCGCCAGACTTTGCATATTCTTTATTATTTCCCAACACTTCCGCATAGCGCAATGCCCAATCAGGCTTCAAGGGCGTATTTTTGGTTAATTGCTCGTACCAATAAGCCGCCTTTGGGTAATTGCGTACACGTCGGTAACTGTCGGCAATCATTTCTTGGGCGTCTTTATTGTTTGGGTTTTTAGTCAATTCTTTTTCAAGTATTTTAATAGCTTGTGCATACTTTAAAGACGAATATTCTTTTCTTGCAGCTTTCGTATCCGCACTGAGCTCTTGAGCATACAATTGACCTTGCAAAACACTTGCAAGAATCAGGAGTATATATATCTTTCTAAGCATATTAATTTTTTAAAAATAACGTGGTGATAAAATTTTCCCTTTTGGAAAGCCAAATTCATATCTCAGCATAATTTCGTGACTACCGGTATTGTATTGTACCAAACTAGTTGTACTATAATCATACGAATAACCAATGCGAAATTGTTTCGATGCCTGGAACTCAATCATGGCTGCAACCGCAGCTTCGGTACGGTATTGAATACCGAAGCCTAGTGCATCTTTTATCCAAAGGGTTGCGTTTAAATCGGCTTCAATGGGTGCTCCTTTTACCCCTTTAAGCAATACCGATGGCTTTAGATGTAAATCTGCTCCAAGCGGAAATACATATCCCGAAGCTAAAAACAAGTGCGTAGCTGTTCCGGTAAAGGCAACATCTTGATTTACCGTAAAATTGGTTAGGTTGTTATTCAGGACTTGAGGAGCCGATAATCCAATGTAAAAACGATCGGTATTGTAATAAACTCCCGCACCAAAATTTAACAATGTTTTGTTTACGTTGTTGCTAAAAGCTCCATCGTATTGATATACTGAACCGAGATCTACCGACGTAAAATCGGCTCTAAATTGACTCACTCCTCCTTGTAAACCCAATGCCAATGTACCTTTGTCCATTTGAATACGGAAAGCATAACTGGCCGTAGCGCCAGTTGTACTGGTTACGCCAATTTTATCACTATAGATTTGAAGACCCAATCCGATTTTCTTATTGTTAATAGGAGCGTCCAATGTTACAGTACCCGTTCTCGGTGCGCCTTCCATCCCAACCCATTGGCTACGATACAATGCCGTTACTGAGGCCACGTTTCTACTCCCTGCATAGGCAGGATTGATAGCCAAAGTATTGAACATGTATTGGGTATATAATGCATCTTGTTGAGCACGTACTTTAGTATTCAATCCCGCTAGTAAAACTGCTATTAAAAATATCTTAATATATCTCATAGTTATCTATTTAGGGTTAGTGGGCCATTGTACTTGTCTGTTCCATCCAATACAATAATGTAGAAATAGGTTCCTTCAGGTAAATCTTCACCGATGTGAACCCCTTGATTACATTTTCCTGTCCAATCATTTTTATAATTGGTATCTCGGTAAACCAAATTACCCCATCTGTTGTATACTTCAAAATTAACCACACTATCGCCCGCACCTTCAATTACAAATGAATCATGGGTTCCATCGCCATTTGGAGAGAAACCTGCCGGGATATGTAGATTAGGCTTACCAATTTGCACCGGTGTTGGATCACTTGGATCTACTTTTCCTGGTGTAATTGGATCTGGTTTTAATCCATTGGTTGATTGGTCGTTCGCGACAAGGCCTGTTACGGATATTCCTTTTGCATAAGCGCTGTTTAAGAACGTTGTTTCGTTACCCGATATCAATACGGTTAACACCACTTGAATTTGTTCAATTTGATTTATGGCTAAGGTATTACCCGATTCTAGCATTTCTAATACTCCTACTCCATTGTAATTGGCGTTCACTTTCAGCTTGCCTAAGCTGGTGATACTCTTAATTTTCACCTGATTTAGCTTAAATGTTTGCGCCAAATTATCGGTTATACTGATGTCGCTTAAATCGGTTACGCCGTAGTTTCCTACTGTTAGAAGGTAGGTGATATCATAGGCTCCATTTACTTGTTTAATTACAGATGTAGCGGCTTTTGCCAAACCAATTACAGGGAAATCATTAATGGTAATATTCACCGTAGCTACATTGGATACTTGACCATTCACATCTTTAACAGTGTAGGTAAATGCATCTGTACCGTAGTAATTTGTATTTGGAGAATAGGTTACGACACCTGTTGTATTATTGATGGTTGTGGTTCCGTTTGCTGTAGGCTGAATGATGGTTATTGTTGCTGGGTTAATATCGGCAAAGCCCTTCACATCGTTGACTAAAATGCTTATCGGAATTGGTACATTTGGATTCGTAGTCGCAGCGTCGTTCACAGCCAACGGCAATTGTTGTGCAATTACCGTTACCTGACTCGTATTGTTTGCTAAGTTGCTATCTCCTTCAGCTCCTGCAATAGTAGCCACATTGGTAAAATTACCCGTAGCATTTACACGTGCCGTTACCGTTAAAGTTGCGCTTGCCGCATTTGCCATATTACCGATTGTCCAAACGCCGGTTGCATTGGTATAGGTTCCGATACTTTGCGTTGAACTAACATAGGTAAATCCTGTTGGCAACAAATCGGTAACCGTTACACCGGTTGCTGCACTTGGACCGTTATTGGTTGCCACAATTGTAAACGTAACTTGCGAATTTACATATTGCGACGGTATTGACACCGTTTTAACTACTTGCAAATCTGTTTGACTATTTTGTGTATCAATATCTGTTGCTGTATTATTGGTGCTCACCAAGTCGGTTATTCCTGTCCCGGCAGTTACTGTTCCTGTTGCGGTAAACGGACCTAATTGATTACTTGGAACGCTTGCAATAATGGTATACGTAATTTTTCCACCTGAAGGTATATTCGTTGTCGTATTTATAGCACCCGTTCCAGAAGCAGGACCACTGGTACCTCCGCTGTACACGGCTGTCCATGTGGCGGTTATTCCGGAAGCAGGAGTCGTTAATGAAATTATTGACCCAGGTGCGTCGCTTGGGCCGTTGTTTGTTACCACAGCAGTGTAAGTGTTTGTTGTTCCCGGAACATAATTTACTTTTCCATCTGTTAGGGTTAACGATAAATCTGCTTGACTATTTTGTGTATCTATATCCGTTGCTAAATTATTTCCCGGAATTGGATCAGCAAAACCAACTTGTGGCTGTATTGTAGCTGTAGTTATAATAGTGCCCAGTTGTGAACTTGGAATTGTTACAATGGCAGTATAGGTTATTGTAGATCCCGCAGGCATATTTACGGTTTCATTTATGGCTCCGCTTCCGCTTGCGTTACCAGAAGCACCTCCCGCATAAACTGCTGTCCATGCTAAGCTTGTTCCGGCAGGCACCGGATACGTTACTGTCGCTCCAACAACATCGCTTGGACCATTATTTATAGCCACTACGGTATATGTGTTTGGCGCACCCGGGTTATAGGAAGTTTTTGCATCCGTATTGGTAATTGCCAGATCGAAATCTCCAAATTTGAAATCCGTATCACTAGCAGTATTATTTGCCAAATTGGTATCTGTAACTCCATTGGCTGGGCTTACTGTTCCTGTAGTGGTTATTCTTCCGGTTTGGCTACTTGGAATTGTTGCAATAACAGTATAAGTTATTGATCCTCCAACTGGGATATTTACCAACTCGTTTATACTATTTGTTCCATTGGCAGCTCCTGTAGCTCCGCCTGAGTAAACAGCCGTCCATGTTCCAGTTACCCCCGCAGCGGTTGTGGTATAAGCAACTCTTGCTCCAACAGCATCGCTTGGACCAGTATTGGTTACCACAACGGTATACGTATTGGTTGTACCTGGGTTGTAGATTAATTTTCCATCAGTATTGCTGATGCTTAAATCAACTTGGCTATCTTGTCTATCAGTATCTATTGCATAATTATTTGCCAAAATAGGATCAGTTAACGAGACTGGTGCTAAAATGAGAGCAGCGGTATTCAAATCTCCAGCCATTGCACTCGATATATTTGCGACCACTGTATAGGCAATTTTACCGCCTGCTGGTAGATTGACTGTTTCATTCATATTTCCACTGCCAGAAGCGGTTCCACTTGCGCCACCACTAAAAGTAGCTGTCCAAGTTATATTTACACCTACTGGGACTTCGTATCTAACTGTAGTACCTAATGCATCTGTTGGTCCAACATTGGTTGCAATTACCTCGTAGGTATTCGTTGTACCTGGAGTATAAGTTCCTTTTCTATCAGTATTGGTAATGCTTAAGTCCATTTCGCCTGCTCTACCGCTCGTCATATCATGATCTTCTACCGTATTATTGTCGGGGTTTTCATCTGTTACAGATGACGGAGTAGAAACAGTTGCAATGGTGGTATATGGATCTACGTAGCTACTTGGAACACTGGCTACCACTCTGTATGTAATGATACCTCCAACTGGCAAATTCACTGTTTCATTTATATTGGTTGTTCCGCTTGCATTTCCGGTTGCCCCATTTGCGAAAGTAGCCGTCCAGGTTCCTGTAGCACCTGCTGGCAAGGTATATGCAACAGTTGCACCTATTACATTACTTGGACCATTATTGGTTACTACCACAAAATAAACATTATCCAAACCTGGCACATAAATTATTTTGCCATCTGAGTTCGTTATGCTTAAATCGGCTTGGCTATTTTGTAAATCGGTATCAGATGCCGTATTATTTGATGAAACTGGATCTGTTAATCCAATTTGAGGAACAATGGTTGCTGTTGTACTTAAGGTGCCTGTTCGCGTACTTGGCACATCAACTAAAACAGTATAGGTTATTGTTGCTCCTGCAGGAATGTTAACCGTTTCATTTATGGCTCCAGTTCCTGATGTTGCACCTGTTGCACCAGCGTTCAATACCGCTGTCCAACTTTGCGTAGTGCCGGTTGGCACAGGATAGGTAATTACTGCTCCAACAACATCACTTGGACCACTATTCGTTGCCACTACGGTATAGGTGGTAATGGTCCCTGGAACATAATTTAATTTTCCATCGGTATTGGTAATGCTTAAATCAAATTCACCAACTTTAATATCGCTATCACTTGCGGTATTATTTTCTGCCGTTGGGTCGGTTACGCCAGTTGCGGTTGCAATGGTTGCAACTGTTGTAAAGGTTGCATTTTGACTACTTGGCACTGTTGCATTTAGTGTATAAATAATTGAACTACCTGCCGGAAGGTTTACCGTTTCATTGATATTATTGCTACCACTTGCCGTTCCAGTACTACCACCATTATAACTGGCTACCCATGTACCTGTCACACCTGCTGGAAGCGTATATGTTATTGTTGAGTTTAAGGCATCGCTTGGCCCTGCATTATTCGCTATAATGGTGTAGGTATTGGTCGTACCCGGTGTGTAGATTATTTTTTCATCGGTATTGGTAATACTTAAATCGGCTTGACTGTTCTGAGTATCTATATCCGTTGCCGTATTGTTGGTGGTAACTGGATCTGTAATTCCAATAGGCGTTGCAATGGCTGCCGTACTTGTAATTGGTCCGCTTTGCCCACGTGGAATAGTTGCTATCACCGTGTACGTTATACTTGAACCTGCCGGCAAATCTACAGTTTGATTCAGCGCCCCTGTGCCGCTTAATACGCCTGTTGCTCCACCACTTACGGTTGCGGTCCATTCAAGCGAAACTCCTGCTGGTACCGGATACGTTATGGTTGCACCTAACACATCGCTTGGCCCTCCATTTGTTGCTACAACGGTATACGTATTGGTCGTACCTGGAACATAATTCGTTTTCCCGTCGGTGTTCGTGATTGCTAAATCGGCCTGACTACTTCTGCCGTCGCTATCGCTTTGCGTATTATTTGAAGGACTGGTATCGTTTATGCCCGAAGCCGCTGTTATGGTTGCTTGGGTGGTTACAATTCCCGTTTGATTGCTTGGAATAGCTGCCACAAAAGTATATATCACACTACCTCCCGCAGGGATGTTTACGGTTTCATTAATCGCGTTTGATCCGCTTGCATTTCCTGTTGCGCCGCCTGTATAAACAGCCGTCCACGTTCCGATAATGCCGGCAGGAAGCACGTAATTTACGACAGATCCTGGCGCATCACTTGGGCCATTATTGGTTGCTGTAATGATATACGTACTCGTTGTACCAGGCGTGTAAACCACCTTATTATCGGTATTGGTAATACTTAAATCGGCGTAGCTTGTTCGGGTATCTGTATCACTAGCTGAATTATTTTCTGGCGTTGGATCTAGCGCTCCAGTAGGTAAGCTGATGGTAGCAACCGTAGTAAAATCGCTCGTGGTGCTACTTGGCACATTCATCGTGATGGTATAGGTAATCGTAGAATTAATTGGCATAGTAACCAATTGATTTGCATTGTTTATACCATTTCCATTTCCGGTGGCTCCTCCAGTATATACAGCGGTCCAACTACCTGTAGCTCCTGCAGGGAACTGGAATGCAATATTTGCATTTACCACATTACTTGGCCCGTTATTGGTAGCCACGACCGTATAGGTATTGCTTGTTCCTGGAATATAGGTAGTTTGGTTATCGGTATTGGTAATGGTTAAATCGGCTCCGCCAATTCGTATATCGGTATCTGTTTCGGCATTATCTGCTAAAGACACATCGGTTATACCCGCTGCAGGTGTAATGGTTGCATTTTTAACAAAAGTAGCTCCCGTTTGACCGCTTGGGATATTGGCCACAAATGTATACGTTACGGTACCGTTTGCAGTTAAGTTAACCAATTCATTGATATTTCCGGTTCCCGATGCTGCCCCAGTTGCCCCACCAGTATAAACGGCAGTCCAGTTACCCGTTACCCCAGCAGGCAATGCGCTGGTTATTGTTGTTGATGGTGCATCGCTTGGTCCGGCGTTGGTGGCTACTATAGAATAGATATTCGTTGTCCCTGGCACATAAATAATTTTACCATCAGTATTGGTAATGCTTAAATTGCTAATAATTTCTACATCGTCGATATCAAGAGCCGAATTATTCATCGGATCTGAATCGGTGGTTCCCGAAGGAACCGCAATTGTTGCATTGGTTGTTAATGCACCTGTTAAAGCACTTGAAACATTTGCTGTGATGGTATAAGTTACGATTCCTCCAATTGGTATATTGACTAATTCATCAATACTGCTGCTTCCTGCAGTAGCACCCGCTGCTCCTCCTGAGTATACTGCGGTCCATGCACCTGTAACACCCGAAGGCATTGGAAACTGAACCCTTGCTCCCGTTACATTACTTGGGCCATTGTTAGTTGCCACCACGGTATACGTGTTGGTTGTTCCTGGAGTATATATCGTTATTCCATCGGTATTGGTTATCTCTAAATCTGAATCCCCGATGCGTAAGTCGGTATCCGTGGCTGAATTATTTGCCGGAATTGGATCTACCACACCAACAGGTGCGGCAATACTCACAACAGCTTCTACCAAACCTGTTTGACCGCTTGGTACCACAGCTGTAAATGTATAGGTAATTACCCCGTTGATTGGAAGGTTTACCGTTTCATTTATTAACCCCGTACCGCTTGCCGTACCTGTCGCTCCTCCGTTAAACACGGCTGTCCAGGTTCCAGTTACTCCAGCAGGCAAGGTTTGAGAAATGATTGCTCCAATTACGTCACTTGGCCCAGTATTTTTGGCAACAATGGTATAAACGTTGTTCAATCCTGGTGTATACACCAACTTATTATCGGTATTCACAATGCTTAAATCGGCATCGCCCAATTTTAAATCGGTATCATCTGCACGGTTATTATTTACATTTAAATCTGTAATTCCTGCAGGAGCACTAACCGTTGAAAGGGTTGTAAACAATCCTGTTTGATTACTAGGTACCAAACCTTGAATGGTATAGGTTACGCTTCCGTTTGCTGGTAAGTTTACAATTTCATTAATGGCTCCCGATCCGCTCGCTGTTCCGGTTGCTCCACCAGTATATACGGCCGTCCAAGTTCCTGACATTCCTCCCATGGCAGTGGCAAAAGTAACCACCGAGTTCGGCGCATTACTTGGTCCTGTGTTCTTTACGACAACTGTATATGCATTTACAACCCCTGGTGTGTAGGTTGTTTTATTATCGGTGTTCGTGATAACTAAATCAACTTGGCTTTCTTGGGTATCGGTATCGGTTGAAGTGTTGTTTGAGGCATCCAAATCGAAGGTTCCAGATGGTTGTGTAATGGTTGCCGTTAAAGTTAAATCGCCAGTTCTACCGCTTGGAATAGCTCCTGTAATGGTATACGTGATGGTAGAACCCGCAGGCATGTTTACCACTTCGTTGATACTGTTTACGCCGGTCGTTGCTCCTGTCGCTCCTCCCGTCATTACTGCCGTCCAGGTTCCCACTGCTGCACTTGGTAGCGGCAATGTTATGGTAGCGTTGGCAATATCACTTGGCCCGTTATTCGTTGCTACAATGGTATAAGCAGTAGATGTACCCGGAACATAGGTTGTTTTGCCGTCTGTTAGAGTAATACTTAAATCGGCGGCACCAACGCGTGTATCGGTATCCGTGGCTGTATTATTCGCTGGAGTAGGATCAGACGAGCCCGCAGCACCCGCAATTGTTGCGGTAGTCAATAAAGTTAAATCGGCTTGATTGCTTGGTATATCGGCAATAAATATATAGGTAATGCTACCTCCTGCCGGGATATTTACCGTTTCATTTAGTGCATTTGTACCGGAAGCATTACCTGTTGCTCCACCTGTATAAGTTGCCGACCAAGCTCCTGTAATCCCTGCCGGTAGCGCAAAAGTTATTAATGCATCTTTGGCATCACTTGGTCCTGCATTACTTGCCACAATGGTATAGGTATTTGTAGAACCAGGTACATAGATTGCTTTACCGTCACTGTTGGTGATACTTAAATCGAATGTGCTGTTTTGAATATCCGAATCAACTGCGGTATTATTGGTTAACGTAGGATCTACCACATTCGAAACAGGGGTTATTGTTGCTGTGGTTGTTAAAGTACCTGAAAAACTACTTGGTATGCTTGTGTTAATGGTGTAAATAATTGCCGAGCCTGTAGGCATATTTACTACTTCATTGATATTGTTTGTTCCACTTGCATTACCACTTGCTCCACCCACAAACACAGCACTCCAAGTACCTGTTACCCCTGCTGGCAAAACATAACTCACGGTGGTTCCTGGAGCATCACTTGGTCCGTAGTTATTTGCGACCACCGTATAGGTATTGCCCACTCCTGGAATGTAATTACTTTTTGAATCCGTATTCGAAATGGTTAACTCAGCATCTCCCAGTTTCACATCCTGATCTACGGCAGTATTATTGGCTAAATTCAAATCTGTTACTCCAGCAGGAGCCGTAACCGTTGCGGTAGTGGTTAACACACCCAACTGACTACTTGGGATAGTGGTGATTATAGTATAAGTGATGGTACTGCCCGGTGGCATGTTCACAATTTCATTGATGTTATTTGAGCCACTTGAAGCGCCTGTTGCTCCTCCAGCATACATGGCAGACCATGTTCCGGTAATTCCTGCAGGTAAAGCATAGGTTACAGTAGTACCATTTGCAATACTAGGTCCATTATTGGTTACCACTACCGTATAGGTATTGCCTATTCCAGGCGTATAATTCGATTGATTATCGGTATTGCTAATCTGTAGATCAGCCGCTTGCGCGGGCACAACATTTATGGTTGATGAGTTATTAGGCACAACCGGATCTCCAGGATGATTACTAGAAGCCGTGTTAACGGCCGAAGCAACGGGCTTATCAGCCAATACGGTTGCTACAATTGTTAAAACGGCCTGATTGCTGGTACCCACGTTTAATCGACCTATTGACCATACTCCCGTGTTGACATCATACGATCCTACTGATGGGCTTGCCGAAACAAAATTATATCCCGCTGTACTGATGATATCGCTCACTGTTACGGGCGAAGCAGCTCCGGTTCCTAGGTTTGTTGCGGTAATTGTAAAAGTAATGTTCTGGCCGGCATACGGTGTTAAAGTACTGGCGGTTTTTACAATTTGAATGTCAGATGGTTTAAGTTCAACCGGTGTCGGATCATCAAAATTCAAAGGTGTTTTCGTCGCATCGCCATGATTTGGACTGGCATTATTGGTTGAAATATCCTTTACTTGCACCGCATCGGCATCGTTGGTATTGGCTGTAGCGGTTACCGTATTGGTATAGGTGCCATAGGTGGCATTCGGCACCACATTTAATTTTAAGGTAATAGTTGCACTGGTTCCTGTGACTAAACTACTGGAAGCCGGATTCAATAAATTTGTATCGCTGCTGCCATTAAAAGAAGCATTGGTAGCAAGCGTTCCAATACTGGTTAAACTCGTAATAGTATAGGTGAGTGGTGCAGGAAATACGGTGGATAAATTATCTACCACCTGAATTGTATTTAAATTAATGGCTCCATAATTCTGTACCACATACGTATAAGTAATATCATAGGATCCGTTTGATTTTAAGGAAGGATTACTTACTGTTAACGAAACCCCAATCATCGGAAAATTAATAGGCGTAACATCCCCATCTAAGCGATTTACAACTGCTCCATTATTGGAAACGTCGTTTACAGGTACCGTTCCAACAGTACCATTGGCCGTTGAGGTATTTTTTGAGGTATAGGTTACTTGAGCAAAGTTTTGAATTGCACAAAACATCAGGCCTAAAACCGGAAGTGCAAATCTCAAAAATGTTTTTGTTAATTTCATTTTTTAAAGTTTATCCGGTTCTTAATTAAGTCTGACATTTATTACCAACGTTACTGTTTCTTCCACTCCGGCAGCTAAATTTGAGCCTGCTGCATTTAACAAATTCTGATCGGTATTTCCTGTAAAGCCACTGTTTGTTGCCAAACCTCCAGTTGATACTAAACTAACTTTCGTAAAAGTTTTAGGCGATGGAAAAGTAGTGGTTAAATCATCCGTGACCTGAATGTTCCCTACGGCTACCGTACCCGTGTTTTTCACATGAAATACGAAGGTTACATTGTAGCTGCCATCTGCTTGTTGTACAGGTGTACTTGGTTTATCTTTTGATATAGCTATTTGGCAATCGTTAATTACCACTGTAATATCATCGCTATTGGTTGCACAAGGACCATTCGAGGTTGTCCATCTAAACACATACGTTCCTTGAAGCAATCCTGTTACCGTTGCGTTTGGATCATTTACATTGCTAAATACCGGATCACTTGCTCCTGAAGGCTTTGTTACAACGGTCCAGGTTCCTGTTCCTGAAGTAGGTGCGATTGCTGATAAGGTAACCGGAGAATATAAACAATACGAAGCGCTTTCTCCACCTGCATCGGCCGTTGATGGTGGATCGTATACTTTAAAGCTTACCTCGCTAGAAGTGGTACAGATGCTACTATTGTATACTAACCATCTAAATGTGTAATCTCCTGCAACCAAATTACTCGCTGTTGCATTTGGATTACTTGCGCTGCTAAATACCACCGCCGGACTACCTACTGGTTGCGCTACCACAGACCAACTTCCTTGATTTGGAGACGATACTGGTGTAGCATTTAAGGTTGCAGTTGCTTGCCCGCCAATCGAAGCCGTACATTGATCGCTAATGGTTCCAGCTACCGCTACTGGCGGAGCGACGTCTACAACTCCTACCGTTACCTCTTTAAATGAAGGTGTACAAGAACCATTGGTAATGGTCCATCTAAAAACATATGTTCCTATTGATAAGCCAGAAACTGTTGTTGTTGGCGAATTCGGTGCATCGATGGTAGGTATATTTGGTCCAGAAATATTAGTCCATGTTCCAATACCAATAACCGGGGTTGTTCCGGTTAGTATTACACTTGTTGTACATTGATTGTTTTGCGTCGGCATTGGCTCCACCACTGTAGGTGGCAACGAAACATCCACGCGCATGATATCGTTATTTGATTGATTTCCGGCACAATTATTTGCCGAAACCGTCCATTTAAACAAATAGGTTCCCGATACGGTTAAGTTATTTACTAGGGTGGCCGGATTACTTGCGTCTACAAAAGTGGCAGCGGCCCCCGAGGGTTGTGTTTCAATGGTCCAAACACCTGTACCTGAAACCGCTGCTGTAGCGGCTAATGTTACCGAGGTTCCGTTGTCTGTACACAAATTTTGATCCGGCCCGGCTTGGGCCACCGAAGGAGAGCCAGAAACGCTTACCACTACATCGTCTGATGGAGTACCACAAACATTTGCTGTAAGCGTATATCTAAATGTGTAGCTATTTCCTGCAACCATTCCAGAAACAGTAGCCGAATTGTTCGAATTTTGCGTAATTGTTACTGGTGGACCTGCAGTTTGGGACCAGGTTCCGGTGCTACCTTCATTCCCTACTAAACTTGTTGTACCCACATCGCATAATGCTTGATCAACCCCTGCATTAGCCGATTGGCCTACCGTAATGATTACATCTGATGTAGAAGGTGGACAAGTTACGCCATTGGCTACAGACCATCTTAGCGTATACACCCCTAAACTTAAGCCGCTTACAACTGTTTGCGGATCGTTAATATTTGCAAAGCTGGGCGAGGTTGGCCCTCCAATAACCGACCAAGTTCCGATTCCTACTGTTGGCACATTGGCGGCCAAAGTAGTGGTGTTTGCATTACAAACCGATTGAGGAGCCCCGGCATTCGCCGTTGTTGGGCTTTCGCTCACATTGTATACAATTTCGGCATACGAACTTGAACAGGCATTATTGGTAATCGTCCATCTAAATTTGTAGGTACCGGTAGTCAATCCCGAAACTGTGGTAGTTGGCGAATTTGGATTCGCAATAACCGCTCCTCCATAGCCCCCTGTTTGGGTCCAAGTACCCATTTCATTAGGTCCAGGGGTATTTCCGGTAATAGTTAAAGGAGTAATTCCACAAATATTTTGAAGCGGTGCTCCTGTAATAGACGCTGCCGTTGTAGGCGCAGAGATGGTAATGCTTACGGTATCGCGCGTTGCGGCACAGGTTCCACGTTCTAATCGCCATTCAAATCTATAATTACCTACCACGGCTCCAGTTACCGTTTGACTGCTTGCATTCGGATCAAAAACCGGTGTATTGGGGCTTCCTGGCAACAAGGTCCAGATACCGATTTCTCCTGAACCGGGTGTATTTGCGGATAATGTAAAAGTGCTGGTTCCGGAAGGCAAACATTGGTCATCACCGGCATCGGCTTGTGCAGGGCCATTTGCCGCACTGGTATTAATTTCTACATCGTCAAAAATAGAACTACATGCATTGGCTATCGTCCAACGTAGGGTATACGTTTTGAATGGCAATAGGCCTGTAACAATCGCCTTTGGATCGTGAATATCTGAAAAAACAAGCGTACTTGCCGGAACTGCAGGTGTTTCTGAAACAACCGACCATGTTCCAGTCTCATCGGTTAACGGCACATTCGCATTCAGGTTTATGGGAGTTCCGTAACAGGCGGCTATATTTGCTCCGGCATTGGCCGAACCAGGAGCCGCATTCGCTACCGTAATGTTCACATCTGATTCGTTGTTTAATAAAGGATTTTGTCCTCCAGAGATAATCCATCGAAATACATAGAGCCCGGACACGAGTCCTGTAACGATGGTTGAATTTGAATGCGGATTCACGATTATAGCTGTATTTGGCCCACTAATTTGGGTCCAGGTACCGGATCCACTATCCCCAGACTGTGGATTATTTCCCGCCAGCGTTGCTGTGGTCACATTACAAGCCAAAAACTGCGAAGTTCCTGCATTTGATTGATAGGGCGTTTTAGAAACGATTATCGAAAGGTCTCTAAATACATCTTCACATCCACCAACAGCTGAGTTGGTACTGTATCGTCTGAATCTAAAGGTATAGGTACCTTCTATTGTCATCCCCCTGGCAAGTAAATCGGTATCGTTTCCTGCATAGGTTGTATTTAAGCCGACACTATCTACAATAATTGAGCCGGCGGGTGCCTCTACCAATTGCCAATCGGTTCCATCACCACCAGACACGGTATATTGAATGTTATATCGAGTTGTATCTGTTGGTAAAACTTGGGGGCTACTTGGGAAAGATGTAAACTGCGGTGGGATTACATACCGCACGTTGAAAGTACCTGATCTGGAACAATTGGTAACCGAGTTGGTAATTGTATAATCGAAGCGATAATGGCCAGAACCATTCAAACCTGAAACAGTAGTGGTTGGCGATGAAGCATCGGAGAAGGTTGTAGTCGTTGGATTAGATGCTGCAGCTACCCAAAGCCCAGTCTCATTCGTATACAAGGGCTTTGATGCAACTAATTGAGTACTCGTACGAGTATCGCAAAACACCTGATTGTAGCCACTTACCCCGGTTACGTCTTGTGATGGCGGATCAACCACAATTGTTACATCCGCAGATCCGTTTACACAATCGCCACTAACGGTCCAGCGTACCACATACGTTCCACCAATTAAATTCCCTAATGTGGTATTGCTGTTGTGAATATTTCCGAAAGTAGGTGTACTTGGTCCGCTAATGAATGACCATGTTCCTTGTTGGTTTAATCCCGATCCGGGATTGGAACCTGTAATATTGGCCGATCCGGTTACAGAATAACAACTCACTATCGCAGGCCCGCTAGCGGTAACGGGCGAAACTGCTCCAGTATTGGTGATCGACATTTCTGAAGTCGTAAAACAATCTGCATCACTCACTCTCCATCTATAAATCGTAGTACCAATAGCACTGCCCTGTGGTAACGTTACCGTTGCGGTTGGGCTATTTGAGGGAGAAGGCAAGGGCAATGAACCATTAACAACTACCCAAAGACCTGTTTCACCTGGCTGCAAAGCATTAGCCGTCATGGTATAAACACCTGGGCACAAGGTAACCGAAGGACCTGCATTCGCAATTGTTACAGCCGACATCTTGTACACTACATCATTATATACAGGGGTTCCGTCTGAACATTTTGCTTCCAATCGAAAGGTATACGAAATTCCTTTGGCATACCCCGTAACACTAGCTGTAACTTGATTATTTGCCGTTGTAGATGCCGAAACAGTTACTGCTGGCCCTGAAATTTGAACCCATTTGGCTGGTTCAGAGAAACTTCCGGTAGCGGTTCCAACCAAAGTAAAAGGATCTTCGGAACACAAAGTCTGATTCACGCCAGCATTAACGGTACAATTTTGTGCAGAAGCAGTAAAAGCCGCAAACAATAACAAAACCCGGAAAATGTTAACAAGTAAAAATTTAGCCATATTAAAACACGCCTTATCGTTTTTGCTCTTAATTCGAGCATGAAATAAAAGTCATTATAGGGACGTTGCATTCGAAGCAAACGCCATTACCTGTAATACCAAATTTAACAATTAAGCTTATGACACCCCACGGTTTAGCCCATAAGGATGTTTCATTTTATAAATTGAACCAAAATGAAAAAAGACCTTTCATTATGAACATCGGCATATTAAAATCAATAGCACTCCAAGAAGTTATTTTATTGATCTCATCAAAAAAACGTATCTCATCATAAGTATTCGCTAGGTGTATACGACAAAAACTTAATACGATACAAACCTCCGCTGCAGAAAACCCAATCGAACAGGATAGCGGTTGAAAAAGGCACAGAGCGATAAAAAACCAAGTTTTTAAAAAATGCAACGATAAAATAGCGAGATCCGGAAAGTTCAGACAAAAAAAGAGGCCAATTACTTTCATAACCGACCTATTTTTCATTTGGCGAAGCAACCTTTTTTAATTCGCTACGATATGATAGCTCTTTCCTTTTTCTGTCGGAAAATCATACGTATAATATTTTTTAACCGTTGACTCATTTGACGTTTTAGCATTTGAACTTATTTCCGGTTTCCCGGGATCAATAAAATTAAAATAAGGATTCGGGTTTTCGTTTGAAGCTACCACCAATTTTATACCTTCCCCGCGTAGTGGTACTTCGCTTTTGATTCGGCAATTTCCACCCAGCGTTGAGACAATTGTGGCACTTTCTAGTTTTTCATTTGTCCACTGCATGGAAACCTCATACCCACCACGGGTTTTTAACCCTTTCACATTTCCATTCGCCCAAACGGTAGGGAGCGCTGGTAAAAGCTGAATGGTTCCTGCTTGACTTTGGAGCAACATTTCTGCCACACCACTGGTGTAACCAAAATTACCGTCAATCTGAAAAGGTGGGCAGGCGTCCAATAAGTTCATATATAAACCACCTCCTCCTGTTCGTTTGATAGGATTGGGGTCTGCACTACTCTTAAATCCAACAGGGTTAAACAAATTTTGAATAATCTTGTATGCGTGGTTGCCGTCTAATAATCGGGCCCAAACATTTATTTTCCAACCCATACTCCAACCAGTAGCCCCATCGCCTCTAATGGCTAATGTTTCTTTTACTGCATTGTAAAGTTCAGGAGTGCGTTCCTGATTAATTTGATTACCTGGATATAAACCATACAAATGAGATATGTGGCGATGTTGCGGCTCGGGCTCTCCATAATCATATTGCCATTCTTGCAGCTGCCCTTTTGCACCAATTTTAAACGGCAATAAACGCACGAGTTTGTCCGCTAACTCCTTTTTTAAATCCGCATCCACGTTTAATTTTTCTGCCGCAGCAATGGTATTGCTAAAAACTTCGCGGATAATGGTCATATCCATCGTGCTTCCCATGCTTACCTGCACTGATTTACCATCCTCGTTAAAAAAGGCATTTTCTGGCGAGGTACTTACCGGAGTAACCAGTTGTTTGTGTTCATTTTCTACGAGCCAATCTGCATAAAACTCTGCAGCGCCTTTCATTAATGGATACGCTTTGTTTTTCAAGAAAGCTTCATCGCCCGTAAATAAGTAATGGTCGTACAAGTGCTCGCACAACCAACCACCTGTCATTAACCAAAAAGAAGCCCTAACCTCGTTATCATTCGGGAATGTCTCTCGCCAAATAGAGACATTGTGATGAGAAACCCAGCCTCGCTTGATATTGTACATTTTTTGGGCGGTTTCTCTACCTGTTTCTGCCATCTCTTTTATCATCTGAAAAAATGGCTCGTTACACTCCGTTAGGTTGGTAATTTCAGATGGCCAGTGGTTCATTTCTGCATTAATATTTAACGTGTAGCCACTATTCCAAGGAGGCAACACTTCGTTATTCCACATACCTTGCAAATTTGGTGGCTGTCCTCCAGCTCTTCCAGTGGAGATGAGTAAATAACGCCCGTACTGAAACAAAAGTACGGCAAGCCCGTTGTCGGGATGCTTTTGAAACTGAACAATTCTTTCATTGGTTGGTAAATTATCTTTATTTTCTCCCCCTAAACTAAGCGATACCCGGCCAAATAATTTTTGATAATCGGCCACATGCGCATCCTTTAACGCAGCATATTTTTTCGCCGAAATCGCTTTTAGGAATTGATCGTTCTTTTTCGATGGATCTATCCCCTCTTTGCTGGGGCTTTTATCGTATCCATTAAAACTGGTTGCCGCTACTACAATTAATTCTACTTCTGTCGCATTTTTTACTTCCAAGCCATCTGCAGTGGTTGAAACCGTGCCGGTTGAAGTAATTGCTTTAATCTTACTTTCGAAAAACATCCCTTTGCCTTCGATTTCTGCACCATAGAGTACTCTTTTATCGAATTTTCTTTTGCCTTGCGCGTCGTATAATTCAGGGTGTTTCGCTTGATCGCCCCAACCCTCCATTTGCTCCAAAGTCCTTCTTTCAGCATAGCCAGGGGCCTGACCAAACAATGAAAGTGTATTGTTGTTCGTTGTACTTTGCTTTGCAGTTGGATGTAAAGAGGTATAATTTACTTTAAAATTTAGTGCCCCAATTTTACTGGCGGATAACTTTACCAGTATTCCCTTGTCGGGATTCGAAGCAAAAATTTCCCTAGTATAGTTTACTCCACCTTGTGTATAACGAATGGTTATTACGGCCTTGGAAATATCCAATTCGCGCGTATAATTGGAAACAGCACCAGTTTGATTAAAGCGGATAAATAACTCGCCCAAAGGCTGATAGTTTTGATGCAAGCGCCCTTGCCATACTTTCTTGATAATTGCTTGCGCTTTTAAATTCTCTTTATTTCGAATTAACTCCACAACCTCATCGTATGTTCCGCGTACATCTGAGCCCTTGTATACCGTTGTAGGCTCTCCGCTGTAAAGGGTATTTTCATTAATACTTAACTGCTCCTGCTCTGTGCCACCGTATACCATAGCCCCTATGTGTCCATTTCCTATGGGCAATGCTTCGTTCCAGTTATTTGCGGCTTGGGTGTACCATAAAGTATTCGACTTGTTTTGCGCAAATACTTGACTTGTAAGGCATATTGTAAATTGGATTGCAAGTAAAAATATTATTCTTCTCATTCGGGTTTAGTTAACAAGGATGTGCACAAATTAGTAAAAAAATCTCTCAGAAAGATTTTCCCTTTACTGGTAGATATTAATTTTAATAATTACCCTTAAAAAGCGAAATCAGCGGCAAGGAAATGCCGCTGATTTTACTTATATCGTTAAAATTAAAAAATGTTAATATCCAGCATTTTGAATCAGCGCCGTATTTTTAGCGATTTCTGATTCTAAAATAGGGAAGAGTCCATAATGTTCTGGGAAGAAATGATCACGTACAGTAACGTATTCATATGCGAAAGTTGTACCACTTCTAGTTATTTTTGCTCCCCTTATTGGCTTGGTAAAATCAACGATCGCAGTTTTCCATCTGCGGGCATCCCACATACGGTGCTCTTCCATAAATAATTCGATTGCGCGTTCATTTTGAATAAACACACGCATATCATCTTGAGACATTCCTGCTTTCATTCCATACAACCCATCTAAACCAGGATCAATTCCAGCACGCTCTCTAATTAATTTAAGCTTTTCATACACATCGGTAACAGGGCCACTGTATTCGTTCAATGCTTCTACATAATTCAACAAAATTTCTCCATAACGGATCAATGGCCAACAACGCTCTCCGTTTCCTGTAGAATTTTCCAATAGCATTTTACGTGGAAAATAGCTAGTATTAAATGCAATTGGCCCTTGAACAGCATCGGTTGTACCCGAACCAATAAATGTATTTACTGGTGCATTGTTATTGCCCGATAAAATCCACGGAGCTTGGTTGTAAATAATCGAATTGGCAAAACGAGGATCGCGGTTAACATACGGATTTGCTGGATTATAGCCCGAAGTTGCATCCGTTATATCTTTTCCATTAACCATTGGGAAGCGATCTACAATCTGCTGACTTACCGTAAAAGAATAGCCTCCCGATCTACTTTGAGGCAATAAAAATGACTCAAACTCACGTTGTAAAGGGCGCATGTTTGCAAATAAGTATTCATTATTTACACGCATTTGAAATACCCTATAAAAACCATACCCCTTTCTAGTGGTATTATCAACATATAAGCTATAATTGCCCGAATTAATAATATCTAATGCGGCATCTACGGCTTTTTTCCATCTTTCTTTATCGTAGGTATTGTATCCTGTTAAGGTATGTACATCGCCTGTTTTAGCAAATTGCCCCCCGTTGAATAAAGGACTAGCTGCATAAAGTAATACACGCGATTTTAAGCCCTGACAAGCGCCTTTCGTAATACGACCATAATCTTGCGCTCTGATGGTTAAATTCGTTTCTAAATCAGGAATTGCCGCATCACATTCGGTAACAATGTAATCTACACATTCTGCGTAGTTTGAGCGCTTTAATTTAAAATCATCCGCAATATCGTAAACAGTATCGCCAATTATTGGTACTCCGCCGTGTGCTCTAATTAACAAAAAATAATACCATGCACGTAAAAAACGGGCTTGTGCAACCATATTTTTCTTGGTTGCGGCTGTTAATGGCGCGCGGTCGATATTTTTTAAAAATACGTTTACTCTTCTTATATCTGAATAAGGGATGGACCAGAGGCTTACAAATTGTTGAACATCTGTATTTTTATTAATTAATCCTAATGCTATTGTTACAGCGGTTGTTGCAGAACCGTTATAGCGTCCTGAAACTCCCTCATCTGCAGCAGTAGCATGTCCCCCTCCAGAATGGTACCTCATATCAAACTGAAAACCAGAATCTTGGTATATTCTTGTTAGAAATGCCGTTGTATTAATACTATCTGTAAAAGTCGTTTCTTCATTTAAAAAAGTATCTTCGCTTTCATCAATCAACCCACCCTTTTTGCACGAGTAAGTTAGTGTTAAAATAGCCAAAACGGCTATTAGTAAAATTTTCCTTTTCATATTAGTTTACTTAAAATGAAACTTGTAATCCAAAATTATAAATCCTTTGTGTAGGATACACACTAATTACTGTAGTGGTACTATTTCCATTCTCAGGATCTACTTGATATAGATCGGTTACGTTTGTCCATGTTAACAAATTATTTCCATTGGCATATACACGAATCCCTTGAACGTGAAGTTTTTTTGCTAATGCTGATGTAAACTGATAACTAATCTCGGCAGTTTTTAAACGAATATAATAGTTATCGCGTGTCCAAAAATCCGAAAAGTTTGCGGTTGCATTCGGGTAGTTTGTAATAGCAGTACCGCCTAATCGTGGAAATGTTGCTGTAGCTGCTGTTTCTGGTGTCCATCTGGTTAAGTGTATAGGCTGATAATTTGAAGTACCAGGAGTGATGGTTTCTGAGTGGAAACGCGTACTATAGCCCGAAGATCCCTGAAAGAATAAATTCAGATAGAAGTTTTTGTAGCCAAAATTAAAGTTAGCCCCATAGGTTGTGTTTGGTAAATTTGGTCTTCCAATCGCCCCTTGATCCGAAGTGTCAATGATGCCATCACCATTTAAATCGGCATATTTCAAATCGCCAGGCCCTACAGCTGTAGTTGGTTTTGCAACGGTTGGATCGACAATGTCTTCTGCTGAATAAAAACCAATATAAGTCCAACCAAAATACTGACCAATTGGATTACCTGTTGCCGCTAACCAAGGATAAGCAGGTTGTGCTTCATCTTGGTACAAAATTTTATTCTTTGCATACGAAAAGGTAAAGCGTGCACCAAAAGTTAATGCCCCAAACCGATCGTTGTAGCCAATTTCTCCATCGTACCCTCTATTATTTACTCTACCTAAGTTAACTGGAGGTAAACCAACACCCAAGGTATAAGGCACACTCTTTCTGGTAGTTAAAATATCGTAGGTATCGTTGTTAAAATAATCGGCAACGATTTTGATCTTCCCTTTAAACATGTTTAAATCAATACCGATATCTAACTTTTTCGATTTTTCCCAGGTTACATTTTCATTTCCTAAATCGCCTTCCGTTATCCCAATATAAGGTGTTGGTGATGTTCCAAAGTTGTACCCTGCACTTGTATTCGGATTTGCGCCACTTGCTCCAGAACTGGTTTCATAAAATTGAACATATCGCTTTGCACCACCAATATCATCCGAACCCACCAAACCATACGATGCTCTAATTTTTAATAAATCGACAAATTTTATGTTATCGCTAAAAAACTTCTCTTCCGAAATATTCCAACCAATTGATCCAGCGGGAAACCAACCTCTGGTTTTCTCTCCGGTAAACCTGTCGGTCCCGTTATAAGCGGCATTAAATTCAATTAGATATCTATTTTTATAATCGTACCCTGTTCTAAACGTAGTACCGGTTACAACCGTTGGTATACCTGGTCCTTGATTGTCATCACCTACAGTTCCCGAATTAATTAATCTGTTATCGTTATATAAAACCAAACCATATACATGATGACTACCAAAATCGCGATTGTAGTTTAAAGAAGATTGCAAATTAACCGTCCGAAAAATACTAGAATTACTATAACTTTGGCTAAAAGGAGGTGTACGGTATTGATTTGCATTTAATGGCAAATACGGATTAACGGCTGTTGGATCGTAATAATAATATGGCAATGCCGTTCTATAAATGCTTAAATTATTATTTTGAGCACTAGCGTACGACAATAACACTTTAGCTTGTAAACCTTTGGTAATAAAATCTAATTTTTGGTTCGCGCTTGAAACAATGTTTAAATCGTTATCGAATTTTCGTGTGAAACCTGATTCTGCTAAACGCCCAATGATACTCGTGGCCGAGATATTTAAATCTGGATTATAAGGATACGATCCATTTGGATTGGTTACTGGATAGGCCCATGGTGGCAAATAATTTCCACTGTAAATTTCGCCCACAATTCCATTACCGTTTGCGTAATATGCATTACCTTGATTTGAATTATACGGGGAATTGGTTTCGCCAAAACGGCCACTCAAATCCAATCGAATAGATAGCGTTTTTGTAGCTTGAATGTCTAAGTTGGAGCGGAAGTTATAACGCTTATAGTAATAATTTGAATTTACTCCGTTGTCTGAGCTATAATCGCGGATATTACCGTTTTGCCATAAATATCCGGCTGAAACAAAGTACTTAACACTTTCCGTCCCTCCTTGAAAATCCAAATTTTGACGGGTAATTAGTGCCCCTGGTTTAAAAATTGTTTTCCACCAATCGATGTTCGGATGCCCATATGGATCTGAGCCATCTCGATAAATATTCAACTCAGCATCTGATAAATAATTCGGCTCAATTGTTGGATCCGTTCCACGGTCTGCACTTGTATTACGGATACCTTCGTTGCGTAATGATAAGGCTGTATACGAATCTAAAAACTCTGGCGTGTTTACATCCATTTGGTACCCCGTTTCTGATTTCAAATTGATGCGTGGTTTGCCTGCAACCCCTCTTTTAGTCGTAATAATCAATACCCCATTAGCCCCTTTAATACCATAAATAGCGGTAGTTGATGCATCTTTTAAAATGGATACTGTTTCAACCTCATTTGGGTCTAACTGCGATACTTTACTATAGTCGTACTCCACATCATCCACAATAATTAAGGGCTGAGTTCCACCCCCATACGTACCCACACCTCTAATAAAAAAGGCTGCTCCATCTGCCCCTGGCTGCCCTGAACGCTGTTGTGCTGTAAAGCCGGGTAATCGCCCTGCTAAAGTATTTTGAATACTCGCACTCGGGTTTTGTTTAATCTCTGTTGCTGAAATTGAGCTAATAGAACCCGTATTGGTAATTTTCTTTTGTTGACCATAACCCACTACCATCACCTCGTCTAAACCCTTAGAGTCGGTTTCTAATTTAATAGAGATAGTTGCCTTACCTGCTACGTTTACTTCACGGGTTAAATACCCAATTGATTTTACAATAATTGTTTTGCTTGTCCCTTTTAGCGCCAATTGGAAAGAACCATCTCCACCGGTGGTGGTACCGTTGTTGGTAAGGCCCTTTTCTACAATACTTGCCCCGGGCAATACCCCACCTTCGTCTGAAACTACACCCTTTATTACCGTTTGCGCAAAAGACAATGCAGGTATTAAGGTAAGCAGCACGAATAACTTACATACTATTTTATACATAACTTTACTAGTTATTGTTTAACATTTTTTAACTGTTCTCGAATTACCAACCCGGAGTTTGCGACAAACTTGGGTTTTTACTTATCTCTGAAAATGCAATTGGATAGCGGTACATTTTAGAAGCGTCAAAACTTACCTTTAACGCATCATAGGTGCTATATGAAAACGAACCGTTTGTATTTTTGATAATTTGCATACCATGCAAGGTTCCATTTAGTACGGTTTCAGCAATTTTCCAACGGCGAATATCCCAAAAGCGTTGTTCTTCGAAAGCCATTTCTACACGACGTTCTTTTCTGATTGCTTGGCGCATCTCTGCCTGGGTCATCGTTGTTTTTAAGCCATGCTGATAGCCTGCTGTTGTACCAAGAGGAATGCCCGCTCTTAAACGAATAGCTTTTAATTGATTAAACGCTTCTGTTCTATTGGCGGCATTATCTGCTGCTTCGTTTATCGCTTCTGCATAATTCAATAAAACCTCTGCGTATCTAAAAATTGGAAAGTTATGTGTTTGATTCGAATATACTGTAGCCGTATTAAAAGTAGGATTTAAGAACTTTCTCATATAGTAGCCCGTACGTGTTTGCACATTTACAGCACTACCAGGTTTATCCAAACCGCCTTCAAAGGTTTCTATTTTTCTATTTAACCAGGTTTGATCGTTGCAAAAAATAGTTTGTGCAAAGCGCGGATCTCTATTTAAGTACGGATTTGCAGGATTGTATCCTGAAGCAGGATCAGTAATTGCCCTACCGTTTGCCATATCAAATGCATCTACCAACTCTTGCGTCGGACTGGTGTATCCTCTTCCTGAAGCATTTGCTGTAGTATAGCCAACAGGAGCATTATTTGTTTCTAAATCGAACGTTACTCCGCGCTGAAAGGCTAATATCATTTCAACATTTTTACGCGTATTAAAAACACCAGCATAAGCCGAAGCTGCCGGAGTTGTAACTAACGCATACTTATTCAAACTCATTAAGTCTTTTGCTGCTTGTGCTGCCAAAGCCCATTTAGAAACATCGTTTGTTGGATTATTTAAAGGGCTTGCATCGTACAATAACACACGTGCTTTGAGTGCCATGGCAACCCCTTGCGTAATACGACCGAAATTTTCATCCGATGTTACTGCTGGATTATCAATTCGACCAGTTGCAGTTACTACTTCACACTCGTCAACGATATACTTTAAACATTCGGCATACGAATTTCTAGGCAGCAAGGTATTATCGTTTAAGCCAAAAACTCTATCGCCAATTAAGGGCACACCTCCGTAACGCTTTAGCAACTCGAAATAAGCAATTGCTCTTAAGCCACGCGCTTCTGCTTTAAAAGATTCTTTTAAACCATCTTCGTTTAAAGGAACTACATCTATATTGGCTAAAAAGATATTTACTTGACGGATTAGTGCATAATTTTTTGCCCATGCATCGTCTACCGTTTGAACGGGTGAAATACGTCCGTTGGTAAAATACTCTATTGTACTTGCCGGAGATGAACTAATTGCATCATCAGAAGCGGCATCTAAAACGTCGTTTCCGATTCTATTGTACCCATTTGGCAAACTTGAATAACAATCAGCTAGAAATGCTCTAGCCTGAACGCCAATAGAATCGGTTTTATCAAAAATATAGGAGATATTTTGTGTAATAGGCTCCGTTTCGTAAAGCGGTTTTTTACATGCAACAAAACCCATAGAAATTACCGCAGCTGCAATAATTGATTCTTTTATTTTAATTTTCATAAAGCCTATCGAATTAAAATTTAACATTTAAACCTGCATTTACTACTTTTTGCAAAGGATAGTCTGCACCATAAACCTCTGGATCAACTTGATTATAGGCCGAATGTGTAAAAGTGTTTACCGAGTTTACAAAGAAGCGTACGGAGGCCAATCTCAATTTATTGGTTAGCTTATTTGGAAGGGTATACCCTAATTCAATGTTCTTTAATCGCACATAGCTACCATCGCGTAACCAGTAAGAAGAAGTAGCTTGATTATTTGAATTTGGGCCTACAGTTAAGCGTGGCTGGGTAGCAGTAGCAGCGGTGGCAGGTGTCCATCTACCTAAGTTTTGTTCAAATGCTTGTCCTGTTCCGGTTGAACCTTGAAAAGCCCATTCGGTAATACCGCTAACATAAATGTACCGATTTTGAACCCCTTGAAGTAAGGCCGAAAAATCGAATCCTTTATAACCAAACCCTACATTTAATCCATAAAACCAAACTGGATTATTATTTTTTAACGCTTGTACATCCAACGAATTGATAATGTTATCGCCATTCAAATCTTTGTATTTAATATCTCCTGGAACCGGAGTATAACCTTGAATTTTAGCACTCGAATTTATCTCATTTTGGTTTTGAAAAAGCCCCTCAGCTACGTAGCCAAACGTTTGATCTTCTCTTTGTCCGGTACGGCTCATCGACGCAAGTGGTCTGTCTATTTCATCTTGAAATTCGATGATTTTTTGTAAAGAAAAAACGTTTGGAGCAATGTAATAATTAAAATTGCCAATATTGTTGCTATACCTTAAATCGAACTCTAATCCCGAATATCTATTGATTCCTAGGTTTTCGTTTGGATAGGTAGTACCCAATAATGCTGAACTTCTTCCTCGTTGCTGAACTAAATCGAAATTTCGATTATTAAAATAATCAGCTGTAACCGATAGCTTGTTATTAAACATGGCTATATCTATGCCTGCATCGAATTGGTTTGCTTTCTCCCATGTGATATTCGGGTTAGCCAATGCACCTTCTGCCACACCTGAATTGGAAGTTGGCGTACTGCCATACACGTACGATGTTCCTGCTACATAATACTGATTATAAGCAAAATATCCTGGATTAGCGTTTCCTGTATAAGCGTAATTTGCTCTAAGCTTCAACGTATTTAACCAAGTAGCATCCTTTAAAAAATTTTCCTTGGCCAAATTCCAGCCAATGCCAAAACCATAAAAGAACCCGTATCTATTTCCCGGTTCATAACGATTTAAACCCGAATAACTAAATGCTGTTTCCACCATGTACTTTTCAGCATAATTGTAATCTAATCTACCTGCAATATTGGTGTATATAGAAGGAATTTGACTGCCACTGCGTGCGTTTTGCGAATTATACTTAAACAACGCAGTAAATGTATTTTTGCCAAAAGTTCTGTCCCATCCGGCCGAAAAATCAACGAAGAAATTTCTAGTCTGCCCAGCATTGGTCGATTCGTTTATTTGATTTGTTTTGGTTCCGAATGATTGATAGGTTTCTGGATTGAGGGTTAAAAGTCTATAAACCACGTACTGTTTGGTACGGATAATATTCTCGGCCACACTGGTGTTAAAACTTGCCAAGCCTTTCAACCATAAACCTTTGGTTACCTTATCTAAGGTTTTTTTCAACGAAATATCTGCTGAAACATCGCGGGTACTATTGTAAAAATATCCAGACTGTGTGCTTGCTCCCCATAAGTTGGTTTGGTAATCTTGCGTTCCAGCCAATGATCCATTTGGGTTAAAAACCGGATATGCATTGTTCGGAATACTAGCCAATTGTGTAAAAATGTTATTACTACCAAAATTACTTAAGGTTGTACCTGTACCAATAGCTGCACTATTTGCTCCTGTCCCTCCTGGCTGATTACCATTTTGAATACGGGCAAATAAGTTTAAGTTTAACAAAGTTGATGGAGTTATATCAATGTCGATGTTACTTCTTACCAAGTATCGTTTATAATCGGTATTGGTGCTGTAAGTATTATTTGGATCTTCCTTTAAAATTCCACCTTGATTGAGGTAATCTAAATCTAGAAAATAACGCGTTGAATTTCCACCACCATACACATTTAAATTATAACGACTAAACGTCGAGTTTTTCTTTAAAATAGTATCGTACCAATCTACATCAGGATGAAAATAAGGATCAGAACCATCTCTATACGCGGCCAAATCTGCTTCAGTATAACGAGGGGCCTTCCCATCATTTGCCAAAGCTTCATTATATAACGTTGCGTAATCAAATGCGCCAAGTGTTTTTGGCATTTTTTGTGGAGTTTGCAATCCAGCCTGTGCGGTAAAAGAAATACGCTGTCTACCAACTTCACCTTGCCTGGTTTGAATTAAAATTGCTCCGTTTGAAGCCAATTGTCCTAACATAACGGTTGATAAGCCATCTTTCAAAATGGTAATGGATTCAATCTCCTCTGGATCTACCGAAGCATAATCTCTTGGCACTCCGTTTACTAACACCAAAGGTGATTGTCCTCGTACGGTTATGGAGGTTAAATCAGCACCTGGTCTTCCGTTTCCTTGTAGTGTATACAGACCTGGCATTCGACCCGATAAAGCATTTCCAACACCCGCCACAGGCACCTTAATTAAATCAGCATTGTAAACTGTAGAAGTTGATTGTAAATTTGTAGTTTTGCTTTGATTTCCATATAAAACCGGACTGGTTTCTTGATTTTTTAGGTTTTCTTCTAAGATGACATCCATCTTTTGAGAAACAGGCACCTCTTTAATTAAGTAGCCGTTTAACTCAAAAGATAACACATCGCCCTCAACGGCAGAAATGCTGAATAGTCCTTTCTTATCCGTATATACAGAAAGTCCAGTCACCTTCAGCGTAACCTTTACGCCAAATAGAGGGTTGCCGAAGGTATCGGTAATCTTCCCTTTTACTTCCATTCTGTTTTTCTTAAAAGATGGCAAGAGAATGTAGTGGGGATCATTTTTCAATTTGCTCTCAAAAGCCGATGCATGGCCGGAATAACCGACTCCAATCGACAGTGAGAAAAGCATGAGTTGCTTTAGGTAAATTTTACGCATGTAAAAATAGTTAGGTATAGTAAATCGTTTTATTGATTAATGAAACATACAGAGCTAATACCTCAAAAGGAGATCTATTAACTAGTGTTTATACAGAATATGTATAGAAGAAAAAGTATTTCAGATAATAAGGATAGAAATAACTCTTCTCGGAATATTTTGATAGTTAGTTTCTATTTTTCATAGGCATAATTGCCATTGATGTGCTCAATGGATCGAAAACAATAAGGATATTTTAAAATTTGGTTAATTACAATATTCAAAAACAAAGAATCTTCTACTTCCTATAAAGAGCGATCAATATGTTTTTAAACCATATCTAAAAATATTGTTCCTAATTTTAAGATGCAAATAAAAAAACAGCACAAACGTTTGATTAAACCAAAAATAGCACACTATTTCGGGCATAATTGGTCTAAAGAATCTCCTTAGAATCTTTGCTTCGCAAAAATGTTTTCGCTAAAGTTTAAAACAGAAGTTCAGCTAAAATAAAACGGCCTTTGCAATTACTCGCAAAGGCCGTACTACTAAAAAACCATATTTAATTATTTCACGGTTTTATTTAACCAAGTAACCACTATTTTTAAAACATCGGGAGATATTCCGCTTTTTATGCTCGCCACTTCATCATTCTTACACGTGACGCAGGGCAATAGAAGATGATTTAAATTTGGCATTAAATGCGTTTCTACATTTTTGTTTCCACCTGTTGCAATGTAGTTTTTCCAATTACGTAGATTGGCTTCGCCGGGTACCATTAAATCTTTATCGCCGTTTATGGCCAATACAGGAACCTTAATTTTTGCCATTGTTTTTTCGGCATTGTACTTCACTAAATACCGGTACCAAGGGCCTATGGCATTTCGTACATAACTGTAAATCGGGAAACGAAAATGATCAAATTCGATATTTAGTGTTTTAAAATAGGCGTCATCTTTCACTTTCCAGGCGGCATACGCTTCATTCAATTTGGCTTCCATGTTTGCCGAATCTGCGTATATATAAGCCGTTTTAAACATCCGTTTATTGATATCGTTTGAACGTGCTTTATCGTAATCGGGAAGTGCGGAAGCTGCAACAAGGCTTTCGTTTTGAGCAATTAACGATTCATAACCATTCATCGCTAAACCTGCTAAACTAATTAAAAAAGCAACATCCTTACTTTTTGCAGCTGCAATTGACATGGCGGCTCCGCCCTCGCTATGCCCTAATAAACCAATTTTGCGGGAATCAATTTGCTTAACACCCTTTAAATACTGCAGCGCTAATAATGCATCGTTTGCAAAATCTTCGGTGGTTGATGTTTCGTAAATCCCCGTCGTTTTTCCCACTCCACGGTCATCTACACGCAAAACAGCGTAGCCATTTTTTGTAAGTTCATTGGCAATATCCAAAAATAATTTATGCCCTGCCATGGTGCCATCCCGATCTTGTTTTCCGGTACCGGATACTAGCACAATAGCCGGGTATTTTTTATTCCCTTCGGGGATAGACAACGTTCCTCCGTAGGTAATCTTTCCATCTGGCGCGCTAAACGTTACCTCGCTTGATTGAAAATTTTGCGCAAAAGATGCTTTTACTACGAGCGATAACAAGGCCATTAAAAAACCAATTCTTCTCATTATTCCGCTTTCTTTGTCAATTCAATTAAACTCGAAATCTCATCGGCTAAACCGGTAGCACTTCCCTTAAATCCAATAGAAATAAAGCGCAGTTTTCCGTTTTTATCAATGATTAATTTTTGTGGAATTCCTGAAATGGTAAATTCTTTACAAATGCGTGTAAATACCTCTGCATTGGTTTTCTCGCCTTCGGCTTTATTATCAAACAACACTTGAAAAGGATACTTATTATCTTTAATGTATGCAGCAATTTCTGTTTTATAGGTGCTTGATGATTCTTCCGTATCGACGAAATAAAATACCACATTCGGATCATTTTTATATTTTTCTACGGCTAATTTCATCCCCGGAAAAGATGCTTTACACGGCACACACCAAGTTGCCCAAAAATCTAAAACCACTGTTTTTCCTATTAAATCGGATGATTTTACTGTTTTTCCGTTCAAATCTTGCATGCTCCATTGCGGCATGTCTTTTTTAATCATCGATGCTTTTAACTCTACTTCTCCTTTTTTCTGATCTTCCGGATTTTTAAGAGAGGTCAAATACGCTTCAAAGCCTTTTTCAGAGCCGTGTTTTTTCACGTATTTTTCCTTAATCATGCCAATCATTTCGGTAGATGCTTGGTTTAAGAACATACTCTTCTTCAGTACTACATCCAACTCGTTCACTTTTCCAGCTTGCTTTAAGGCATAGGCGTACTCATTGTTGATGGCTGCATTGCTAAATTTTAGATCTTGCTCTGCTTCGGCCGCATACTTAATAGCAGAAAGATAATTTTTCTTGAAATTTAACAAGCCCAGATAGCTGCGTGTTACATTGGTTGCAAAAACATGGTTGTACTCCTTTTTCCATTCCAATGGAGATAAATGCAGCATACTTTCTGGCTGATGATCTCTAAAATATTCAAATCTTTTCACTAACAAATCTGCATAGGTTGACAATACATTGTAATCCTGCTTTCGGTCGTATGAAATGGTGATTAATTTATAATACACCGTTGGTAAAGCCGTAAAAGAAACAGAATCTACGTACTTTGCAACGTATGGTGTATTTTTATCCTCCATTGCGCCAAAAACCATCGCACTTTGATATAAGTTACTGTAGTAGATTCTATTTTGAACATCAAATTCTTTATTTGTTTTGTACTCAGGAAAATCATTTAAAAACTTAAGTGTTGCTGCTAAAAGCGATTTTATATCCCTATGCATACTTACTTCTTTATATGCATTTAATCGAGTCAAACTTCCATTTGGAAATTTTTGATTTAGCACTTTCTCTACCGAATCCACTGTATTTTGGTCTTTCAACAACGTTTGAAGAATTCTTCTGGCGTTTAACAAATCGTTTTCACTTGCATCCGGTCTTTTAAGATATGCCAATACACGCTGTAAGCGAGGTGTCGAACTTTCCTTAAAAGTAGCAACTAAGGCCACAGAATAAGGGTATACCAAGGCTGATTTTGAGGACTGATTGAAACTAATTTCTTGATTTAACCAATGGTAGGTTGCCGAATCGCTTACTCCTTTAAAGTGCATGTAATTCGGAATATCTAGGTCATATTTTGGCGAACGCGCCAATCCCCAACCCGCATATGCTCCTGGAGCCATTAATCCTGCTCTATCTTTATCGTGAAGCATGAAGAAAAATCCTTCATTGTCGTTATTATCAACCAGGGTATCGGCTACAAATTTCAATGCCACAATTCCGCATTTATCTGCAAGCTTTAAGTCTGCTTTCCATAGATTTTTTTGACCTATCAATTTCAAATCAGAAGCGATCCATTTGTAATCGATATATTGATAAACGACCGCTCGCACATTGGTTTTTCCGACCAATTTTGTGTTGCTAGCATCGTAACTTATTGAAACCATCTTACCATTTTGCGGTTTTTCTGGCAGATATTTAAAACTACTGGTGTATTGTGCAAATAGGTTAAATGAGAAAGCGGAAATTAAGCCCAATAAAAAGATTTTTTTTAGCATGTTCTTAAGGTATAAGCGGAGCGGCGACAAGCGCTGCTCCGCTTTATTTGTATGTGTGTGTTATGGATTTTGTTGTAATTCAGGATTTAATTGACGCAAATACTCCGCAATTGGAAATACATATCGATTGCTGTTTGGTGCCAAGGTATAAGTAACTCCTGAAACGGTTCTGGTGTAAGTTTTCTGGAAAGCTGCCTCCGATTTCAAACGGCGCATATCCCACCAGCGAAGCATTCTACAAAAGAATTCACGGTGTCGTTCATCTATTACTTTCGTTAAGGCTTCGGCAGCCGTTGTTGCAGTTGAGGCTACGTAGTCAGCTGGCTTAAACCGTTTAACACGAACTTTATCCATCCACAGAATGGCATTGGCTATGTCGTTGTTACGGGCATAATATTCTGCTTTAATCAACATCATTTCCGGCACATTTGGACCAATATTGCGGGTCTCGCCAATGGCTCTGTCGCGGTAAAAGAAACGGCCACCTGCCGGCACATAAGTTGTTGATATTAGAGAAGCATCAGCGGTAAATAAATTATATCGTTGATCTTTTGTACCCAACAAATTTAAAATATCGCTGCTTAAGCGCATTCCTGTTGTGGTGTAAGCCGAAACTCCACCATTTGATACTTTTGACAAAATAACTTCAGGATCTACGGCTCTTAGCGGGTATGTACCGTAAGTAATGGCATTGATAGCACCTAAATCAACCAAGTTTCCTTTTATAGCTAATGCTTTATCGGCATTGCTATTGGCATTTGCATAATCGTTCATATACAAATAACATCTTGCCAATTCCGCGTATGCGGCTACTTTAGATGGTAACGTATTGTAGTTTTGCGTATTTGGTAATGCAGGGATGGCCGCGTTTAAATCTTTAATAATTTGATCGTACACACTCTGAAGGGAAGGCCTTGCTAAAGATTGTGAGGTAGTTGGCGTTAAAATTAACGGCACACCCAAATCGGTAGCCGCTGTTGCAGCAACATACGGCTTACAATACGTGTTTGCCAGCATTAAGTACGCATCTGCACGGTGCACCAATGCTTCGGCAACATATTGCGCTTTTTCTGCTTCTGTTCCTCCAGAACTGGTTGGCACCTCTGAAATAATGGTGTTACTGTAAGCAATTGCATTGTACATACTGTTCCAATTCGGATCAGAATAGTAATAAGCACTATTTGCAGGATAAATTACATTGCTCCATTTATAACTGTAGAGCGTCCAGATGTAATATTCACTTGCCCCCATACTGGTTAACTGCACACTTCCATCTACATAACTTACGTCATCAGAGGCATAATCAACCAATCCCGGGCCGGATTCAAATGCCGAGGTGTTGTTTAATAACAATCTATAGTTTGATGTTTCTCCTGGCACCAATGTTCCCTGAGTTTTAATCTCTACAAATTTCTGACAGCTTGCCAAGCTAAAAACCATGCAAAACAAGCTTAAACTTTTATATATCGTTTTCATATACTTCAGGATTAAAAATTAAGATTTAAAGAAAAATTGTATGACCTTGCCGCAGGAAAATTGTAGGCTGTATTTACATAGTTCACTACGTCAGGATCGTATCCTTCTTTGTTTGCTGTCCACAACAAACCTAAATTACGCACTGCAAAACCAAGTTTCGCCCCTTTAATTTGCTTTACAAATTTCTGAACTGGCAAATCATAACTCAATGAAATTTCTCTTAAACGGATGTAATCTCCTTTTAACACATTGATATCTGAATATTGATATCTCATTAAACTATAATACACTGAAGTTGCATTTCCATTTAAGCCCGGTACTGAAGTGGTTAATTCATCTCCTGCTTTTTGCCATCTATTCGCAATATCCGCACTCAAATCGTAGGTAACATTGCTTGGATTGGTTGCGTAATTTGCGATACTAGGCTTTAAAAATACACTTCCGAACTGGTAAGTTGCCATTACAAATAAGGTGAAATTTTTATATTGTAAGGATTGATTAATCGCCCCGTAATACGGAGCCTGTTTGCGTCCGGCATATTGTAATGCACCAAAAGTTGGCACCGTGGTAGTGGTTGCTTTCAGAATCGCACCGTTCTCATCGTAAATCTGCGTTAAACCGTTTGCATCTAAGCCCACATTTCTATACACCAACAATTTATCGGTTGGATATCCTGTTACAAATGAAATACTTGCAGGAGATGAATAATACGAAGTTGTTAAATTATCTTTAAAACGGTTGTCGGTTACCTCATTCGTATTGTACGAGAAGTTAGCCCCTGCAGACCAAGTTAAATCTTTTCCTCTTAAAATAGAAGCATTCAAGGAAAGATCAACGCCTTTCCCAGTTAATGATGCGGAGTTGGTGGTTAATGTGTTTACAATGGTTCCGGTATAGGTGTTATTAATCGGGAAACTATAGAGAATATCTTTTCCATTTTTCTTATATACATCTACCGAACCCGTAATTCTGTTGTCTAAAAACCCAAAATCGAGGGCTAAATTGGTTACGTATGTTTTCTCCCATCGTAATGCAGGATTTGCCGGAGCAACCAAAAATCCGTATTGTTGATTGGTGGTATAATCAGGGCTAGACGCTAAGCCCATGTACGTAAATGGATAAATATCAGTAGAAATATTTCCGTTTACTCCATAGGTTGCACGCAATGCCAAATTACTTATCCAGCTAACATTTTTCAAGAAGTCCTCTTTACTTGCATTCCATTTCAAACCGCTTGACCACAGTGGAGTTGCACGGTACTTCGCGTCTAATCCAAAATTGTTATAATCATCGTAGCGAACACTTCCCGATAAAACATATTTATCCTTATAGGTATAAGATGCATTACTAAAATAAGAAAGAAAACGACGCTTCTTGTCGCCTTGTATAGGTGCACCACCTAGGCTAAGTGAGCCATTATATCCTGCGATCGATGGATACGCCGAGCCAGCATAATTTACTGCAGCAGAAAAACCAGTTTGCATATTGTATCCATAAATTACTTGGCTTCCTTGACCCATATTGGTTTCACGCAACTCTGTTCCTGCTAACGCAGTTACTTGATGGTCTTTTCCAAAAGTATTCGAGTAATCTAACTGACTACGAAGACTGTAATTATTTACCGAGGTGTTAATTGTACTTAACGCCCCCGCATTAGAAGCTAGGCCAATACTATTGGTAGATGCCCCCGTAGGTGTAAAATAATTTAACATGTTACGAATGGTGTAGCTATTTGGATCGTAAAATACTCGACGATTACTAAAAGTACGCTCATTGGTATATTGTGCTGTTGCTGATAAGCCTTTAAAAATAGGCACGTTTAAGTTAAACCATGCTACATAATTATTATCCTTTTGTTCATCACTAGCTAGCGCCAATTCATCAATGTAATTATATTTCCAATTTTTATACGTAGCCGGTAATGTTGCGGTATAATCCGGATTTAATCGATCAAAAGCTAAACCTTTCCCATTTTGATCCGCAACTAGCGAATATGGCATCAATGTGGTACCTCCGCTTGAATTCCATAAAGTAGCTAAGGAAATTCCGTTATTTTGATAATTAAAGAACGAGCCTTTCAAGTTTGCACTTAATGTAGCCACTTTAAATAATTTCCACGAGTTGTTTAAAGTAGCGGTTAACCGTTTTCCTGAATTCCCAACCGTAAAGGGAGTTTCTTCTGCATATGAAGCCGAATAATAGTAGTTATAGGTATCCGACCCACCTCCGATTGAAAAATTATATTGTTGATTTTTTGCTTTCTGCAAAAAGTACTGCGAAATCTGTGAACGGTTATCAATGGCACTTAATTCTGCCACTTTAGCATCATAGGCTGATTGCGTAATGGTACCGGCTTTTAGTTTTAAAGCCAAAAACGTACCCGGACTGCGCATATTAATTGCATTACTGTATGAATTAGATCCATAATCAATAATGAAATTTCGGTTTACCAATTCTTTCTCATAGGCTAATTGCTGTGCCGAAGTCATGGTCTTATAATAATCCAAGTCTGGATCTTCCGAAATACTCATATTCACCGAAGCATTGATGCTCGGTTGTTTTTGACTGCCACCGCGTTTGGTTGTGATAACAATTACTCCATTGGCAGCACGTACACCCCAAATGGAAGCTGCCGCAGCATCTTTCAAAAAGGTAATATTTTCTACATCATTTGGATTAAGGGTTGATATATCCATTTCAGAAACGGCTCCATCGATTACCACAAGCGGAAATGTTTCACTAATTAAGGAACTCGTTCCTCGTATATTCATGTTATAATCGTTCCTTCCACGTGTTCTGGTTCCTCCACTTAAAGACGCTTGAGCCCCGGTTGAGGTACCCGAACTATAGGCAAAACTACGGTCGCTTGATAAGACATCAATTTTAACACCTGCTGCTAAGCCTTCTAAACGTTGCAGAACATTTGGAACAGAAATTTGCGCCAACTGCTTTGCGGTAACCACCGATGCTGCCCCTGTAATGCGTTCTTTTGATAACGTTTGGTATCCATTTGAAACCACGTTCACATCTTGTAATTGATTCGCTGCTGATGGGGTAAGCGAAACAGTTACATTTTTACTGTTCGGGGTAATATTTAATGAGGCCGTTTGATACCCAACATATGAAAAGCTAAGCATTGTTGCATTACTTGGAACAAAAAAAGCAAACTTCCCTTTACTATCGGTAACTTTTACCGTGTTGGAAGCATTCGACTTAATGGTTACGCCTGGAAGTGGCCCTCCCGTCTCATCTAAAACCTCTCCTGTTAGGTAAAACTCATCGCTTTTGTTATCCACCGCAGAAACTACTCCTGCATTTTGAGTCGGAGTCGTTAGCTTCTCATCTCTGCTGACAATGGTATAGGTTCCTTCGCTCACATACAAAAACAACAAATTATTTGCGTACAGTGTGCGCTTTAAAGCTTCATCTAAAGATTTTGCCTTTAAACTTTCGCTTGAAGTAAATTTTCCTTGAACAATTCCATGTTCGTAGGCAAACTTCGTTTTGTATTTCTTCGAAATAGCGTTCAATGCCTCCTCTACGGTAATTCTCTTATCTTGTGCCAGTACATGAAGATTCATGCTGAACGAAAAGAGAACGAGCAGAAGAAGTTGAACTGATTTGGTAAAACTTCTGGTCATTTTGTTTGGTTGTTTGATTGTTTGGTTGGTTTTAAATCATTATCGCCGTGTTTCTAAGCGGATGATTTTTCCTTCTTTTTTAATGTTTACATTTAAAATATTACTCAGGGTGAACAGTAAACTTTGCTCACTCTTTATAGAGATGCTTCCATCGATTTTTTTCTGGCCCAAAGCCGGGTTATCTAGAATAACTTTGTAGCCGTATAAATCTTCGAAAGCTGCGATAATTTCATTTACACTTGTTTGATTGACGATTAACTTCCCGTCCGTCCAAGCCGATATCATAGCTGGGTCTTGCTCGTCGTGGATTAATTCGCCATTTGAGGCATTTACTTTTAATACATTGCCTGGTGTCATAATATATTGAGCACCTGTTTTAATCGATTTTACCTGTACCTTACCATTAATTAAAGCAATGTGGGCAACACCATGGCGTTCTTTCAAATTAAATTCGGTTCCCAAAACCTGTACTTCAACACTTCCAGTTTCGGCCTGAAACAATTCGCCATTTTTAATTTGCTTTGGGTTTTGGTTAAGGTGTTTAACCTTAAAATAGGCTTCCCCATCTAACACAATTGAACGTACTTTTTTCCATTTATACGCTCTTGGATATGAAAGTGTTGAATTCGCGTTTAATGTAACTTCGGTTCCGTCTGCCAACACTAATTCCTTTACTTGGCCGAATTCAGTTCGGATGGTTACTGTACTGTTGAAATACCAGGCTCCTGCAAATACCAGTGCCAAGCTAGCGGCAATAGACGACGACCATGCCCAAAGCGCAAGCACTTTGCGTTTCTTCTGTTGGATTTGATCAATACTTCGATTAATATCTGCCTGCAAATTCTTCATAAAACCTGTCGGAACAGGAATCGCTTTTGCACTAAGAATGACCTCTAACTCTAAACGAGCATCTTCAAAGACACTTTTACTCGTTGTATTTTCTAATGCCCAATTTTCCCAAAACACAACATCCTCTGGGTCTTTAAACTTCACATACCGAATAAAATCGGCATCAAGTAAAAACTCTTCCGTTGTAAATTGATGATAAGTTTTTTGAGTCATAGTTTGGGCTTTTTATGCACTTGTCTCTATAAAGACAATAAACGACAAAAAAACACCCCAAAGTTTTTAACTTTTTTTTAAAAAAATTAAAAATGCCCATTTTTACATTAAAATGATTGCTTTTGTTGGGCAGAAAACACCCGTTCGCTGAGAAAAAGAGACAAAAACAAGTAATAAAACTGCTTAAGATTTAATTGTATACAGCATTGCCAATAACAATGCTTTATCAACACCCATAATAAGACGCAGCGATTCAAGCGCGCGCGCATTCAATTTATACGTGCCTTTCAGTGTCATATCCATTACCGCAGCAATTTCGGTGTAGTCCATTTCCTCATAATACTTCAGGTATAAAATTTCTTTTTGCCTAGCTGTTAATTGGTTCATGGCTGCTGTCAGGTTAACGGCCTTTTCCTCCTGCTCTTCTTTCTTAATAAATTCTGACTCTACCGTAAATTTCAAATCGAAATGCATATCGCCCTCTACTTCTACCTTTTGAAATTTATTTTCACTGATTCTGTAGTTTGTAATTCCGTTTCTTAATGATGAAATTAAGTAGTTCTTCACCTTATCTACGCTGCTTAACTTCTTACGATCGACCCAAAGTTTCACAAACAGATTTTGAATACAATCATACACTCCTTCTTCTTCCTGCAGTAAACGCATCCCGTAGGTAAACAACGACTGAAAATACTTGGTGTAAAGCACATCAAGGGCCTCCCTTTCTCCGCGCTGCAACCTTTGCCAAAGTTCAATATCGTCTGTGTTATTTATCAAAAAAAGAGAATTTAATATCCAAATAACTTAAAAAATTTTGACATAAGCCACAATCTTTTACACCAAGTGAACACATGGAGCAAGTTTTCAATTTTTTTAACAAATTTTATCATTCACAGCCGTATTATTGATTTTATCTGACAACAAAACGAGAGATTGATTTTTTAACTAAGCGAGAACAAACAAAAAAACGCCCGCAAAATGCGAGCGTTTTCATTCTTATCTACCGTGCGTTAGGGGTTTACATCCAGTTTTTTTCCTGCCAAATCTTCCCATCTGTAAAAATGAAAGGTTCTATCATCGCTCATAGCTACGACTAAGCCGTGTTTGAAATCGGCATTTAAAGGTGTCGAAACCGCATCTAGCCCATCGGTTTGATTCGCCGAATATTTCAGTGTACTAAGCAAAGGGTGTTGATTCACAGCCCCTTCCTTACCTTGTCTGCTATATACTTTTAATTGTCTTGAACCTTGATCTGAAACAAGAATATATCCCTTATTTCCTGCTGTTTTATAGATAGCTATTCCCTCGTTATCGACCGAAAAATCACCCTGACCGAATAAGGCAAGCTCTTCATTTCCTTTTGCGGGATCTGCGTAGTACTTTCTAATTCCCTCTTGTTCATCCGAATAATACACATAGCCTAGTTCATTATCCACCGCAATGGATTCTATTTCTTTCTTTCCACTGTACTTTCCAAATTTTCGCACCAAATCTGCTTTTACATTTCCACTACCATTATCCGAAAGCAGATATTGCCATAAATAACCACCAGTAGTGGGTCCTGTTTTACGTCCTACAATGGCATAAATTTTCCCCAATGAGTCGGTGTATAAAGCAATCCCCATCAAATCGCGGAACTCCAAAGCTGTTTCATTTTCAAATACTGGAATTCCGCCCTCATCAATCGCTTTCATATCTGGCAAGCTATAGATACGCAGCTTGTGGGTGTACCTTTCGGTGGTTACGACGATATCGGTTTTTTTACCATTCAACAGCAAACCATAGGCTATATCCACATTATTAGGCCGTTGTAGTCCTTTTATGGTTTTAGAGGGAATACTTTTCCCTTTTAAATCGAAAACGTACAAACCTCCGTTCGCGTCTTTATCGGTACCAATGACCAAGGACTGCTCCGGATGGCTTGCGTTGACCCAAATTGCCGGATCATCTGAATCTACACCTACCGGGTCGGAAACGTAAAGCGGCTTTACAGCATCCTTATCCAGCGGTTGCGGAATACCGGTACATGAAACGCCAAAACTTAAAAATGCAAGGGCTATTATTGATAATTTACTTTTCATTTTAATTTTTAATACCATACGCTCCTACAAATGTTGAAGGTTCTGGCGATGTATACGTAATTCCATTTTTCATCACAATTCCTGCTTTGTGGTAGCGCGTAAAGCTCGTAATTCCTTTACCCAAGGCCGGAGAATTTCCTTGTAGATGAAAATCCCATGCCGTATTATAATCGGCATTGGTAACCGCCGTATTTACAGGATAATTTACAAATTTTGGATCATTTGCACCGGCAACAGTGCTAATCACATCATTTTTACCGCCAACAATATCGCCCGTTGGCTGAAATTGATTTACTGTTGTTTGATCAAATCCATAATACCAGTTATTGCTGTACGATGAACGGGCGTCTTCTGGTTTCTTCGGATCTCTTTTTACACCAAAGCGCGTATTAGCAAAAAGATTATTAAACAAATCAGCACGCACGGTACTTTCTAACCAAATCGATCCACCTTTTGCTGTTGGTCTTCTCCAACCTGTGTTCACGAGGGTGTTGTTGTAGGCAATAATATAGGTTTGTGGTAATTTATCGCCCGTATTTGATAGTTTTAAAGCATTTGTATTTGTACTATAAACCAAGTTATAGGCTATGTCTGCTAAACATCCCGATTTAAAGTTCATTGCTTCTCCACCCGTTACGCCAGTCGTATAAAAAACGTTGTTCGCGAAAATGATTTTACCCCCTTCAATATAGGTACAATCTTCTTGAAGGTTTCTAAAAATACTGTTCTGAACCACCAATCGCCCGTTTGCATTTGAAAACCAAAGCGCTGGAAGGTTTTCACCAGCAACGGCTTTGTATAGCCCCATTTTAACAGAGGTTGACGCATCAGAAGTTGTTGAACCACCGTATTCGATAATGGCATGATCCAACACCAATTCTTCGCAAGTTGGTGCGGCTAAAATACCACCCCAAAGCTTTCCAAATTTCTTTGCTGCTGTTTTATAAAATTCGTTTACCGTAAATTTAATTGGATTATCGGCTGTTCCTAAGGCGTACAAATTTCCTTTTACAATAATTTCTGGTTTCGCGATTGTGTCCATCAACACCGTCACGCCTTCTTCAATGGTAAGCGACTTTCCTGCCGGGATGATAATATCCCCTTTGATTACTTGCGTGCTACCTTTCGACCAAACGCCCGAAACTTCGCCAATGGCCGATCCGTCCACAGCCGTGGTATCGACATCAACATTTGCTTTTTCACATCCTGCTAACCCTAGCAATGCGAAAATCATTACGCTAAAAATATGCTTCGATTTCATGTTTTTACTTTAAAATTTTAATTAATTAAACTTATATCGTATCCCGATGAGGTAGTTCTGTCCGTAATAATCCTCTCTGATTAACGTGCGTCCGTTCTCTACTAAATTTTCACTTATTTTATCATTCTCCGGATTGGTTCCTTTGATGTACAGCTTCATTGGTGTATTTAAAAGATTATTTGCTTTAGCAAAAATTCCTAAGCCATTTTTAAAGCGTTTTTCAACCGATGCATCCACTTGAATAAATCCACCCTGCCATAAATCATTGTTTAAAAACTGTGACACTGTATTGATTCGAGGGCCTGTATAACCGCCCGCTAATTGCGCATCCCATCTTTTCTTGGTGTCTTTAAACAAAATAGATAAGTTGGCGACATGTGCCGCTTGACCATACAACGGACGCTCTTGATCAACCGATATAGCCTGAATATCACCTGTAGTGCTGTTAATTGTACGTGTTGTTTTAGGCGTAGTAATGCTCGAGTGTGTATACGTATAATTTGCTTTAATGCCTATTTTATGGAAATACTTGATATAATCTAGCTCCGCACCAAAGTTATTGGCGGTTCCAAAATTACCCGGTGAGTAATAAATATCCTGACCACGCGTAGCATCTGCCTGAAAAGTATACTCAATTGGATCTTTTATTCTTTTGTAAAAAGCACCTACCAACAATTGTTCAGATGCACCAGGGAAAAGTTCATACCGTAAATCAAAATTATCAGCAATTGCTCTTTTTAAATTTGGATTTCCACGTTCCTGAAACTCTTCATTTACAACCTTACTTGGCACAATTTCATAAAATCCAGGACGATTAAGTGCTTTGTAGTATGAAGCATGTAACTGCGCTTTTTCGCTTAAAAAGTATTTTGCTGTTAAACTTGGTAGCAGATCGGTGTATACTTGTTGTCCTTTTGGAGCAGTTTCTCCTGCTGAAAAAAGCATGTTGTATCCTTGATCAGTATGCTCTACACGCAACCCTCCTGTTACTTCTAATTTACGCGCGGCGTAGACAAACATTCCGTATCCGGCTCCAATTTTTTCCGATGCATCGTAGGTTAAAGGATTTGCCACGGCACCTGTTGGGTTACTTACCACTAAATTTAAATCCGTATAATTTTGATAATCTACACCATAAAGCAAGCCTGCATTTGCTGCTGCTGGTGCCAACGTGTAGTTGTTATAAAAACTACTTCTTTGCTTATCGCGATATAAACCACCCGCTCTTACATCCAATTTATCTTCTCCAATCATGAAACGATAGGTAAGATCAAGGTATCCGGCTAGGTCTTCATCGGTATTACGTTCCCATCTGCGGTTAACCGGCGAAGTATTTACCAACGTAGTTTTCTTCGTTTGAAAATTTTGCTCAACTCCATTTAAACTGATGGTGGTATTATCCGGAACTTCATTTTTTGCCGATGAATACACCGCCGACCATTGCACTTTAAACTTTTCATTAAAAAATTTATGATCGCCATGAAGTGTGCTGTTATAAATTTGCTGCTCGGTGGTTCTACTTCGGGTAGTATATACCAACTCCGCATTGCCTAAAGTTGGATTATATTGTCCGTTATAAGTCGTCGTTACAGCATCTCGTAATTGATCATTTTTAAGATTTACATACATGTTGTATAAACTTATCTGATGATCTTTATTAAAAGCGTAATCTACTTTACCGTGCAAACCCGTCCGTGCTTGGCGCTCTGAATATTCTCTATAATTTTTACTTGTAATTACTGCGTAGGCATCGGTTCCATTTACCGAGCTATTATAAAAAGTACTGTTGCTTCCGCGATAGGTATTTTGGTAGCTACCGGCTAATTCAACACCTAATTTACCATCCAAGAAACGTTGGCCAAGGGATAAACTTCCAACTAAATTAGGGGCTGGATTTTTGTAGGTATAATCTAACGTTCCTTTGGTAAAATCATTTTGCGTAGCATTGTAGCTTTTGCCGTTTAGCTCATAAGGCGATTTACTTGAAATGCCTGTTGCATCATAAGCTACAAATTTTCTATCAAAAAATAACTGACTATAGCCAGTTGCTAAATTTACATTTAGCTGAAATCTGCTTGGTGCATTTTTCATTACCATGTTTACAGCTCCCCCAATTGCATCGCCTTCCAAATTTGGTGTCAAGGTTTTATAAACTTCTAACCTTTCCATTAAATCTGAGGGAAAAAGATCTAAGGGAACATAGCGGTATTTGTTATCAGGGCTTGGAATTTTAACGCCATTTACCAAAGTGTAATTGTATCGTTTATCCATACCACGGATAATGGCATATTGACCATCTCCACTACTGTTTCGCTCAAGTGAAATTCCTGAAACCCGCTGCACAACATTGGCCACAGTTAAATCGGGCGAAATTTCAATTGCTTTACCCGAAACGATGTTCATGATTTGTTGTGAATTTTTTTCCAATCGGCGTGCTCCCTGATCGGTTGAGCCTGCAACGCTTGTTTTAATGGTTACATCATCCAAATTTTTGGTATCTGCTACCATGTAAAATTTCAAATGTTCGTTGTCTTCTTTCTGAACCTCTACTGTTTGGGTTTGGGTAAGATAAGTTAAGAAGGTAACGCTAATTTTTACCTTTCCGGGAGATAGTTTTTTAAACTCAAAAGTACCATCAAGCCCTGTGCTGGTTACCATGTGTGGGTTTTCTAAAACAACTGTGGCTCCCACAATAGCCTCGCCTGTCTGCTTATCGTAAACATGGCCTTTGATTTTTGTTGCCTGCGCACTGCCGGCACAAAAAACGAATAAAAACAGAATTTGTAAAAGTTTGTTCATTGCTTTTGATAATGTCATTTTATTTGCGACGGGACAAAGGTGTACACGGAAAATAAAATAGTGAAATACTGAGGGTTACATAAAGGCAACAGCGTTACAAAGGCCATATATCAGAAAGCAACACAAAAAAACAAACAACTCATTTACAGCGATTTACATAAAACAAAAATCTCCGTTATCATTCCGTTACCGTTACATTAACAAAATGTTAAGCCCTAAAAAAGAGATGATTTAGTCAATCAATCTCGTTTTCATGTAACGTTTTTAAAGCGACTGAATAAAGGCAGAAAGATTGTCGCCCTGCGCTAAGTTTAACTTTTTTCGTAATCGATACCGCGAAACCCGCAAACTATCGGTAGAAATCCCTAACAATGTAGATATATCGGTAGAATCAAGATTCATCTTCAAAAGGGCTATCAGGCGCATATCGGCCGAGGTTAGTTCATGACTGAATTTCTTAATATTTTCTAGAAACTGATGATGCACTTGTTCGAAAGCATGGGTAAACTCTTTCCAGTTACGTTCATTGCTAAAGCTCTGATTAATTTCTGCTAATACCTGCGCCATTTGCTTCTTTTGATCGCGTTTGTCCTCTTTAATCATGGCTTGAAGCGAACTGCGGAGGCGCTCTAAAAATTCATTCTGTTTAATAAGGTTTAAGGTATGTGTGGAAAGCTCCCGGCTCTTTACCTCAAGCAATTGCTTTAAATGCTGCTCTTCCAATTGCAAGTTTTTCAGCTCCAAACTGGTCATCTCATGCTCAATATCTTTTTGCTTGGCCAGCATTTTCTGATCTTTAATTTTTAATCGTTGCCTACTAAAGATCACAAAACCCAAAATAACCACTAACAATACCACCAGCGTAGATGATATAGCCAATATTCGGTTCATTTTTTTATCGCTTTGCAGCTTATTAATTTCTTCTGTTTTTTTATTGATATCGAACAATACCTGTAGAAAAGCGACTTGCCTTGCACCATCTTCCGAGTATAAATCAATGGTATAGTTATACCCTAATTTCACATAGTGATAGGCGCTATCCATCTGATTCATGAGTTCATAGGCTTTCCCTAAGTCCCTGCAACATGCCGTTAGCTGATAGATATTTCCTGTTTTTTGGGCTAATTTCAGTGCATTTTCGGTTTGTGAAATACTTTCCTGATAGCGCCCCGTTTTACGCAAAACATCGCCCAAATTATTAATTACCTCAATACTTCCAATCTCATCTTTTACTTCTTGATATAACTGAAGGGATTGCTTAAAGTTTGAATAAGCCTGATCATACTTTTCCAAATCTTCATAAATACTCCCTAAATTTTCATAGATTTTTGCTGCACCCGCTTTATCACCGGTTCTTTCATTAATTTTTAAGGCCAATTTTTGATAGTAAAAGGCACTATCGTATTGTTGGCTCTTTTCCCAAAGCTGCCCTATTTGGCCTAAAACAATGGTTTGACCCCTTAAATCGTTTTGTTGTTTGTAGATAGCCAAAGCCGCTACATAGTTTCTTTTAGCCTTGACGGGTTGCTTTATGTAATAGTACAATACACCAATATCGCTCAGGTTAGCCGCCAATAATACTGGTTCTTTTGTCGAACTAAACAGTTGATCTGCTTTTAAAAAAAAATCTAATGATTGACGGAAATGCCCCTGGCGATAACACGCACGCCCCATTTGTTGCAAACATTTCCCTTGTAGCACCTCGTCATTTTTCTCGATTGATTGATTGTATATTTTCTTCAATGCCGCCAGAGACGCTGTCGGATTTTTTGATCCACGGTCTAAATAGGATTCAAATTCTTGATCTTGAGCAAATGCATGGAGGGTAAAAAAGAGGAAGGTTAAAATAATTCCAGCGTATTTCATGTATTCAAATGTATCATTGACGGTTATGAGCAGCCTACGCTATTATGCAATGGCTTTTTCATTCCGATTAAAATCTATCCGACAAAGAAATAAACTCTATGTTAACTTAAAGTTAAACCCGAATAATACAAGAGACTTTACTTACGCATATAAAAATTTGATTTTCAGAAATTTACACACCAACTAGTTCTACTGTTGCTAAAGTAGGGTCTTGGAATGAAGTCACCTTGGGAAAAAGATTAAACTAAACCACTAACCTTCTGATTATAACCACAAAAAAAAGCGTGCTTTAAAATTAAACTTTGCAGCAAAAAAAGAGTCTGCTCTCGCACTGGAGAACAGACATCTGATTAGATATAAGGAATACGTTTAGCGCCCTAGAAAATGGGCGTATATTTTAGTAAGCAAATTTTTTCTGCATTATAAATACCATTTTTTGTACCTAAGTAAAGCCTCTAAATAATAATAATCGGCATATACTAAGGGTACATCAATTTCACTATTCAACGGATATGCACCCGTACTGTGCATTAATAAGAAGCCTCCATTTTCACCCAATTTAGCGCGGTAGTTATCACTTGCTAGGGATTGTAACATGGTTTCTGCTGCGGCTATAAATTCTGTTTTTTCTTTGCCTGAAGTAAATTGCCCCAACTCTAACAAAGCTGATGCATATAATGCTCCTGCAGATGCATCGCGCTTTGCAAAAGGAACGCCCTGCGCATCGAAATCCCAGAAAGGAATTTTATCCGCTGGTAATTTCGGGTTGTTTAAGATAAAATGCGCAATGCCTTTGGCCTGATCTAAATATGCTTTGTTTTTCGTAAAACGATACATCATCGTATATCCGTACAATGCCCATCCCTGACCACGCGACCAAGCAGAACAATCTGCCGCTCCTTGCCACGTTGCTTTGCGCTTTACTGCGCCCGTTTCAAGATTATAATCCACTACGTGGTACGAACTAAAATCAGGGCGAAAATGATTCTTTAACGTAGTGTTTGCATGGGCAATAGCAATGTCTTTAAATTTTGAATCACCTCCATTGTCGCTTGTCCAGTTTAACATTTCCAAATTCATCATGTTATCAATAATCACTGGACAATCCCATAATTTCGATTTATTCCAAGACTGGATAGAAGCAATTTTTGGACGATAACGGGTTGATAACGACTCGGCTGATCGTTGAATAACAGTTTTGTAAGCGGGTGTTCCCGTTAAACGGTAGGCATTTCCAAAACTACAAAACATCATAAACCCTAAATCGTGATTTCCTGTATAGGTTTGATTGGGCTCAATAACTTTTAATGCTTCTTCTGCTGCTTTTTTAACCGCAGCATCTTTTGTTCCTTCATATAAGTACCATAAACTGCCAGAATAAAAACCACTACACCACCATTTAATATCGCGATTTATTGATTTTCCATTTTCAAAACTTTGCGGAGTTTTATCAGCCGGGATATTTTGAGCAAGAACTTTATATTGCTCAAGGGCAAATTTAAATTCGTTGTTAATTAATTGTGTCATTGACTCTTTTTTTGCCTGCGCAAAAGTCAAACAACTGGTAATGCTAAATAGCACCGCAAGAAAAATATTTCTTTTTATCTTCATGTATTTTTTATTTAAAAAGACCCGCTCAATAAGCTTTAATTAACTGCACTGAGCGAGTCGTATGCATCATAAATTTATTCGTGTTTAACCTTAGGGAATAACTTTAATAGTAAACGATTTAACCACTTCTTTCTGCTCATCCACGCTATTGTTAAAACCAACAAAAACTGCACGATAAGTCCCTACTGCATTATATATAGGTGCATGATTTGTAGGGAAAGCGCTGGCTACGCTCTTCAAAACCATTGCCAAATCTGGAGCAACTCTATTTGCATAAATAGCTTTACTTACAATCCACGAGGTATTGCTTGGTAAATTAGCAGCTCCACCTACAATTTGCAATTGTGTTGCTGTTGCTACCCATCTTGAACTTGCCGGGGTCCAAACATTTCCATAGCGCGTCCAATAACTCGCATCTGACGATAAAGATGCAAGCGAATATACTTGACCGGTTAAAGCTTTCTCTACGCCAAAATTGGTAATGGTCCAGGTCCGTTGGGTAGAACCTGTAAGGCCACTATATTTAAAAGCAATAAATAATGAATCAGAGTTATTGGTCAAAATATCCGATAAATTAACTGCACCAGAGGCCACAGCCGTTGCACTTGTAGCAAGGTTTACTCTGGCCGTAATATCTACCCAAGGCGCATTTACCACGGTTGCTGAGTCTCTGGCCTGTAAGTTTTTCATGGCTAATACCTGCAAAGTATTGGTCTGCGTTCCAAATTGGGCGGTTGAAGTAAATGAAAGACTTATTGGTCCTTCGGCTGTACTGCGGTTACGATAATCGTAATTTTGACCTGGCTGGCCAGAATAAAAAATAACATTCTGCGCAGTTCCCGAAAGAGCAAACTTACACGTATCGCCTAACTTAAACACCAGAGTTTCACCTTCTGATGATCGTGCATTGGTTAGATTTACATTGAAATCTACATCAAGTGTATCGACTTCTTTGCTGCAACCAAAAATTATTACCGCAAAAAATACTAATATGATATGTTTTATTTTCATTTGATTGTAGTATTGATTTATAGAGACATATTTTACAAATAGCTATTCTGCTACCATCCTGGATTTTGCACCAAAAGGTTATTTAATCCAAGTTCATAATCTGGGATTGGCAACACTACGTTGCGTGCTGCCACATTTTGTGCACCTATCAATCCATTGGGGCTTGCACTCGCACCATTACTTTCGCAATACGATTTGAAATTCAGCATATCTTGATAGAAATTACCCCATCGTGTTACATCATTTTTACGTAATCCTTCGGCATTAAACTCACGCAATCTTTCATCGCGTATAGCAAGTTGAAAAGCATCTTTATTCAATCCTGCTTGCAAATTGGCTTCGGTTCCGGTGGTAATGGTTGCTGTTGCTGTAGCCGTTGTGCCTGTTGTATTTGGAGGAGCAATTACAACGGTTGGAACAGCAGTATAATAACTTCCATTTGCAATTGTCCCTGGTGAATCAATATAAATACCTGTAACTCTACCACCTGAAATTCTAGCTGTCGCAGTAGCTCCAGCACCACCGCCACCAACAATAGTAACTACAGGCACCGTTGTATATCCTGAACCACCATTACTAACAACAATCGATTTAACGACATTTCCATTCAATATTCCATAACCTCTTTTACGAACTAGATTTATCGCATCGTATGCTGAAAGTGTGCCTCCCGTAGGTACTGCAGTAGGGCCATATACCTGATTTGAAGCTTCGGCATACATTAACAATACATCTGAATATCGCAACACGGGCCAGTTTATACCATAGGTTCCGGCTGTGGTTCCATTGTTACGCCATTCTTGAGGACAATACTCGCGACGAAATTTACCTGAAGACATTAGCCATGGATTAGTAACGGTGGTTTTTGTACGCGTGGTGGCTGTTGCGGTATATTTAAAATTAGCACAATTCCAATCTCTTCTTAAATCAAAAGATGTTTTAGGCGTTGTTGTACTTGCAGGATCAACTTCATAAGCATCAAACAAATTTCGGGTCACATTCATCCAACTTGCTGAAGCGTATGAGCTCATGTCAAAATTTACGCGTGTAGAACTTAGCCCCACAAAATTTCCGATATCGTTACCCGCCTTTACAAGTACACCTGCTGCTGCACCTGCTGATCCCCACTCAAGGATATTCTCTTTAACATCATACACATCTTGCATCAGATTAATAAATACCTGTTTATAATCAGGATTTAAGCTATGAATGCCCGAATTCATTACTTTCGTACAGTAGGTAACACAATCTGAATATTTAGCTGTATTATTTACAGGGTAGCCTGCCCAATAAATATAAACTCTAGCTAACATGGCTTGAACCGCAGTTACAGTTACCACATCATTGTAGCCTATGCTGGTAGACGTAAATCCTTGCAACAATGTTTCCGCTTCTTTTAAGTCTGTTTCCATCTGCGTATAAATCTCAGCAGGGCTTGCTGCAGCAATGTTTACCTCATTTATACTACCGGGTTTTAGAATTAAGGGTGCATTCTGAAAATGTGTGGTTAAAACCCAATAGAGATACGCTCTTAAAAACAATGCTTGTCCCTTAATTCGGTTTCGCTTTGTTTCATCCATCACGGGTTTATTAATATTCTCAAGAAGAACATTCGCATTATTTATCCCTAAGTAAGCAAAACGCCATATATTACCCACGTATGAATTAGATCCATTATAGCTATAACGGTATCCACGGGTATCACCATCCGCTCCTCTGTTTGACAGCAGCTCATCTGCGGTTTCAAAATTATACCCCAATGCTTGTCCATACAAACTTCCTTGCATCATGTTACCATACACACCATTTAATGCTTGCTGCAATTGATCGGCTGTTGTATAATAATTAACGGGGGTAAAAAAATCGCTGGGTTCAGTATCAAGAAACTTTTTACAAGACGAAAACCCAATCATTATTCCGAATAAAAAGATGTATTTTAATTTCATAATATTTTAATCTTAACTATTAAAAACCTGCGTTAATACCAAAAACAACCGTAAATGAATGCGGATATCCGGTATAATCAAAACCTGGTGTAAGGTTGCTATCGCGTGAAGATATTTCCGGGTCAATCCCTGAATAACCACTAATAGTTGCAATATTCTGTGCCGATACATTAAATCGAAGTGTCGACATTTTCAACTTTTGTAGTGTTTTACTTGATAAAGTGTATCCCAATGAAATCGTTCTAAGTTTCAAATATGAGCCGTCTTCTACAACTCTACTGGAATACGCTGCTCCTCCTAAACCACCTGCGCGGTAATACGTATTTGAGGGGTTTGATGGTGTCCATCGATCGGCATAGGTTGCAAACTGATTTAAATTTGGATTATTTACAAGCCCTCCTTCAAAAACATAGCGGTTTGCATTTATAATATCGTTTCCAACCGACCATTGAAGCAAAACATTTAAATCGAAACCTTTATAGCTAATGTTATTTGAAAACCCACCTGTATATTTTGGCAAACCATTTCCAATAATGGTGTAATCGCTTGAATTAATGATGCCATCGCCATTTAAGTCTTTGTATTTAGCATCCCCTGGCCTAACCGCATTACGCGCCTGCAAACTAGCTGTAACATTAGGCTTTAGCAAATAGGTATTATTGGGCATTAAGTCGAAATCGCTGAACTGATAAACACCGTCAGAAATTAGCCCATACATTTGACCTAAAGGGTTACCAACCACTGAGATATACGGCGATAATGAAGAATAAGTGGTGTTAAAAAAGGTTCCCGAACCCGACAAAATATATGATTGATTGTCTGTTAAAGACAAGATCTTATTTTGATTAAAACTGATGTTAAAATTACTCGACCAATTGAAGTCCTTTCCTTCGATATTTCGAGTATCAAGAGATATTTCAAGCCCTTGATTTTGTAAACTACCAATATTCTTAAATCCGCTGTTACTTTGAATACCCAAGGCATACGGCAAAGCTGCTGCTAACAATAAATCTTTGGTCGTTTTACGATACAAATCAACAGTCAAAGAAATTCGATCTTTTAGCAACCCTAAATCTAACCCAATATTCGTTTGCTCACTAACTTCCCACTTTAAATTATCATTTCCGATAGATGTAACAGTTGATCCAATTTGCGCCGGCAAGTTGTTATATGAATACCAATAGTTATTATTGGTTAAGTTTATTTGGCGTAAATAAGAAAAATCACCCACTCTATTGTTTCCTGTTTGTCCGTATCCCACACGTAATTTTGCATTCGAAAGCCACTTTGTATTTTTCAAAAACTCTTCGCTGCTAATTCTCCATGCTCCTGAAATTGAAGGAAAATATCCCCATTTACCATTTTTTGGGAATTTCGAAGAACCATCGGCTCTGAATGAAGCGGTGAACAAATATTTCGATTTATAATCGTAGTTAATTCTCGAAAGCACTGACTGCATGGTCCAAGTTGAGCTCGAAGAAGTTAATGAAGTATTTTCGGGAGCAGCCAAATCAAGTCCATCGAGCCCTAGCTCTTGATTTGGGAGTTGATTTGCATAAAAAGAACGATTAGAGCTGTTATTTTCTTGCGCCGAATAGTTTACCAACATTGAAAAATTATGGTCCTTTCCTATTTTAGTTGTATAGGTTAATGTGTTATCAGACAACCAATTGTTCACAGGCGTAAAAGCTATTGTACCATTAGGTCCCGAGGCGTTCCATTTACTTCCAGACTGTGTATTCGAATTATTGAAAATATTTCTTTCTCGCATAGTATTCGTAACACCACCAGCAATACGAAGCTTTAATTTTTTTGTGAACTCATATTGCGCATACGCGTTGGCTACCAAGCTATTCGTTTTGTTAATGGTTACTTGATTCTCAAGATTCACCAAGGGATTTACACGATAATCTTGATTAAATGCTAAACCATCACTAACCGGATCATATAAATCACTTACAGGGTCGAAACCTGCTCCGATGTTCGACTGCCCATTAGTGGGTCTTGTACCCCAAACAGAATAGAGTAAGGTAGCTGAAGCATAAAAGTTAGTTGCCGAAATCGGTGTTCCAAACTGATTGGTATAGGCGTAATTGGCGTTTATCCCCACTTTAAGCTTATTGTTCACTTGTTGATCGAGCACCAATCGACCTTGAATACGTTTAAACCCACCGTACTTAATAATCCCTTTTTGGTTGTTATAATTTGCCGAAATTGAATATTGAGTTTTATCTGTTCCTCCTCTTAAGGCAAGGTCGTGATTTTGATTTTGCCCTGTTTGATATACATAATCTTGCATATCAAACGTTTCAGCATTTTTATACGATTCTAAAGTGATGCCATTTTTTAAATAAACCGAGTCGGCTAAAGCAGAATTTAAATCCTTAACGTATCGCACAAATTCGTACGAATCCATTAAATCAACCTTTTGAGGGATTTCCTGCACTCCATAATACGCATTATAGGTGAGCTTGGGTTTTCCATTTTTTCCGCGTTTCGTGGTAATAACTACCACCCCATTCGCACCGCGTGCACCATAAATTGCCGTTGCCGACGCATCTTTTAGAATGTCTATCGATTCAATATCCGAGGGACTCACGCTATTGGCATTGGCATCTTCAGAAGGGAATCCATCAATTACATAAAGCGGAGAATTATCTTGCGATATTGATCCGGCACCACGAATAACGATGTTTGCGGTTGCCCCCGGCTGTCCATCGCTGCTTTGAACCTGAACACCTGAAACACGACCTGCTAAAGCTTGATCGAATGATGAAACAGGCGCTTTTTCAAAATCTTTCATATTCACCGAACCTACTGAGCCCGTTAAATCGGCGCGTTTAGCCGTTCCATATCCAATTACCACTACATCATTTAATCCTGTAACTGCTGATTTTAAAACCACAGAAATTACTGTTTTTGTCCCTACAGTTACCGTTTGCGACATATAACCAACATAATTAAACACCAATTGGTCGGTTGCACTTGCTTGAATGCTGAATTTTCCGTTCTCATCTGTTTGGCTAACCGTTTTACTTCCTTTAATGGAGACCGAAACACCTGGAATTCCGACGTTTGTATCATCTTTTACAGTTCCTGAAATTTTGATGGCTTGGCCAAATGCGGATATAGCCATAAAACTCAAAAAAGTAAGGAGTAAAAACATTTTTTCGAGCCTAAAAAAACGGTAATTCATTTTTTCTCGAATTTTGAGTTGTTTGTAAAGTTTATCCATTTTTTATTCTTAATGATTATAATTGGTTAATTCACTCATTCTAAAAAATACACCACGCACACACAAAAGATTTACGACGCAAGGCCGCCGCATTCAAAGAATTTCTTTGATAAAGATTATTATACTTGGTTAGTTCAAAATTGTGGCTTTAAAGCGTTCTAGAAGGGGTAAAATCCTCGCTAATTAGGGGTAAAATTCTTTTTAAGCGCTTTTATTCTCTATTTTCGTTTAAACGTAAAACTTCTTTAAAACTCCAAATCAACCTATTAAATGAGAATCTATGCTTGTTTCATTTTAGAAAAATTATACTTTTCTCCTTTTATGAGGTTGATATACGCATTCCTTTTTCTTTTTTTTGGTTTTATTAGCCGTGCGCAAAACCAGGTTGCATTTAAACACTTGAATATAGAAAATGGACTTTCACAGAGTTCTGTTCTCGCCATTGCACAAGACGCAAAAGGATACATTTGGTTCGGCACTCGATATGGCCTTAACAAATATGATTCACGAAACTTTAAAATTTATAAAAATGAGCCTGATAATGAGAATAGCCTGAGCCATTCAGAGTATTTATCCATGATATCCACGTCAAAAGATGGATCGGTTTGGATTGGAACACGTTCTGGATTAAATAAATATAATGAAGCTCAAGATAACTTCGAACGAATCACCCATGATCCGGCAGATGACAAAAGCCTGAGCGATTCCAAGATAAACTGTATTTATCACGATAAAAAAGATCGTCTCTGGGTAGGCACCAAAAATGGCCTCAACCTGCTCCTTTCAGGAAAAGGATATCGATTCAAACGCTTTTTTTCGTCAAAAAACTTATCGCTGCAAATTTATGCCATTTTTGAGGATCACAACGAAACCCTTTGGCTTAGCACGTCTAAAGGTTTAATGACTCTAAAATTTAAAAATGGCTATCCATATTGCAGGTATTTTAAAGTCGTTAGTAATCTGATAAATAAAGTTAACGACAATTACATTTCTTGTTTTGCAGAAGACAGGGAAAATAACATCTGGTTTGGAACCAAACAAACCGGACTATTTAAGCTTCAGAATGGAACTAAAAAAATAACTTCCTATAGCTATAACACTCTTCATAAAAACGGAATAAACAGCAATAACATTCGAAAAATACTAGTAGACCTACAGGGAAATATTTGGATTGGTTCCTTACATGGTATTAACATCTATCACTATGCAACAAAAACATTCACCACCCTTCAAAATGAACCAAACAATGCGGAAAGTTTAAGCCAAAATTCTGTTTATACGATTTTTCAAGACCAGCAAGGAATCATTTGGGTGGGCACCTATTATGGCGGGATTAATATGGTTTATCCTAATTATACGCCATTTCACACCTACACAAGCGCAAAAGATCACACGGGTTTAAGTGGAAGAGTAATCAATTCTCTTACAGAAGATGTTCAAGGCAATTTATGGGTAGGCACAGAGGGAGAAGGTTTAAACTATTTCGACCGAACCCGTCATTTATTTACGCATTACAAACACAACCCCAATAACCCTAGTAGTATAAGTGCCGACCTCATAAAAGCAATTATAAAAGATAAAAAAAACAATATCTGGGTTGGAACACACTTGGGGGGGCTCAACCGGTTAAATCCTAATAAGAAAACCTTTACCCGGTTTCAGAACGATAAAAACGACCTATCCTCCATTAACGGCAATGAAATAACATCAATGTATGAAGATAGTAATGGGCGATTTTGGGTAGGTACAAGCATTGGTTTAGACCGTTTTTACCCAGAAACTGGAAAATTTGTTCACAATCAAATTGAAGTTCCTAAAACTGTCATCCGATTTATTTATGAAGATAGCAAACACACCATTTGGATTGCTTCCAACTCGGGTCTATATCAATTAAAAGAAGGTTCGAGCAAATTTGTGGCGCGAAAAACTGATGATTTAAAAAAACTATCATACAGTTCCGTTACTTGTGTATATGAAGACCATTTGGGATACATCTGGCTTGGCACATTCAAAAATGGATTATTTAGATTAGATGAGGATAGCAGGTGCTATAGTAAAATTTCTGGCCTCCCCAGCAACAATGTCACTGGGATTATTGAAGACGATCAGCATCACCTTTGGATAAGTACAGATAATGGATTGTGCAAATACAATCCCATCAACAAATCTTTCAATATTTACAATACGAAGGATGGCCTTGTAGGTAACGAGTTTAATTATAATTCGATATTAAAAGATAGCAGAGGAGAATTTTTCTTTGGAAGCTTAAGCGGTTTGATTAGTTTTTTCCCGAATGCCATCAAAGAGAACAAAATCATAAATAACGCTCAATTTACAGACCTAAAGCTCTTTAACAAAACGATCGATTTACATGCTTCTAACCATCTTTTGGATAGCAACATAAGTGTAATCAAAAGCATCACTTTTACCTCCAATCAAAAAGTTTTCTCTGTCGATTTTACTGTTTTAAACTTTTTAAAGGCAAACAAAAATCTATATGCCTATAAATTAGTTGGATTCGAAAAAAACTGGAATTATGTAAGTATACCCTCTGCCAGCTACACCAACTTATCTCCCGGAAAATATACCTTGCTAGTAAAAGGCAGTAATAATGATGGGGTTTGGTCTAAACATCCCACAGAACTTGCGATAAAGGTTCTCCCACCTTTTTATTTAACATGGTGGGCCTACTTATTATATTTATCCATTATAGCAGCAATTCTTATAATTGTTGTTCGTTACTTGCTAATTAAAGCTGTATTAACGAAAGAAAAGGAAATCAACGAGCAAAAGCTTCAGTTCTTTACCAATATATCGCACGAAATCAGAACCCCTTTAACCTTAATTATTGCACCTCTCGAAAAATTAATCGATAAAACATATCACAGTCCTGCGCTTCATCGCGATTTACTTCCTATTCAGCATAATGCGCAAAGATTAATGACCTTAGTAACCGAATTGCTCGATTTTCGTAAATCGGAGAGCGGTAAACTAAAACTAAAAGTCAGTAAAGGCGACTTTGTTCATTTTTGCCATGAAATTTTCATTGCATTTGAAAACAGTGCAATTACCCAAAACATTACGTACTTATTTGAAAGCGAAAAGCAACGTATCGATCTATACTTTGATAAATTACAAATGGAAAAAGTACTATTCAACTTACTTTCCAATGCTTTTAAATTTTGTCGAGCCAAGGGAAAAATAGCTCTTAAAATTATAGAGGATGAAAACCACGTATTTGTCAAAATTTCGGATAGCGGAAAAGGAATCCCGAAGGAAATGCAGGCAAATTTATTTCAAAACTTCTATCAAGTAGACTCGGATGTTACTATTGGAACGGGTTTAGGTTTATCCCTTTCTAAGAACATTGTATTGCTTCATCATGGCCATATTGAACTAGAAAGTGATAGTGAAACAGCTGAAAACCCTGGTTATACTTGTTTCACTGTTTCACTAAAAAAGGGCAACAAACACTTCAATATCAACGAATTAACCGACGATGTTACTTATTTAGATGTATCTGAAAAACATAATCAACTAGAAACACAGGTAAAAATTACACCAGCAACAACCTCATCAATGCATGCTATTGAAAATAAAAATTTCACCATTTTACTAGTTGAAGACAACGTTGAGCTTAGAAATTTCATTAAAATTTCGCTAAGTGAACTGTATACCGTTTACGACTGCGAAAATGGCGAACAAGGATGGGAAACGGCTACTGAACTCATTCCCGATTTAATTATAAGCGATGTAATGATGCCAAAAATGGATGGTCTTGAACTGTGCAGAAATATAAAAACGGATGTAAGAACCAACCACATTTCAGTTATTTTATTAACGGCACGCTCAACATACATTCATCAGATAAGCGGATTAGAAAATGGAGCAGATGCTTACATTATGAAGCCCTTTAACTTAAAAATATTGTTGCTAAACATTCAAAATCTACTACAAGCACGTGAAACCATTAAAAAGAAATACGCCGAAATAACCAAATTAGAGCCAAAGGATATATTTATCAATAAACATGAACAGGATTTTTTAACTAAAATTATTCAACTGATTGAAGAAAATATGGTTGCTCCGGATTTTGGTGTTCCAGCACTCGCCTCAAAACTTGGAATGAGTCAATCTGTGCTCTATAAAAAAATGCGCGCTTTGACCGATTTATCGGTTAACGATTTCATTAAATCCATTCGGTTAAAAAAAGCGGCCTATTTATTGGAGCAAAACATTGGAAATATTTCTGAAGTAGCCTATAGTGTTGGCTTTAACGACAGAAAATACTTTAGCATTGAATTTAAAAAACAATTTAATCTAAGTCCGAGCGAGTTTATAAAACAGCAAAAAGAAAACAAGTAGGTTTGTGCGCAGTGGCCTCTGCCAATCTAGCTCTTAAACCGCTTCAACTTTAGAAATTTCTTTGAAATAGGTGCTCGGCGTTTGTCCAACCATCTCTTTAAAATGCCTATTAAAGGACGATTTAGAATTAAAGCCTGCGTCGTAAGCCAAATGAAGCATATTTACCTCAATATCCTTTTTCGAAAGCGTATCCAAACGACTTTTCACATGGTTGATGCGGTATTCGTTCACAAACGTATAAAAAGGTTTTCCTAAAAATTGATTTAAGGTTTCGCTTATGTGGTATTTATTTTGACTCACCAACGTTGCTAATTTATCCAAAGTAAGCTCGCTATCGGTATAGTATTTTTCCAGCTTCATAGCTGTTTCCAGTTTTAATACAATCCGAAGCATTTCTTCTGCAGATAAATTTTCCTTTCTTCGATCAAAAGAAAATCGCTCTTCAGAAAAAACTTCTTCATCGTCCTGCAATTTTTCTTCCATTAAAGATGGGCTCGAGCTTATTTTTAACGCTTCCGAAACATCCATAGCCGAATCATACATCAAACCCGGCGGATTCGCCACCGCTAAAGCTGGTGTACTCTTCTCCTTTGCCAAAGTAAGTAAGCCTGCGTACCGATACATCAAAATTAGTATGCTAGTTAGTACCAAAAGTGCGTACACAAAGCTCCGCGCAATGTTGCCGCCATGCAGAAAAACCGTAGGGAATATTGCACAAAAAATACATAACCCACAAATCACCAGGGATATGCTAGAAATTTGAACGATTAATCTTCGCTCGGCAGAGGGCTTTGCTATTTTTTTAAGCGACAAATAAAGTGTTATCAAGCAAAAAACAATATCTAACGCAATTAATGACCATAAGCTAATGGCGTTGTATTTATTTAGTAAGCTATGTCCGGCTTCGGGGTTTACGCTAAGTACACTGATGACAGTAAAATACCCAACTGCACCAATTAAAAACGGGATAAATACATACCAACGCGAAGCGGGAATAAAATCGGGGCGAATAATTTTTACCGTGTATAGGTATAGCAAGGGCATGTAACCAAATTTTATGAATGTGTTTAACATTTTTACCACCTCAGAATCGGTAACTACGTTGTAAATAAAAAACTTGATAGAAAGATGTACACCAATGCAAACCAAAAGCATAATCAAAAGATCATCTGCACGATTGCGTCGCCCACTGCGCCACAATACTGTAGCCGCCACAATCGCTTGAAATATCCCAATAGAAATAATGTACTTCATGTATGCTTCCTTGAAGCTCAAAAATAGCGCTAACAGGTTAATTCAATGTTAATTACACATGAAAAAAATAGTTTCATTCACATATTATAAAAATATAAATCACTGATAATCAACAAAAGGAAGTGTCAACTAAACAAAAATGCAGGCGCTAAAGTACCTGTTGTTCGAGACGGTCGATTGGCCTTGTTTACCAAAATACCTTTGTAGCAAATTATTCAATCACCATGTTTAAAAATTTTACTTTATTCTCAAAGACAATGTATAAGCAGACGCTAAAGAAACTGTTTATTGTTGCCATACTGGTTATCGGTACTTCGCTATCGGTGTTCAGTCAGACCATACGCGGAACTGTAGTAAGCGATGCAGGAACACTTCCTGGCGCTACCGTTACTGGTAAGACCTTTAAAAGAGTAACATCAAGCGATTTACAAGGTGCTTTTGTGTTAATCGCTCCTGATACAGGATTAGTAACCATCGAAGTGAGTTACATGGGCTACGAAAAAAAATCAATCTCCTTAAGAATTAACAAAGGATTGAACGATTTAGGCTTAGTAAAAATGGCTCCGGCTAGCAAAAGTACCCTTAACGACGTAATGATTAAAGGTACAATGGCGCCAACGCAAGCCAAAGCCTACAGCATTAAAAAAAATTCAAATGCCATTATGGATGTTATGGCAGCCGATGCAATTGGTAAATTACCAGATCGTAATGCGGCAGAAGCAGTACAGCGTATGCAAGGTGTTGCGGTTGCACGTTACCATGGCGAGGCCGATCAGGCAACTGTAAGGGGTACCCCTTTTGCTTGGACTTCTACGTTGTTTAACAATAACCGTTTACCAAGTTCAAATGTAATGGGTAACCGTTCTTCGGTGTTAGATGTGGTTCCTTCCGAAATGATTCAATACGTTCAAGTAGCAAAAGCCATTACTCCAGATATGGAAGGTGACGCAATTGGGGGTTCAATCAATTTCATTACACGCACGGCTCCTGCCAAACAAATGTTAAACGTAAGTGCCGCTGGTGGATACAATACATTCAGTAAAAACGGAACGTATAATGGTTCATTAGCATATGGCGATCGTTTTTTTAACGATAAATTAGGCATCATGGTTTCTGGAGCAATCTGGAGCAGACAATGGGGTTCAGACGAGATGGCAACTACCTACAACACTGGATTAGCCAATGTACAACAAAAAAACTCCATCAACACCGTTTTATTTAAACGCTATTTAGGTGAACGCGATACAAAAGGTATCAACGTAGGTGCCGAATATAAAATTGCTCCTTTGCACAAAATTTACTTCAGAGGGATGATGAATAAATTTGACGATATCCGTCCGGTTTATGAATCGTACATCGATTATACCAACACCCGTTTCCAATACAACTACCGTTACTCACACTACCAAACAACTTTAAACGGATTTGAAGTGGGTGGCGAAAACCAATTGGGTTCGAAAGTTAAAATCGATTACGGCTATAGCAACTATAAATCTAAATATTTCTTAGAAACACCTCCAACCAGCGATGGTAAAGGTTTACCTATTGCTACTTTCCGTCAAAAAATTAACAGCGGATTTAATAACCTATCGAGTGATGGAAAACGCTATTGGGATTTCGACTCTCCAAACGGTGTAGGAGGTTCTGCAGAAGATTTCCAATCGGGAATTGTGAATACTGCAGAAGTGATGGATCCAACTAAGCTATTGTTATCGCAATTGGTAATTGCTCAACTAGACAATAGTGAGCGCGATCAAATTGGTCAATTGAATTTAAAAGTAGACGCATCATCTAAAGTACATTTTAAATTTGGTGGTAAATACCGTCACAAACAAAGAGAAAGTGCATTTGGCTCTAACTTGGTTTATCTTCCAGGAGCGGCGGTTGGTATACCAAACTCACCTGCTTTGCGCACACTATCATCGTTAGAAACCACTCCTTTTCCAAATGGAACAGCATTTTTCGGCAATTTAAATGGCAACTACGATCAATACATTGTTAATCCCTTAACAAAAGAGCAGTTGTTCGATATGTTTACGCCTGAATTCCAAACGGCCAATGGCATCAGAAACTTTACCTCGGCATCGAATGCAACCGCTTTTTATACCGGTAAAGAAAACGTAACAGCCGGCTATGCCATGGCCGAAATTGACGCAACTGAACGTTTAAAAGTAGTTGCCGGTATTCGCAATGAATATACCGACATGACTTTGTACGGAATGAAAGCCTCAACTGCAGGTTCGGTAACAACGCTTAGCCCATCCGTAGTCGAAAACGATTACAATGCTTTTTTACCCATGTTACACTTAAAATATAAATTGAACGAAAAAGCGAATGTTCGTGCTGCTTATACCCGCTCATTTGTTCGTCCGAACTTTGGTGATATGACCCCTGGAGGATCAACCAATACCACCAGTGCACCAATGACTATTACGCAAGGTAATCCCGATTTAAAACCAACATTCAGTGATAACTACGATTTAATGGGAGAATACTATTTCGATAACGTAGGTATTTTATCAGGAGGTGTCTTTTATAAAAACATTAAAGACCTGGTATTTACTGATGTGAACATGCAAAACATTGGCGGTACCGATTACTTAGTTACACAAGCAAAGAACCTAAACAATGCTACTTTATATGGTTTTGAGGCTGGCATTAACAAACGTTTCGATTTCCTAAAAGGCTTTTGGAGTGGTTTTGGAATCGAGTTTAACTATACTTTCATTAATTCATCAACCGAAGTTCCGAGAACTGGTACACAATTAATGGATAAAAGTGGTTTACCAAATCAATCGAAACACATGTTCAACTCGATCTTATTCTACGAACGTAATGGTGTAATGATTCGTTTGGCTGGTAATTATCGCGGTAAATCGGTTGAAACCATTAACCAACAATTAGGCCCTGATTTCTACATCTGGTCGGATGCAAACTTTACCATCGATGCTTCTGCAACGGTTGGCATTACAAAACGATTAAAAGCATTTGTTGAGTTGAATAACTTAAGCAACTCTCCGGTGAAAATGTACATGGGCGATGAACGTCGTACTACTTCAAACGAATCTTATGGAAGTCGCGGTCAAGTGGGTATCCGTTTCGATATCTTAAAATAAAAAACGCTCTAAACAACCTTCTCAATTTCATATCACAAAAAAAAGAACACATGAAAAAATTACTTATTGCAATGGTATGCATTGCCCCAATGGCAACAAAAGCACAATTAGCCGATAGCACAAAAAGATTGGTACACGTTACCGCAGCAAACTTTCGCGATGTGGGCGGATACAAAACAACGGATGGAAAAGAAGTGGTTTGGGGTAAAGTTTACCGCAGTGCAGCGATTAATAAACTAACGGATGCCGATGTTGCACTTTTAGATAAAAAAGGAATCCACACGGTGGTTGATTTTAGAGGTGCTGCCGAAGCTGCTGCTGCGCCGGATCGCTTACCTGCAAACACAAATTATACCTTGAGTCCTGCCGGAAGTGATAAATTACCCGATGCTGCAAAAATGGTTGCTCTTTTAAAAGAAGGTGGTTTCTTGCAAAAATTTTATGGTAGCGATGGCGCTAAATATGCCGGCGACCGTTTCCGTCCTTTATTCATGAAATTATTAACCGTTGATAAAAAAGAAGCGGTATTGTACCACTGCACAGGTGGTAGAGATCGTACAGGTATGGCAACTGCTTTATTTTTGTATACTTTAAACGTACCTCAAGAAACCATCGAAGCGGATTACGTAGCATCAAACGTGTACTTAAAAGAAGCAAATAAAGGAATGTTAGCGCCTCTTGCTAAAATGAGTGGCATGACTCCAGAAGCGGTAGAAAAAGAAATGTCGTTAAAACCTGAGTTGCTACGCGATTTTTTCGCCCTGTTAAAAGCACAATACGGAAGCATCGAAAATTTCTTGCAACAAGAATTGGCGGTGGGACCGAAAGAAATTGCTGAATTGAGAGCGAGGTATACGAAGTAGGTTGTTTGAAAACACAAATAGTGCTCATAAGCCCCCAAAATTAGAATGCTTGGGGGCTTTCTATTTTTCATTCGATAAGGAAATCTGATAATAACAACCTATTAGTCTACTTGATCCAAACCTGCTACATTTCTTATTTCAAAATCGAGTAGTTTTCATTTGGCTCAACATGGTTACCAATTAAGAAGACTCCATTTATTGTAATATTGTCCTGAAGGCCAGAAACGAAATGAGATTCAGGACCAAATACAGGCCTTGTGGTAAATCCCTCTCTCGGAGATCCTTCTCTAATCATTTTTAAAAATTTAGTATTGACAGAAATTGGCACCTCTTTTGAAATTTTAATTGGAATACTCCCCCTTTCATCTGCGTAAAAAGTTAAATTAAGATTGTGACAAGGACAACTAGCTGGGCGCGGTTCTTTTGCTATAAACTCGGCCTTTATATAAAAGGGTTTTATTGGCATATCAATCACAAAATTATTTTTTAAGGTTTTATGATCTGGAAGCGACTTCATCTTGAAAGAAATCGGAACACCTGGGGACTGGGGGGAAAAGCTTGCTCCCCTATTAATATATCCAGCCAATTCATCAAATGAAAAAATGCTCTTAACTGCTTCAGCCCCGCTTGGACCAACAAAATACACTTTCATTGTAGATTTACCTATTACTCCCTTCTCAAATTCGGTAAGAGTCGTACCTCCTGTAGCCAATCCCCCCAATACAGAAAAAGCCTTCGTATAGGCACTATTGACTGTTTCTTTATCCTCGTCGCTTTCTATTACTAGAACCCCTGTTGATCCATAAGCGACGGAACTAATATAGGCAGGCCATTGACCAGCAAGTGCAGCAATATTTAAATTATCATAAAGCTCTCCTTGTATAGGAACATCCATATTAAGTGAAAAATTTTTCTGTGTAAACTTGGCAATGAGGCCTGTAGATTTTGAAATCTTTAAAGCCCCGTTTACAGAGGTTGAACCGGAACTAAAAAAAAGAGTATTAACCTTTACATTAGACCCGAAAACTGTTTTCAGTTCATCGTAATATGTAAATTCTTGTAGATTGAAACTAAAAGCAGATCGCTGTATGTCTTGCATACCGTTGGCTTGCAATAATCTACCATAAAATTCCGAAGACCTAAGTTCTGTAGGATTATAAACTCCAGAAACCGTTTTCAATGGAAGAGATATAGACACACTTATTGGCTTTGATGCATATTCACCAAGCCTTTCTGACAATGGTATCATTTCAAGAGAAGATATGGTGTTTCCTTTAATAAGTGATCCTAAATAAAAATTATCCAACTGTCCAAACCACTCAGGAAGCATTGTAAATTCGTCTGCATAACCTTTATAGGTGATTCCAACCTGATTTCCAGTCCAAAACTCCCCTGGGTTCACATATACAGCACCAATAAGTTTCGGGCCATTACCTCCAGACATAATTCCATTTATATTAAGTTTTTTGCTATTAAACAGCTCTCCAATGGTCACGGAACTATTAAAAGCAGAAATTGTTGCTCGATCTATTTTTATAGCACTCATTTTTGGCGGACTTAATACATTTACTTTGTCAATGCCACTCGGAATCATATAATCCTTTTTTGAACAACTACTCATAGCAATTGTAAAAAACAAAAAACAAAAAAAATACGTTCTCATAAAAAGCTATTATGGCATTTGTATGCCGAGTTTGAATAAAGTATTATCTTTTAATTTGCGCATCCTAAAGCTTATAGGATAACCCGGATTACTAGCAGAGAAATCACCTAAAGATGTAACATACGTAATAAATGACGTATAATCATTAATAACCATAGCTCTACCAGAATTTGCTCCCCCAACCAAAAAAAGATAAACTGAAGACTGACTTATAAGTTTTTTCTCATTTTCAGTAATTAACTCAGTGGTTTTCTTGAATATTTTATTGGTAACCTTACTAAATGCCCTATTTGTTTCTTCTATACTTACATCGGTTTCAACACCTATAATTCCTTTTTGGCCATATGAAATGGAACTTATGTAGACAGGATTCTCTACTGAAGTACTAAGACTTGCAAAATCTGCATCATTTACCAATTCACTTCTTCTTGGCAGAGAAATATCAGCTGTAAAATTTTCTACTTCGAAACTAACCACAAAGCCAAATTTTCTCTTAATTGTTGTTACTGAACTGGTCAAACTTGAAGATGATGATGAGAATAATCGTCTTACACTTAAATTAGTTCCAAACTCTTTTCTTATTTCATCATAATCACCAAAAGGTCTATAATTATATGTAAATGATCCAATTTGGGTGCCTGAAAAATTATTCTTCCTCAAGATATCTTGTATTGTTTGCCAATATGAAGACATTCTGGGTACAGATATTATTCCTCCAACATTACTTCCCGGAAATGAGCAACTAATCCTTATCGGTAATTTTTGATAATTCACAATAGGATTGAATTCCGACAAATCTACCAGTTGCTTGCCAGATAAAATGCTTCCAAGATACACAGCCTCAGCATTATCATCCATTACAGTGAAGCTAGACGATTCTACAGGTAGGTTATAAAGCACTTTCTTCGCTACATTCTTTGAAAGGATTTTATTCCTCTCATTTAAAGACGTAGGACTTATTTCCTGTTTTCGACAACTACTAAAAAAAGTACATTGGAGAAGTAGAAAACAAAAAGCAGTATGCCACAACATTTTTGTTGACTTAAAAAAGATAGCTTTCATAAAATGAGTCTGATTAATTTCTCAAATCGATTTTAAATACCGTTTTGAATAGCGAAAAATTGCTTAAATTCCTCATTCTAAAAGAAATAGGCCCTCCATAGCTATCACTTGCTACGTCAGCCCCCTCAATCATAGCATTTTTAAAATCCTCGTAGCTATTAACAGTTTTCGTAAATGCTTTTCCTGGCCCGAACTTCATATAGATGGTTATTTGCGCTTTATCCAATAGTTGCTTCTGGGCAAGGGTAAGATTGACATCAGATTTCACAACCCCAATATTTAGTCCCGCTTTAAAGGCAAGATTAAAATCTTCGTAAGAAGCATCCGTTTCAGCAATATAAACTCCAGATCTTCCATAAGTTACCGAATTCACATAAACCGGAGCATAATCAACCATCAATAATTTTGCATCAGAAATACTAATTAGTTCCGTTCTTTTGGGTAATGACATATCTACTGTAAAATTCTCTTGAGTAAATTTAGCTATAACACCAGTCCTCTTTTTGATTTTAGTCCCATCTCCAGAAACACCGACATTTACATTTGCTCCAAAGGTATACTTAAGCTCATTGTAATCTGTAAATTGACTTGAAGTATACGAAAAACTATTAATCTGAGGAACATTACCCTGTCTCGCCACTATCTGCCCTACAAAATTGCGAGTAGCGTCAAGACTAGGATATTCAATTTTATCGCCAACATTAGTTCCAGGAATAGATAAACTTGCTCTTATTGGAAGCACGTCATAATCTCTATCACCAAAGGGGACAAATACATAGTCATTGACTATTTCTTTACTATCAAATATTGCGCCTGGATAAGCAAAATCATAATTTTCATTGGAAATAAGGATATCGTCAGATTCAACCGTAAGCGTTTTCCCTTGATTATTAGCCCAAGTTGTAACGTCTGTCACTGTACTACTAATCTTTCTAGCAGCAATTAATCCTTTTGAATTTGTTGATTGACTACTTAAATTTACGACAGGTTTTGGAGCTGTCATTTTATCTTTAAAAACACTTAATAAATCTGTCTGTTTTTCTTCCTGTAAAGAATTTTTCCCTTCCTTTTTACAAGCAAAAAGAAAGGAAATAAACAATAGTGGTAATACGATAGTTCTTCTCATCTTGTTAAAATTTTATGGTTTTTGAATAAGTAAAATTCTTTAGAAATTTGCTACTAGAATAAGCGCTATTCACTTCAAAGAAAAGAGGTACGCCATAATCCCCATAACTAAATGTGCCGCCATCAAATTTATTTGAAGCCGTTGGCACATTCGTAATAGATAAAAATGTCTTTACAATTTCAAAAACACCATCGGCCCTTTTCATTTTTTCTTGATCTGCTAAACTATAGCCTATCAGGCAGGTATATGCTTTTGCGGTTTTCAATGTGTCTAGTTCAATACTTGAAAGAGCTTGTCCTACTGAAACCTTTTCAACAATCGCTCTTAGTGCTCTCCATTCTAATGTAGAACGAATGGTCATTATACTTACCTTTCCGTAGGTTACTTTACTGATATAGCTTGCCTCATCCCTTTTTAATTCATCAAGACTAAAGGGGGAAGTGAAAAAAGGTCTATTATCTAACATAAATTTCAACCCAATAGTTTCCTTTACATTATAACAAACCAACCCATTTTCATCTTTAGAAAGACTTTCACCTTTGTCGACATTGAAGAGCTTCCGAATATCTATGTTTTCTCCAAAAAATAATCGTAATTGGTTATACGATGAAAAGGAATGGTACAAATACCGTGAAAAGCCATATACACTTGGTTTTTGCCCTAACAGGTAATCCTTTACCAGACTATCTACGTCATTGAGTTCGTTTATTTTAACATTTCTTCTATCCCTCGGTAAATTAACATAGTACGCATCTGCCCTAACATAACCATCGTTGCTTTTTGAAAACTTTAAGTACTCCTTAAACTGGCCATTACTTTCCTTAAAATACTCTCCATCCACTGCTAGACCTAAGTATAAACCATTATTATTATTATCAAACGGGTACAAAAATGGGGATTCCAAATTTCTACTTAACGAAAATCCTTTAATTTCCCCATCAGTCCAAATAGTGTCCTTTATATAGTAGCCCGATCTCGCTGCCATTTCATCAAAGCCAAAATCACTGTAATCCTTTTTTTGGGCAACAGTTGGTTCATTCTTGGTAATCGCAGGCTCACTTTTCTTGCAGGACAAAAATGACACACCCAAGAAAAGACAAAAGCAGAAGCACTTCATTTTTATATTACCATGTAAACAAATCATATTCCATTCAGTAGATTTAAACATACTCAATTATACTACAAAAAACACAAACGAACCATTAAGCAAATCGATAAATATTTTAACAAAAACTTAAACTATTCTACACTTTTCCTTTAATTAGAAGCGAACTAGGCTGTAGCAGATATTAAGAAAAGTCTAAAAATTGTTATTTTAGTAGGCGAACAAATCCTTAAACGCAGCGTTAAATTCGAAGATTATTTATAAGCAAATTATCAAAACAACCACAACAAAAATTTTATCTTGGGCTATTCCTTTCGAATTGAGAACTATTTATTCTAGCGCATAAGTATTAGTACGAAGAAGAAGTTAAGCAACTGGAATTAAGGGGGCACAAATATTTAGATGAGTCTAAGATTATTTTCTAAAGAAGCGTACATTCTCAACAATTGTTTAGAACATAACATAAACTACACAATGAGTTAAAACTATTTATATTGTTTTGTGCTAAATAAAATATATAGTTCGAAATGGAAAACACGCGTTTAAACATAAGTTCAGATTTGCAGAAATTCATCAACAAATTTGAACCAAGCAAATTCAAAGTTATGACAAAAGGCATTGAAATTAGAGGTATTAATAATTTACACAGCACTATTCAGCAAGCGAAAGCAATTATCAATCATTTAAACCTAAAGCTTGTTGTTTTTCATTCGGCAGAAATGCTTAGCTACAGAGGCTTTGAGGTTAATAACCTGTAATCGCGCTTTTTTCAATCTGCATAAAGCACATGATTAAATACTATTAAGTGTCGGTTTCATGCAGTTTATTATCATATCAACGGCAAACCAATTGCAACAATAACCGGTTTAGCACCCGATTACCATATAAGTTTTAAGCAAGTTGGTAAAAATATCTACCAGGCAGAACCAATTTCCCAAACAGAAGGCCAAACCTTATACCATAAGCCGTACAAAATAATACTTCGGATTTTCGGGAAAACAAAAAAGCCTTAACTTTTTCCAAGTTAAGGCTTTTTCTTGCGGAATGGACGGGACTCGAACCCGCGACCTCCTGCGTGACAGGCAGGCATTCTAACCAGCTGAACTACCACTCCGTTAAAATTTTTAGGTATTGCTACCTGTATATGTCAAGTATAGAAAAGCCCTAACTAATTAAGTTAAGGCTTTTTGCGGAATGGACGGGACTCGAACCCGCGACCTCCTGCGTGACAGGCAGGCATTCTAACCAGCTGAACTACCACTCCGTTTCTATTATTTCCTCAGGGTTAAATCGCTTATCCCTTTCGAGGTTGCAAATATAGGCACAATATCCTTATTTGCAACATTTATTTTAAAATAATTGTAAGCAACTATCCTACAGCGCCTTCTTGCATTTTTTCAGCATTTTCAGCAAACTGCAAGGCATCAATAATCTCTTGAATTTCACCATCCATGATGGTTGGAAGGTTATACATCGTTAAACCAATACGGTGTTCGGTCACACGTCCTTGTGGATAATTATAAGTTCTAATCTTCGCCGAACGGTCTCCTGTTGATACCATTGTTTTACGTTTTGCTGCAATATCGCCATTCTTTTTCTGCAATTCAATGTCGTATAACTTACTACGCAACATCTCCATGGCAATAATACGGTTACCCAATTGCGAACGCTCACGTTGGCAAACCACTACAATACCCGATGGTTTATGTGTTAATTGCACTTTGGTTTCTACCTTGTTTACATTCTGTCCACCAGCACCACCTGAACGCGACGTTTGCAATTCAATATCTGCCGGATTAATGTACAAATCAATCTCCTCTGCTTCAGGCAAAACCGCTACCGATGCCGCCGAAGTATGCACACGACCTTGCGTTTCCGTATCCGGCACGCGTTGTACACGGTGTACACCACTTTCGTATTTCAACTGTCCGTAAACGTCCTCGCCACTCACCTTCAAAATAACCTCTTTGTAACCACCTGCAGTACCTTCCGTTACATCAACCGTTTCCACAGCCCAGCCTTTGGTCTCAAAATAACGTGTGTACATGCGGTATAAATCGCCCGCAAAAAGCGCCGCTTCATCTCCCCCGGTACCACCACGAATCTCAAACACCGCATTCTTAGCATCCTCCGGATCTTTTGGAATCAACATCAAACGAATGTTACTTTCCATTTCTTCCTGTTGTTTCAGCAATAAATCCAACTCCTCCTTCGCCATTTCACGCATCTCGGCATCCTTTTCGGTTACTAAAATCTCTTTATTTGCCTCAATATTGCTCATCACATTCTTGTAGATTTTATATTCGTCTACAATCTTGCCCAAATCTTTATATTCTTTATTTAAAGCTGCAAAACGTTTCATATCCTGCACCACATCAGGATTACTCAATTGCTCCTCCACATCTTCCCAACGCAACTTTATTGCTTCTAATTTATCTAACATATTCTTTGCAAAAAATGAAAATCCCTACTCATCAGCATACCGCCAAAAATTAGGAAATGCAAAAATAAGCAAAAAAGCTGAATAGTAAGTAGTGAATAGGGCGTAGTGAATTGGTAAACGTGTAAAACTGCGGGAATTGCTAAATTGTAGGGACCGACAAAATTGTGAATTGATGAAGTAGTGAGTTGTTCAATTAGTCATTAGGGAACTAATAAAATCAGTCTTGATACTTCGCTTTGGGCTTTCAACTTTTTACCACTTTCAACTTTGGGCTTAAGACTAAAGGACTTTGGACTCTCTACTCCCTGCTGTCTTAATACTTAAGATCTTTGTTCCTTGCTCCTTTATCTTTATTCTCTATTAAAGTATTTCAAATGCAAATCCTGCCCATCAAACACACCATACGAATCGTACGAAAGCCATTCGCCAATATTCACATACCGACTCCCGTTACCCAAATCCAAATCCATTGGCAAATGTCGGTGCCCAAAAATGAAGTAATCGAAATGCTCCTTTTGCAATTGTTCCTTCGCGTAAATGGCTAACCATTCTTTATCAATCCCAAAAAAAACCTCCTCTGGGTCACTCGCCGCACGACTACTTTTGCTCCAATAATCGGCAATACCAATACCCAAATTAGGGTGAATACGTGCAAACAACCATTGACAGGTTTTACTTCTGAAAATTTTACGCAAAAATTTATACTTAGAATCCCCCGGGCCTAAACCATCGCCATGATGCAAATAAAATTTCTTGCCCCCTCGTTCAATAATCAGTTCATCGCTAATTATTTCCAACCCAATTTCTTGGGTAAAATAATCGCGCACCCACATATCGTGGTTACCTTTAAAAAAGTAAATTTTGATGCCTTTATCGGCCATTTCAGCTAATTTGCCTTGAAAACGAATAAAGCCTTTTGGAACAACTTTGGCGTATTCAAACCAAAAATCAAATACATCGCCCATTAAAAAAAGCTCGCTACAAGTGGGCTCAATAAAGTCGAGCCATTTAACAATACGTTTTTCCCTAGCGCGACTTGCCGCGTAACTAGGCGTACCTAAATGAAAATCGGATGCGAAATAAATATTTTTAGTCATGAGAAAATCAAAGTTAAGTCAAAAAGAAGAAAGAGCAAAAAGAACAAAAACATTAGCTTGAATACTTTCTACATCAACAAAAATCAAATAATTAATTATTTCTATTATTAATTATTTTAATTTCGTTAAAAAACGACTTAAAGCAATGGCAAACAACTATCTAAATTTTATTTCCGATGAACATTTATTCAATTGTATTAAAAATTTACACAAGGCATATTTGCGAGCCAAAAACAACATCACAAAGAGAACTCTCTACACAAATAAAGTCGACACCATCAAACTTACTTTTGACGCTCAGTTCAATAATATCAACGAAGAAGACCTAATCCAATCAGAAATCCTTCGTCAAATTGATAAATCTATTAATAATTCAATTGGCACGTTTCATGAACAAATTTTAGGAGGAATAAATGGCTATGAAGTTGGAAAATTAAGTGGTTTTGACATCAAAGCAAGCGACGGCACTCTTTTTGCCGATATTAAAAACAAACACAATACAATGAATAGTAGTTCGGCTGAGGCCTTATTTCAAAAATTGGCACGGTATGCTGACGACTACAAAAAGGCGAAATGCTATTGGGTTCAGATTTTAGCAAAAGGAAGTTTTAATGAACATTGGAAAGGAGAAATCAACGGCAAAGAATACAGCCATTCAAGAGTTTTCAAAATCTCAGGCGATCAATTTTATACTTTACTTTCTGGGCAAGATGATGCACTTTTTCAATTATACAAAACCTTGCCAAAAGCAATTAGTGATTACCTAAAGACTAATGAAAATGACCATATGACCAAAGAAAATTCAGCATTAAACGAAATTACATTGGAAACCAAAAAGTCTAACCGCAACATTATTGACCAAATTACATTTGAGAACTATAGCTACTATTTGGGATTCGAAAAATTGTAATAGTCATTCAAAAATTTAACAATAGAATATCCAATTTCGCGCCCTAAATTAACAGGAACTGCATTACCGATTTGCTTGTATTGCTGAACTAAAGATCCTACAAACTCCCAATCATCAGGAAAAGTCTGTATCCTCGCGTATTCTCTAACCGTAAATGGTCGAGTTTCATCTGGATGGCATCTTTCAGTTTGCTTTTGAGCAGGGCTACAGGTTAAAGTTAAACAAGGTTCGTCCCAGCCTATTCTTCTTGCAATACCTGTTTTTCCTCCTCCCAAATAAAAACTTCCTCCCATAAATTCTTTTTGAATATCCAAAGGTAAATCACGCCAATATCCTTTTGGAGGTACTAAATCCAAAACTTCCTTTTTACTCAATGGATATTTTGCTCCGGTAGATTTAGGTACATTACAATCAAATAACTCTCCCTTTTTTAAAGCATCCTTTAAATTATAAACCTTCTTATACGGTCTTGGATATTCATATTTTAAGTTAATATCCTTTCTAACTCCCACTAATATCAACCGCTCTCTTTTTTGAGGAACTTTGTAATCTATCGCCTTCAAAACTTGTACAGGGACTACATTATAGCCTATTTCATCCAAAATAGAAATCATTCCCTGCAAAGTTTTCCCATTTTCATGACTCAATAAACCTCGCACATTTTCACCAATACAAATCAGAGGATTTACTTCCTGTACCACTCTAGCAAACTCATAAAACAGTGTACCTCGAGCGTCGGCTAAGCCTAATTTTTTTCCCGCATAACTAAATGCTTGGCACGGAAAACCACCAGTAACCACATCAACTTTGTTAGCATACTCGGAAAAATCAAAAGTTTTAATATCTCCTTCGAGTACATTCCAATGAGCTCTATTTTTACGCAACGTTTGACACGCATATTTATCGATCTCGTTTAATGCAACGCATTTCAGTCCAGCCTTTTCCATTCCCACAGCTAGACCTCCAGCTCCTGCAAACAATTCCAAAACTTTATACTCATGAAGTGGTGCAACCTGGTTTGAAACAGTTTCGTTTAAATCAACATGAAGAAAATCAGAAAAGAGCTCCATCACCTCCGCCTTACGATAAACTCTATAATTACTCATTGGCTCACGAACAGCAATCAACTTTCCCTCTCTATCCCAACGTCTTAATGTCTCTTTATTTTTCCCTAGTAATTCTGCAGTCTCAGAAAGCGTCAAATATTCACTCATAACCAAATTATAAAACATTATGCAATGGTTACAAATCTATAATAAAAATTAAAATACACAAAAGAAATTACTAAAAAAATTAGCTTTAATTCGTTTCTATTATTTTAATCTTACTATTAAGAATCGATATTTATAATTAACAGAAATATTAGGGTCTATTTTACTATAGAAATAATCAAAATCTATGTGTTTACAATAAAAAACAACAAAATTAAAATAATCTAGTAACCCTATAGACCAATTATAATTTTATTATGTTTGCAAATAGAAGCAATCTTTCGCTTTGTTGAACTTTAAAACATATAAAATATTGAATAACGGCCAAATACAAAATTATATAGAATACTTCTAAATAAGGTGTTTAATAACGGTTTATTTTGTAACTTTGGCACAAATTTTTTTACATGATCTCTACTGATATAGCCATTATTGGCGCTGGCCCAGTTGGTTTGTTTGCCATTTTCGAGGCTGGATTATTAAAAATGCGTTGTCATTTAATTGATTACCTACCACAAGTGGGCGGTCAACTTTCTGAAATATACCCTAAAAAACCGATATACGATATCCCTGGTTATCCTTCTGTATTGGCTCAAGAGTTAATTGATAACTTAATGGAGCAAGCTAAGCCCTTTCATCCTACATTTACTTTGGGCGAAAGAATTGAAGGCTTAGAAAAACGTGGTGAAGCCGATTTCGTGTTAACCACCAATATGGGAACGGTAATCGAAGCAAAAGTAGTAGTTATTGCTGGCGGTTTAGGTTGTTTTGAGCCACGTAAACCTGCAGTAGAAAACCTTGAAAATTTCGAAAATGGAAAAGGGGTTAACTACATGATTTTAGATCCGGAGAAATACCGCGATCAAAAAATGGTTATTGCAGGTGGTGGTGACTCGGCCTTAGACTGGACCATTTATTTGGCTGAGGTTTGTTCTGAACTGACTTTGGTACACCGAAGCGAAAGTTTCCGTGGAGCGCCTGACTCAGTAGCAAAAGTAATGGCTCTTGCCGAAAGCGGAAAAATCAACTTAATCTTAAATAGCAACTTAAATGCTGTTTATGGTGGCGATAAATTGGAACAAGTAGAAATTATCCAAAACCGCAGCATGGAAAAAACGGTTGTGAATGCCGATCACTTGATTCCTTTGTTTGGCTTAAGTCCTAAGTTAGGACCAATCGAAAACTGGAACTTAAACATCAGCAAAAGTGCAATCGAGGTTAATACCGATGATTATTCAACTAACATTCCGGGTATTTATGCCATTGGCGATATCAATACGTATACAAACAAATTAAAGCTAATCTTATGTGGTTTCCACGAAGCTGCTTTAATGAGTCATAGTGCGTATTCGTACATGAATCCGGGGGTAAAATATACCATGAAATACACAACCGTTAACGGAGTTTCAGAATTTTAAGCATTCTGTTATATTTGCAGCATAAAAGCGAGCTTAAAATGGAAAATAACATTACAATATACATGCAAGAACCGGATGGTTCTGTAACTACTCACGAAGCACCAACCGATATGGGTTTAAGCTTAATGGAGTTTTTAAAGGCATCAGAGTACGATGTTTTGGCTACTTGCGGCGGAATGGCTTTATGTGCTACTTGCTGCGTGGATGTATTGGAAGGCGAAGAAAAATTAAATGAAATGAGCGATGACGAATATGCCATGCTTGATACGCTTCCTGATTTATTACCAAACTCGCGTTTGGCTTGCCAATTGCAATTAAATAACAACATGGATGGATTAAAAGTGAAGCTTCACGGCGTATCTTAAAATCAAATTCTATAGATAAGTAAAAGGATGTTCACATAAACGGAACATCCTTTTTTTATGTTTAAGCAATTTTATATTTGAGATTCTGTGCTCTATGACAGCGAATGATTGTTGGCTACAGTAGCAAAACATAACTCTTTACCCGCTGTGGTAATACTTGGTGCACTCTGTGGTAAAAAAATGTATTCCTTTACTCGTTTAGCCTCCCTCTTTTCTTTCCTGTCTCTTGCCGACAGGGACTCCGAACTTTCGGACTTTCCCCTTTCCTGCCTCTTTTGCCGGCAGGGCAATTTACTTTTGTAGGCCAAAAGTAAACAAAAGCCTTTGTCAATCCGGCTAGGCAGCTTTACCCACAAGGCCTTTGCTCAAAACAAAAACAGTCTCGCTAGGTTTTGTGGAGATTGGTTTTGTAAAAAAATTTGTTTCTCCCACAAAACTGAATAGAACAATGCTCGGTAGTACACATTCGAATGTTTCTGTAGCTGTTTTTATTTTCTCCCGCTGCTGGGGATTGACGGGCGTTCTTCTGTTCCTGACTGCTTTTTGAACGTTTGTTTTACAAGTATGTCGCTCAAAATTTTGCTGTCATGCTGCGGCACAACGTGTTCCGATTATTCGGAAAAGCATCTCTAATTAGGAAGTTGTTAGCTTTGCTACGCGCGCAATATCAATTCACCTCTACTGCCCCTTTTTCCAAAGCAATTAATAGTCCCAAAAAACAAAAAACCCCCACCAATTCTTAACGTAAACAGGTGAAGGTTTTTTAAATTATTTCTAGCCTGGTTATTTCCTAGAAACAGGTCTATCTGCTGGATTTACCCCCCAAGATGCTGAAGGCTTATTCCCCATGTAAATCTGCATAGTACCACCAGCAGCAATATTTTCGAACAAAATATATGATTTTGTGTAGGGTTTCCCGTTCAATACAATTTTCTGGATGTATTTATTTTCATCGCTATTATTCAGCACTTTGATATCGAATTTTTTATTGTTCGCAACTTTAATACTGGCACTATTTAGCAGCGGTGAACCAAAAATAAAGGTGTTATTTGCCGGATTCACTTCGTAAAAGCCCAATGCCGATAGGATATACCAAGCACTCATTTGGCCAACATCCTCATTGCCGCACAAGCCATCGGTTTGATCGGTGAAAAACTCTTTATCTATTTTACGAATTAAATCAGCTGTTTTCCAAGGCTGTCCCGCGTAGGCATACATATACGGAATATGATGCCCTGGCTCATTCCCTTGTGCATAGTTTCCAATCAAACCCGATATATCCGGCGAACTTCCCTTCGCTAACTCAGCAGGTACTGTAAACAAAGAATCGAGCTTGGTTACGAATTGCTTTTCACTACCAAACAATTTTATTAATCCCTCTGGGTCTTGTGGAACCAACCACGTATATTGCCAAGCATTCCCTTCGGTATAATCATCATCTCGGTGCTTAGACGCTAAAGGACTAAAAGGCACATGCCATGTTCCATCGGTCATTTTTCCGCGCATAAACTGTACGTTCGGATCAAAATATTCTTTGTACAACATCGCTCGCTTCATAAAATACGTATAATCCGCAGTCTTGTTTAAGGCTTTTGCCATCATGGCGATGCAATAATCATCTATCGCATACTCCAGCGCTTTCGCTACCGATTCTCCTACTTTATCAGCCGGGATGTATTTTAGCTCTTGAATGTACTGGATACCGTCTGTTTTTTGCATGGCAGATTGCTTAATGGCCTCATACGCCAAAGCAACATCAAAGCCCCGAAAACCTTTTAAATAAGCATCTACAATTACCGGAACAGCGTGATACCCTACCATCGTATTGGTTTCGTTGCCTACCAAATGCCAAACCGGCAATTTACCTTGCTCTTTGTAAATAGCCAACATGGTATTGATAACATCTTTTACTTTTTCAGGATGAAGGATGGTATACAACGGATGCGCGGCGCGATACGTATCCCACAAAGAGAAGGTAGTTAAATTATTAAAGTTAGCCTGGCGATAAACTTTCTGATCAGCTCCTCTATAATCTTTGTTTACGTCGTTAAATAAAGATGGTGCAACCATGGTATGAAACAACGCGGTATAAAATATTTTCTTTGTTCGTACGCTAGCCTCAATTTGTACTTTACTTAATTCCCTTTGCCATTTCGCATCCGCTTGTTTCACCGTATTGGCAAAATCCCATCCTGGCAATTCCGTTTTTAAATTTAATAGCGCATTTTCTGTGCTCACTGGCGAAATAGCTACTTTAATTTGAAGTAAATCGTTGGGTATTTTCGCAAAATCTACCACCGCTTTCAGCTTAATTGCCTTTGCTTCTTTCCCGTTGAGGGCCGTACTATCGTCGTAGAATGTGCATTTTGTGAATGGTTGCGACAATTTAATGGCAAAAAACACACGTTGATCATTGGCCCAACCTTTAGAGTAACGGTAACCCGTAATGGTTGTTGCATCTACTTGCTCAAATACAGCCTCAGTTGTTTTATCCCATCCCATACCTTCCGACAGATCGATCATCACATGAGGGGTTACTGCATTTTTTGGAAAAGTATATCGGTGAAAACCCACACGTTCTGTCGTGGTCAGCTCTGCCTTGATGTTATATTTATCAAGCAAAACACTGTAATATCCAGCCTTTGCTATTTCGTTCTGATGTGAAAAGGTCGACAAATATCCATTCGGTGCATCGGCTGTTTTCCCTTTTTGAAGCAAGGTTTTTCCGGTTGTTGGCAAAATGGAAACGTCGCCTAAATCGCCTATACCTGTGCCACTTAAATGGGTATGGGCAAAGCCTGTAATGGTATTGCTTTTATAATTGTATCCGCTACACCAATCCCATCCTTCTATAATATTATTTGGACCTAATTGCACGGCACCAAAAGGAACATTCGCCCCTACGAAAACGTGTCCGTGTTTTGCCGACCCAATAAACGGATCTACATACTGTGTTAATGAACTATTCTGCTGCGCAAACGAGTGGTTTGCCACAAAAAATGCTCCTAACAATAAAAATAATTTACGCTTTTTCATTTGTGATTAGTTTGTTTTCAAAGCAAATTCGCTTCTTTCTATTTATATTTTTGATAAACGTCCCAAAGGGATGTAACGGTAATTGTTGGTTGCTGTATTGGCGTATCAAACGTGATGATTTTCTCTTTATTCGGTTCCAAATCGAAGTAATTATCACTGAGCGTGCCAGTATAATTTTGTACATCGATGTACACATATTTGGCAAAACTACTGGCTTTCAAAACCAAGCCATTTGCTGTTTCCTTAATCGTTATATGCGGATTATGTAAAGCTAAATCTTTCGGCTTAACAACATCTCTTTGCAGCTTATTATCGTCGCGGTACGCTTCTTTAACTGCATACCAAGCTGCCTTCGGACTCCGGTTGTAATAATCGGTAATGCTCCAGCTAGCTACTGGCCAACAATCGTTCAGTTGCCAAAGTAAGGTGCCCATGTTGTATGGTGCTTTGCTGCGATGGATTAATATCATGTTCTTAAAGCCATAATACTGCACACATTGTGTTAAATAGGTATAATCTTGGACCGATAATTTATTAATCTTTGCCGAATCAATCATGTACATTTTCAAATACCCTTCTATTTTAGCAAATCCATTGCCGGCGCGCTGATGCGTTTGAAGAACACTTGAAAACAAATACCGATCTTGTGGTTCGCTAATGGCCAAGGTGCTTGAATAGTTGGGCATTGCCTGCATGCCGTATTCACTCACAAATCGCCCTGTTTTTTGCTCAAAAACCTCAAAAGGTTCGCCACCCCACCAAACACCCCAGTAATGGCTATCGCCTTGGGTAAAGCTCGTTTTAACACCCCATCCATATTTTGGCGAAGAACTTATGTAGGGGCGGCTATCATCGAGCATTTTTATCCATTTCGGAATGCTATCTCTAAATAACCGCGTGTAATCGTTCCATAATTTTGCTGAATCCTTTGGAGCAATCCGAAACTGATTTTGCCAGCCCCAGCGGTTAAAAGCTTCGTCGATTTCGTTGTTACCACACCATAGAACAATGCTTTTATGCCTGCGCAAGCGCTTTACTTGATACAACACCTCTTCTCGTACATTATCAAAGAAAGCTTTATCTCCAGGAACCATTGCACCCGCAAACATAAAATCTTGCCACACATGAATATTTAACGAATCGCATAAATCGTAAAAATCGTCACTTTCATAAATACCTCCACCCCAAATCCGCAGCATGTTCATGTTCGCTTTTTTGGCCATCATCAACATCTTGCGGTAATCGTCTTTCTTCATCCGGGTTACCAATGCATCAGAAGGGATATAGTTTGCTCCTTTCATGTAAATCGATTTACCGTTGATTTTAAAGAAAAAAGATTTCCCTTGTTGATCAGGCTGCTGCACCAACTCTACCTTTATTGGAGGTACAAATCGAGGCTCAGCCGGCAACTGATTATAGGCTTCTATTCGAACGGATTTCCAAATCCCAACGCCTGTTAATTTCGGCCCCCAATCCCATCCAAAATGAAACTGCGCTTTGCGCACATAGGCGCGAGGATTATCGGGAATAACATACGGCATATCGGCTTTTGCTAAAGAATCGATGGTATTTTGAGCGGAATGGAAACGAATAAAAAGTTTATTTTCTTTCGCTTTTACCTGAGCTTTAACATTTATCCGCCATTGGCGAAACATGTTGTTGGCTTGCAAAATGAGTTTACCGTTTAAAGAAACATCTGCATAGGTATCCAAACCATCGAAAACCAAGTCGATATTTTTCTGTGCAAATACCTGATTCGAAAGGTCAAATTCCGTTTTATAATCCCAATTTTCTTTTTCTATCCATTGTACTTTTCGCTCGTTATTGCGGTAAAACGGATCGGGAATTAATTTATTAGCAAGCAAATCGGTATGCACCTCGCCGGGAACTTCCGCAGGATACCATTCTTTAGCATCTTGTTCTTGAAACACCCAATTTGCATGCAGCATTTGGGTACTAATTTGTGCATCCGCTTTAAACAGCGGTAAAAGAAGCAACAATGCTGCAACTAGGTGGTTCTTTTTGATCATTCTTTCTAAAACAGAATTTTATTTATTAATTAGCGGCGGCCATTTCTTTACCAGGTTTACCAATTTCTTTATACGTACCGTCTCCATTTAAAATGGCCAACATTTGCGGTTGATTGGTCAGTAGTGTTTTTGCTGCACTCAGTTCTTTATCGTATTGGAAACTTTGTTCTATTCGCCCCTTTTCATAATAATAGCGGCTTACAATTTGCGTTTCCAACACCCGTTTTATTTCAGCTTTGTGTAGCGTTAAATCGGATCTCTTTGAAGAGGTCAATTTGTATTTTAGATTTTCTAAATCCATCTTCACTTCCTCTGATTTGTTTTCCCTTTGTGCTTCGGCGCGCAAATCGGCCAACAAGCGTTCGGTTCGACTTTGATAGCTTAAATCTTTGTCTGCTAAAGTACCCACAAAGGCATTGTAATCGGCATCGGTTATTTGAAAAGTTTTAGCGGCTGAAATGCTTGGTTTTTCTTTTCTATACTTGTTTGCGTAATTAAAAAACAGATTCTTATTGATCATCGAAATGGTCAGAGGACTTAGACGAACGGCCTCTAGCGGTAAATCGGGATACACGCCATTTCCGCTATATACCTTACGGCCGGCTTTCGTTTGATACATCACCATTAATGAATCTGCGAAACGCTCAACAGTTCCATCCGCATCGCGATGTGAATAATCGAGTTTCTGAATACAACGTCCAGATGCCGTGTAGTATTTGGCCACTGTAACTTTTACCAAACTGTTGTATGGCAAGTTAAACGTTTGTTGCACCAAGCCTTTTCCATAACTACGTTGACCGATGATAATTGCACGGTCTAAATCTTGCAAAGTACCAGCTACAATTTCAGAAGCAGATGCTGAATTGGTATTTACTAACACCACCAACGGAATGGATGGAGAGATAGGTTGAAACTGTGTTTTGTAGGCGATTGTTTTTTCTTCATTTTTACCTTTTTGCGTTACAACCAATATGTCTTTACTAACGAACAAATTGATAATTTTAACCGCTTCTTGTAAAATACCTCCACCGTTATTTCTTAAATCCAAAATAATACCTTTCGGATTTTCTTTGTTGATGCTCAGCAATGCATCTTTTACTTCCTGGCCAGAGTTTTCTAAGAATTTATCTAATTTAATATAGCCCAAACCGCTTTCTAAAACACCCGAATACGATACATTGGGTTGTTTTATTTCTTCTCGAATAAGTTTTTTAGCAAGTTCTTTACCTTCGCGTACAAAAACCACATCAATGGGAGTGCCTTTTGGCCCACGCAACATCTGACTTATTTCTGAGCGCTCTTTTCCCTTAACGGCAACGCCATCAATTTTCAAGACTTCATCGCCAGCTTTTACATCTTGCTTATTGGCCGGATATCCCTCCCCTACATCCGTAACAAACAATTTTCCATTGATAAACACGGTGCTGGCACCTATGCCTCCGTATTGGGTGCTTACATATTTTAAACGGTAATCTTGTATTTCCGATTCGGGCACATACTCGGTATAGGGATCTAAACTATCCAACATGGCATCAATACCTGTTTTCATCAATTTGGTGGCATTGGTTTCGTCCACATAATTAATGTTCAGTTCTTTATAAAGGGATGCAAAAATATCGAGGTTTTTAGAAACTAAAAATAAATCTTCTTTAAAAGAGAAAGATAGAATGGCTACTCCGGTTGCAAGACCGAGTAAAGTATATTTTATTTTCTTCATACCTTATGTGTTAATTTACCGTCTTTAAGCCGAATAGAAAAAAGACCTTTACTTGGTAAATGTACAAAAAGAGATAAAGATTAAAAATAGCTATTCTTACACTTGATTGGTTACGTAATAGAAAAAATACATAAACCGGCAGAATAGAAAATCGTTTTTATAAGCGATTTCCTTTGGTATCGGCCAACGCTTTTTGAATCGTAAACTCTACATACGTACGATCGCGTTTCACTAAGCGCATAAGGTCTTCAACCAACTGATCTTCTTTGCCAGGGGTAAACTCTAAAGGCTCATTCGCTAAATCGCGATATTTCCTTAAAAATTTTGTTTTTACCTTAAATGCAGTTTCTTCTGTTAGTTGAAAATTAGCCATAACCATTTTTTATTATGCAGCAAAAGTAAAAAATATTTATCGCAGCTACAGGTATTTTTTTTCATCCATATATCATTAATTTGATTCTAAATGGCTTAGCCAACAAAAAAACCGCTCTTCTCTCCCATTTTTCGACTACAAAACGCCCCAATTTCAAGCGTAAAAATTTTTATGTAATTAGTTTAGCATGATAATTGTATCGTGCTATCAACATATTATTAATTACAAACAATTGAAACCTTGTTGCGCCTTTTATCGTAAGTAGGTTTCATGATTTTTAAACTAATTCAAAACACAATGAAAAAACTAATCTTCTCTATTGTATTTGCCACAGTTGGCTGGGTAAGCGCTCAGGCTCAAGGCTTTAATTTAGGTGTTAAGGCCGGTATGAACATCGCTAAAATTAAATCAGACTTTACCAACGAAGACAATCAACTAGGTTATGTGGTTGGAGCTTGGGCTCGTTTTGGTGGCTCATTATACTTACAACCTGAGGCGTATATTGGCAGCAAGGGAACAAAATTTGTCAGCTTTGAAACAAACGGAACCACTATATCTGCTGAAAACAAAGTGAAATTTACAACCTTGGATATTCCGGTATTAGTGGGAACAAAATTTGGTTCAAAGAATTTGAATTTCCGTGTAATGGCCGGACCAGTTATTTCCTTTGTATTGGACGAGAATTCTACGTTTAGTTCTGGTTTCCAACAAGCGACTAACTTTAGCGATTACAAAAATCAGGCTTTAGGTATTCAAGCAGGTGCTGGAGTTGATTTGGGTGCTATCTCTTTTGATTTACGTTACGAGGCTGGTGTTTCAAACATTAGCAAAAGCGAAATGTATAAACAAAGACCAAGCTTATTTCAATTGAGTTTGGGTTTGAAGATTATATAATTTAATCCAAAAATGATTTTAGCAAAGCCGATGAATTTATTTCTTCGGCTTTTTTTGTTGTGGCTTATAGCAAACCTTGAAGCGTATAAAAACTTTCAAAATTAGCCTATAAATAAAAAAGCCAACGTAATTAACGTTGGCCCAAAACAATGAGAAAAAATTTAATTGTATTATCTAATTAAGAAAAAAGATAAATAAGGTTTCCGAACCGCATCTGTCCTACCGGCATAGCCGGTAGCAAATACGGTGTAAGATCTACGATTGGTAATCGTACTGGCACTCGTATAAGTAGCAATTGCTGTTGATGTTGGTGCAGTTCCTGTTAACCTGATACTCCAAGCAGTTCCAGTTGGTGTACCTGTAGGCAGTATAAAATAATCACTTGCAGATAAATAAGATAGATTTTTTGCTACAAGCGTCGTTCCATTATATAAATCCAGAGCTCCAACATTCGGCATTAAATGCACAAATCTATATTTAACAAAGCCAGAGTCAGGCAATGCAAAATCATCTGTTACCAACAAACTTTTTGTTGAAGATGTCGTACTTGTTGTATCTGTTACGTGTAAAGTATAATTTTTACCGGCCTCTGTAACAATAGATGTTTTGTAAAGCTCAAGAGAATCAATATTGGTGCCTTTTTTGGGTATAACGATGGATACCGTGTTATTTCCAGGTGATATTGTTAAATAATCTGGTCTAGAATCACCACCTGTATTGTATCCGCCTCCAGGATAAGGATATCTACTTGTGATAAGGGTACTTACTCTGGTTCCATTAACCTTAATTTGTACCCCTGGATTGGCTGTTAAAGCTATGTTGTAATTAACTTTCAACAACGCTTCATCTCCAGTAATTTTAGTATATTCTCCATAGTTAATCTCATTTTTGGTGCATGAAGCCAGGCCAAGAATAATCAAAACAGAAAGAATAGATATGCTATAAAATATTTTCATTTTGCTATGTATTAAAATTATGGTAAAGTAAACCAAGTCTCTTTTGTATGGTAATCATTCGCAAGGCCTCCCCATTTTGCTAATTCATTACGATTCCAAACATATTCTGAATTATATCTAGGTCTAATTCTATAGGCATACTTCGCTCCGCCATTATTGGTATAGAATTGTGAAGTTTCTAATTGCTTGTATGCTTTAAAAATAGTTGAATCGTAATGATACTTACGTAAATCGCACCATTGTTCCATTTGTGCCCAACCCCACTGAGCGATATACTTTTGCGCCATTATATCAGCCATGGTTAAGCTTGCGGCATTTTGCGCTACTTCAGAAGTAGCTAAATAAGCATTTATCTCAGCTGTTGTAATTGATGGGGCAACGGTTGTGCCATTTCTTCCATAAAGGTTTACGAAATCCATATGCCCTTTAATTCCATTTATATAAGCAGTATACGCTCCTGCTTTATCTCCTTTTATAAACAACGCTTCTGCTTTAGCAAATTGAAGTTGCGCATAACTCATAATAGGGTATCTTGCTGCATTTGCAAAAATATATTTCCCAGGAAATGGGACCGCTGCTGTTCCTGACACTGCACCTAAAACATGTGGAATTGTTTTTGTTGTTGCCCCATCGCCTAGGGTAACCACAATCCCTCGATAAACATTATTGGTAGCTGGAACCGTTGGTGTAGACATTGGGTTAATCATTCTTGTTAAACGAGGGTCTACAACTCCAGCAGAAGTTGCTGTAGGATTTGCGACTGCTGTACCTCTAACTCCACCTGTCAACAAATCTACAATTGGCTGTCCAATTCTACCATACAATGTAGAAGTGATTTGCCCGAAATTTTGACTTAATGGATTTGAATCACCGGTATTACTTGCGTTAACATACGCCGTTAAACCATTAAATGCAATTGTGGCATCATCTGCTGCAGTAGCAAAAGATAAATTTGTATACTTAACAACACTATCCGCATATTGATTTGCAAATTCTGGTTTATTCGTTAAGTGACTATATTGCTGAGCCAATAATCCATAGATAAATTTTTTCCATTTTTCGCGATCTCCTTTATACATTAAATCGCCCGACGCACCAGCTAAAACAGCAGAATAATTCGCTCCATCTGGTGTATTAAAACAAACCAATGCTTTTTGACACCATTCTCTAACTTTTGCGTAAACTTCCGGCTGATCTTGATAATTGAAACTTAGACGTCCTTCTTCGAAAGCCTGATCTAATATAACAGGGCCGTGAGAATCCGTCAACAACTGAAAACCCCAAGCTTTAATTGCATATCCAATACCTGCATAAGTCCATTTATTGTTCTTCTCAGAATCCTTAATTAATTCTTCTAAATTTAAACCTGAAGAAACATATACCATCCGCCAAATGTTCCCTCCATTGTCATTAGCAGGCTGATACCCGTGTTTTTCCCAGCTTAGCGCGGCTTCAGTCACATCCTGGGAAAGCATATTTTGGGTATATTTTGAGATTACATAATAATCTTGTGCAGAACTAATCGCCATTTGCGACATAATTGGAGGTAAATACAGCTCCGCTTTTGCTGTTTGAGGCGTTGCAGGATCGGTATTTACATCGAGCCATTTCTTACATCCCCCAAGCAAAAATAATACTGCAATGAGAGAAGCTATCTTAATACTTTTCATAATTAAAATTTATAATTTTAATACTTTTTACAATTTAATTCTTAACCCGATATTCACGCCAAGTGGTCTTCCCATGTTTCCATAATCAATCCCATAACCACCTAAACCACCCACACTTGGATTGTTACCATTTACATCGGGATCCATACCTGAATAGTTAGTAATTAAAAACACATCCGTTAGCGTAACGTATAAACCAAAGTCTGAAATAAACCCAGTTCTTTGAATTAACTTTCTAGGAAATTGATAATTCAATGTTACATCTCTTAATCGAAATGCTTTAATATTATGCTCAACAAACATTTCAGGCGCGATACCTGCTGTGGTAGAGCTATAATAATTACTATTTACAGCTGGCGTAACAGCAATGGTATTACGTGTTGGATTTGCTGTATTTTCTAGACCATCTTTAAGTACTCCGGTGATTACTCGCGGCTCATCTCTATCAAGGGTCTTCATACTTAACCCTCTTCTATATAGCTCATATTGCGTTTGATTGTAAACATCTCCACCAACCCTTAAATCAAAGAGAAATGAAAGATTAAAATCTTTGTACCTGATGTTATTTACAAATCCTAAGTTAAACTTAGGCGTTCTATCGCCTATTAAATAAAAGTCTGTTGAATTTTTCAGAATAGGAAGCCCTGTTGCTGGATTGATCAATAAATCTCCGGCAGCATTTCTATCATTCACCCATCCTCCTAAAGCTCCCGTACTTGATCCCGGAAATACAGATGCACGCACGCCGTCACCTAACCAGGTATCAGAGTCATAAAACTCAGGTAAATCTGCTCCGATAGAATTCACTGTTCCTTTATTATGCGCAAAATTGAAGGTCATATCCCAATCAAAATTTTGTGTTCGTACAGGAGATCCCTTCAATTGAATCTCTACCCCTTTATTAATCACATCACCACCATTCAAAACTCTAAGTGCCGCACCTGTACCATAACTCATCCTAGTAGAAACAATCTGTTTATGACTGTTTAAGGTATAATAGGTGAAATCAATACCAATTCTATTTTTTAGAAAGCTTGCTTCAAAACCCGTTTCAAAACTTTTGGTTTCCTCAGGAGTTAAATTTTTGTTTCCACCATTTGCAAGATCGTATGTAAAACCACCACCAGTACTTGTTGTAGTAACTAAACGTGTTCCTAAGGCATATAGCTTGTAAGGCTCCTTACCCGTGATACCATACGATGCTCTTATCTTTCCATCGCTTAACCAAGAAGCATCCTTTAAGATATTTAAGCGCTTATAATTAAATGCAAAACTTGCTGAAGGATAAGCAAAATAAGGATCGCTTGCGTCGAAATCATTAGACATCAATCTTGATGCGCCATCAACCCTTCCTGATAGGGTTAAATATAAAATAGACTGGTAGCCTAATATCGCCTGTGCAAATACCCCAGCATTTCTATATCTACCAATATATAGTCGAGCTGATTGCGTTGAAGGAAGTGTATTGTTGATACTGTAAAAATCAGGATCGAACATATTTTGTCCTCTTGCTGAATTTAATGTGTTATTCACATCTGAGAAGTTTGCACCAATAATATAGGTGTTTTCAAACTTTCCAAATTTATGTATTGCTGATGCTGTAATTGATCCATCATACCTCTTGTTTAGCGCCTGTGAAGTATTCACAACACCTCCTCTGGGTACTGATGCTGAGCCAGATCCAGAATAAGATTGAGTATGATAAACCACCAATCCATCTGTGTTTGAAATATTTGTTCCTAATATAGCCGTAACGTTTAACCATTTATTTGGTTTTATTACCACTGTACCATTCGCAAAAAAAGTATTTGTTTTGTCCGATGCTGTATTTTTATTTACATCCCAAAATGGGTTATCACTCTCATTATAAATTGTTCCTGTGGTAAGCACACGATTTCCTGCACCATCAATCCAGTTATTCACATCGTATCGAGCTGGGAACCTTAAGAGTCCCATCAAATATCCTTGCGAACCTTTATTGGCCTTTTTATTATAGGCATTTGTATAACTAAGTCTGGTTGTTACTTTTATGGCTTTTGATAAACTGGTAGTTCCAGTTAATGATGTTACAAACCTATTGTAAGCAGTAGTTGGGATTGTACCTTTATTGTTAACATATTCCGTCGACCATCTATAGGTAGTACCCTCATTACCTCCTTCAATAACCAAATTGTTTTTCTGGGCTATTCCGGTTTCAAAAAAACTACCGACGTTGTCATACGTTTTTTGAGCTGTAGGATATTTTGGGCCAAAAAAGTTAAACGATCCACCATTGTAAACTCCATTCGCATCTCCTTGGCTATAAACCTGCTGAACTTCTGGACTATTATTTACTGTTTCAATCCTCAAAGATCCGTTGTAAGAAACTGTCGATTTACCCGCTTTACCTTTTTTGGTGGTAATTATTATCGCTCCACTCGCCCCTAAACTTCCGTATAATGCCGTTGCTTCCGGGCCTTTTAAAATAGTATAGCTTTCTATATCCGCAGGATTAATGTCGGCGGCACGGTTGGTATAATCCTGATTTTTATTGGTTCCAGCCATCGCCATATTTGTTTGACTCACAACTGAGTTATCGATAGGGATTCCGTCCACAACCATTAAAGGAGAGTTATCCCCACTAAGGGAAACAACACCTCTCAAGATAATTTGTGAGGAAGCTCCCGGGTCTCCAGAGGTTTGATTTACGCTTAATCCAGCAACACGTCCTTGTAATCCGTTTACAAAATTCTCTCTTCCAGTAGCAGTAACTTCATCTCCTTTAACAACTGGTGTTGAGTAACCAAGACTTGCCTTATTACGGTCTAAACCATACGCCGTTACAACAACCTCATTCAAATTACTGGCATCTGATTTCATTACAACATTGACAATGGTTGCACCAGCAATCGCTTTTTCAATAGTTTTATAGCCAACATAGCTAAAAATTAAAACATCCGTTTTCAACGCTTTGATGATGTAGCCTCCATCGCCATTTGTTTGAGAAACAGTGTTTGTTCCTTTTACTCGAATTGAAACACCAGGAACTGGCCCGTCATCGGCGGTTACCTTACCGGTAATGGTTATTTGTTGCGCAAAGGCCTGTGCAAGCAACAAAAAAGTACCAAAAAGAATTAATAGTAACTTTTTCTTCATAAGACTTTCAATAGAAGGGTGATTAATAAAATAGTTTAGTTGTTAGTTTTAGTTGATATTTTAAATGTACGCACAAAACCGCACAAAAAAAGAATCAAGGGTAAATATATGAATGTTTTTTCATAAAAAATCCACACAATAATGCTTATCATTTGAAAATCACCAAATTTCATTGCACAAACACGCAAATACACGCAAAAATTAAAATATTTAAAATATCTTTATACATTCGTAAAAACCAAACTACCGTATGCTTAAAAAAGAACGCCACGATTTTATTATGCGCCAAATCAATCTACACAATCGTGTACTAACTTCCGACTTAGTTCAATTACTGGCGGTATCTGAAGACACCATTCGAAGAGATTTACAAGAATTGGTAGATGAAGGTCTATTATTTAAAGTACATGGCGGAGCTTTATCAAAATCGTACCACAGTTCTTTTGATGACAGTACCGTTTATGCGCGCGAAAGCAAAATTATAATTGCTAAAAAAGCCGTTTCTTTAATTAAGGATGGCATGGTGGTATTGATTGGTGGTGGTACGACTATCTTGGAGTTTGTAAAACAATTGCCCCAAGGTATTTCAGGCACTTTTTTCACCATTAGTCCGCTTGTTGCAGTAGAGCTAGCCAAATACAGCAACATTGAAGTTATTTTAATTGGTGGTTTGTTCTCTAAGAATTCCCAAATCACCTATGGAGGCCATGTAATTAGCCAACTTGCCGAAATTAAAGTTGATTTATGTTTAATGGGAACAAGTGCCATTCATCCTGAAGAAGGATTAACCGATACCGATTGGGAAATTAACCAATTAAAGAAAGCCATGATGGCTTCTTCAAAAAAATCGGCAGTGTTGTGCATTTCTGAAAAACTAGATAGTATTCTTCGTCTTAAAGTATGCGACATTGACAATATTTCTTACTTAATTACCGAACTAAACACAGAAGATGAAGCTTTAGCGCAATACCAACCGAAAGACATCCTAATCTTATAATCTACTGTCAAAAATTTATTTCCTTCAACAATACCCGTCTCGTTTAAACAAGAAATCCCGATGTTCGCATCGGGATTTCTTGTTTTAGTGTTAAAACGTTGGGTCTTGTGGGGTATTGGGATTATTATCTCTTTCTTGGAAAGGATAAGGAAAGAAATTCCGTTTTCGATCGGCCAAAGGCTGATTAAACCTTCTCATGTCCTCAAGCTTTAAACCCGACATAAAAAGCTCGATACAACGGTGTTTATAAATCAATGCCAACAGTTGCGCCTGTGTGTACGAACCTGACAATGCTGGCAAAGCCGCGCCTACTCCAAATGAATCTGTACTTCCCTGTTTTGTGATCACTTTGTTTAACTCTATCAAACTATTACTCAGATCTGGGCTTGCTTGTCGGGCGTAGGCCTCAGCTTTAATCAAGGTTATTTCACCCGCTAAAAATATTGGATACACAGTAAACGTTGCCGCACCAAAGCCATTTATCCGAACGGTTGTATTGATTACCGTATAAAACGGAATACGTTTATCATTTGCATCAGGAATATTTGTACCAGTTAAGCCCAAATTGATATTGCTAGGTTGAACCACGTTATTTGTAGAAGTAGCAATCTCAAAAATTGGATTCAAGTTTTGTGCATCATAATTAAAACCAGCTCTTTTAGCGATACTTAAATCTACCTGATTAGCCGTGCTTAATGCCAAGGCGTAATCACCTAAAAAAAGCGCATATCGAGCTTTCAAAGCATAAAGCGTATTTTGAATATCAAATCCCGCCGGAATATTACTCAAAAAAGACGTGCTAATTGCATTGGCAGATATGGCTGCTAAAGCGTTGTCAATTACTGAAATCGCTTTGCTATAGCCCTGCGCCCGGGGCATGAATGTTACATTTTGTCCGGTACCGGTTGGGACGTTTTCCCAATATTCGGATAAATTACCCAACGCCAAGGCTTTAAAGATACTGGCATGCGCTATTAAACCCGAAGCATAATTTTTATCGGCTAAATTTGCCGCATTGGTAATTACATTATCGGCATCGTAAATAATCTTATTCGCACCTGTCCATACGTTTAAAAGAATGGTATTGGTACCATCTACTAGTGTTCCACCAGCAGCCAATCTTTCTTCTGCTGTATTTCCGGAGTTGATAGAAATTAATTCGTTAGTAGTTAATCCATTTAAGGACATACTTGCATACAACAAACCGGGCCTTGTAGTAGAGTAGCTTTTTTGCAAGCCTACCGTTACTCCGGTTAATCCTTTTGCCGAATTTAAAACATCGCTTGCGGTTGCTGCATTGGGATTTAGGTATTCTTTTTTACAGGCCAATACAGCGGTTAATGTGACAAAAACCAGCATGCAACGGGTATATAGTGATTTTGAATTTTTCATAACAATTACTTTTAAATTAGAACCTCGCTTGTAAACCTATAGAATAAGTACGCGGAATTGGGACCGAGCCAAAATCGATATTCCTTAGAATAGTCGACTGCCCACCAGAGTTTAATTCCGGGTCGTAGCCTTTGTAATTATCCCATGAAACCAAATTTCGTCCACTTAAATTAACCGTTAAATTTTTGATGAATTTTACTTTGCCAATGTTGTAGCTTAACGAAATCTCCCTCAGTTTAACAAAAGAACCATCATCAATACGCCATTCTTCGATATTATAATTCCCCAAAACATATCCCCTTGGCACCTCACCTAAATCTTCTGCCTGCGCTACCATACCATTACCAACTCCTTGACGGGTTCTCCAATCGGCATTCCAAACATCGCCTCCTTGAACCACATCTAATTGTACGTGCAAGCTCAGTTTTTTATAACTAAAATCGTTTACAAATGAACCGGTATAATCTGGATTTGGATCACCTATCACTTTCCTTAAGACCGTACCAGTTGGTTGACCAGATGCATCGCGTTGCGTGGTATACGTAGTTGCAGATGTTTGCACCCCTCTTTCTGTTTGCGGAATTCCGGCTGCATTGGTTAAAATACTTCCATCCGCATTGCGGGCGAAAAACGTACCGTAGAACACCCCAACAGGATATCCATCGGTAATTGAAACTGGAGCCCCAGCATTGGTCGAGAGTAAACGTTGCGCTCCCGATCCTTCAATGGTATTTCTATTGCGATTATAAATCAAGGTAGAAGTCCAGCTAAAATTTTGGGTTTTAACAGGTACGCCTGTCAACATTAATTCTATCCCTTTATTTTTTAATGTCCCACCAATGTTATCCAAAAGACTTGAAAAGCCCGTAGTAGGTGCAACAACTACACTTAACAATAAATCGTTTACTTTTTTATTATACCAGCTAAAGGTTAAACCTAAACGATTATTAAGAAAAGACATATCTGTTCCTATCTCTAATTCTTTTTGACGTTCAGGCTTTACGTCGGTATTGGCTAAAGTTGCACTCGATGTTAACGTTGTTTTGCTATTTAATGCGCTTGGGCTATATACATTAAAGCGATCATAAGCACCAATACCTGTTAAATTACCCGATTCGCCATACGCGGCTCTAACTTTAAATGCGTTCCACCAAGAACTCAGGCCCGAATCTTTCCAATAATCAGCCGATGATAAAACATAACTTACATTGGCTTTTGGATAAAACTGAGTACGATTGCTTTCTCCAAATACCGTCGACTGATCTACACGAATTGCTCCGGTCACAAATAAATGGTCTTTATATTTAAAGTTTTGTTGCAAATAAGCACCGCTAATCGAAAATTCTGAACGTGAATCGACATTTGGCAATACAGTACTAGCGGCATTCACCGTTTCTGCAAAAGGCGCTAAACCCCTTCCGTTTAATAGGCTATATAAATCTTTTTGATATTGATATGATCCACCCAATTGCGTGGTAGAACTTAATTGCGAGCTCAATTTAGCATCATATGTAAAATTCAACTCATTGTTAAACAACGTTGTGGTAGCGTTAGCGGCACTAGCATACCCGTTTAATGAAGGATCTAAAGTTGGACCTCCTCCATAAAACCCGGTACTTACGTTATAGGCAAAAGGTGGGATAAACGTAGTCCCATTTAAAATGGTATTATCAACCCCCATTAAATAATCGACGGTTAAATTTTTTACAGGCGTTAACTTTAATCCAGTGTTGGCGATGACCCGATTTGAAAACTGCCTTTGTTTAATATCTTCAATAACAGAAACCGGGTTAACACGTCCGCGTTCTCCAACTGCTTTTAAGTTACCCAATGCATCTCTGGCAAATATATCGTGAAAGTTCCCGATAATGGTTACCGAATTCATGGGAGAGAAAAATGAGTTTCCATCAGGTTTTTCATCTGCATCGCTATGAACGTAATTGAACCCTACCGTTAATTTTGCCCAATCAGTAATTTTTTGATCTAAATTGGCGCGAAAGTTCATTCTGGTAAAATTGGTGTTCTTAATTATCCCTTGATTGGAAAAATAGCCTGCAGAAGTATAAAACTTGGTATTATCGGTTCCTCCGGAAACAGAAATTGAGTTATCAGTTCCAACTCCGGTTCGAAATATGTAATCCTGATAATTATAGCGCGTTACTGCCGTTTTATCCGTTCGCAAAACTGCAGGTGTGTTCGGCGTTAAAACAACGGTTTGAATGATATCTTGCGTAAAAGTATCAACAGAGCCTCCAAATTTAATTGGCGCCTGATTCACATCAATCTGCTTGCGTAGCTCGCTAATAGTAAAGCTAGTATTAAAACTTACTTGAGGTTCTCCGGTTTTCCCGCGTTTAGTAAAGATTTGAATTACACCTGCGTTAGCCCTCGAACCGTAAATAGCGGCTGCCGCAGCACCGTTTAACACTTCCATGTGATCAATATCTGCCGGATTAATATCAACCATCCTGTTTTGGCCTATATTTCCAACAAAATTACCCCCATCATAATTACCCGAGGTATTGGTTACCCGCGTGGTTGAATTGTTTACAATTACTCCATCAATAATGTACAAAGGTTCAGATGATGAGTTTACAGAACTAACGCCACGCAAGCGCACACTGATACCACCAGCCGGATCACCCGAATTTTGACTAATCTGTGCGCCCGGTGTTTTTCCTTGTAAAGAGGCTAGTGCATTGCCACTTGGTGCTTTATTGAGGTCATCGCCTTTTACAGTACTCACATAACTACCCAGCTGTTTCCGTGTAGTTCCTTGCGAAGTACCCGTTACAATTACCTCATCTAAACCAACAGCATCAACATCCATCGCAGCATTTAATTGAACTTGCGTACTACCTGTTAAATTAGCCGTTTGTGTAAGCGTTTTAAAGCCGATGTAAGAAAATTGAATTTGATATTGACCTGTGGGAAGATCTACAGAAAAGGCATAGGAACCTTCGGCATTGGTAGAAGTAGCAAAATTGGTATTTAAGATTTTAACAACGGCGCCAGGAATAGGGTTTTTCCCGGAAGCTTCCGTTACTTTACCATTGAGACTAAACCGTTTGTTTTGAGCTTTTGCATCTCGCGAAAACGAGCATATTAGCAACGGAATCATCAAAATTAAGAGAAATCGTGATGACCATTTTTGGTAATTTTTTTCCATAAAGTTTGTTTAAATTAGTTAGTAGTCGACAAGATAAACACGCAAATCCATGCAACACAAATCGTTAGCACACTCTAATTTGAACAAATTATTTTACATTTCAACACAAAAAAAGAAAAGTTTTTATCAAAAATCGGCAAGAACCTGCAAAATAATGCAGCGGCAAGATTAACATCAAAAACACGTAATAATTTACTTTTTCAACTTTAGCCCGGCAAGCTTATTTTCCCCATACAAATAGCAGGAACGCCTTGCCTATTTCCAAAATGAATGGGCTCACCACACAGGGTTTCATTGGCCAAGACCGCAAATAAAACCGCTTCCTTTGCATCTGGATTTATTTCCAAATCGTCCGTTGTTAAAAATGTTGAATGCGGTAATTTTGCCCTCAATAAAGCGGTTAGCAAAGGATTATGCATTCCCCCACCACTCATAAAAATATGTGCAACTGCATTTTCGCCAAAACATCTTTTAATTGCCTGCGCAATCGTTTCAGCTGAAAAATGACAGAGCGTGGCCATTACATCTTCTTTTTTAAGATCTACTGTGGCTGATTTTTCTTGCGCATCCTTTAAATAATCGAGGTTAAACAATTCGGGACCAGTAGTTTTTGGAAAGGCCAGATCAAAAAAATCGCAATCGAGTAAAACAGCCAATAATTCGGCATTTAATGTGCCCTTTGATGCGATTGAGGCATTTTTATCGTAAAATTGATTAAAATATTTCAACACATATTGATCCATTAACGTATTTCCAGGACCCACATCGGAAGAAAAAATTTCAGCAGCATCTAAATTTCCAGGCAGGTAGGTGAAATTGGCAATGCCTCCGATATTGAGCATGATTCTATTTTCATTTTCTTTTGAAAATAATAAATAATCGCCGTAAACGGCTAAAGGAGCTCCTTCTCCGCCCGCTGCGAGATGTTTTTGTCTAAAATCAGAAAGCGTAATAATACCTGTTTTTACCGCGATATGATCACCATCACCAATTTGCAAGGTTCCATTTGGGTACGCTTCCATTTGATGTAAAGATTTAGGCGCATGAAAAATTGTTTGTCCGTGGCTGGCTATAAAATCAATTTCTTCGTTTTTGTATCCCCATTCGCTTAAGGTATCGTTAATTAATTGCGCATGCACTTCGGCAATGTGCTCATTCATTAAACAAACCAATTGTAAATCTGCATCCCTTCTAGAAAAAACTGCTTTAACCTTGGCTCTATAATCATCCGTATAACCCGCGGTTTTAAATTCACGTATTTTTATCTCGGTTTCGGCACCAAATCCGCTTACGGCACAAAGGGCAATATCCAAGCCATCCATGGATGTTCCACTCATTAAGCCAATAATTAACCGCTCTTTTTTATTCGATTTTTGAAAAAGTTGCTGGAGTTGATTGTTCATAGAAAAAAAATTTACAGTTAAACAAGCGTTTGACTAAATGCTTTTACCTCGATTTAAAAAATACTGGCAATAAAAGTAAAGAACCTTTATTATATATTGAGCATAACTCTCTATATTTACTGCTCCGTACATTAAAATCCATAAAAAAAAATGGCTAGATTAAATTTACTGGAGGAGACACGTTTCGAGAAATTACCCGTTACCGTGTTCGAAAATCCAAAAATTGCTTCGATTAATGTGGCGCATAGAATTGCCAACCTCATTAAAACAAAACAAGCAAACAACGCACCTGCAGTACTGGGCTTAGCAACAGGTGTTACTCCAATTGCAGTTTATTCTGAACTTGTTCGACTGCACAAAGAAGAGGGTTTAAGTTTTCAAAATGTAATTACGTTTAACTTGGATGAATACTATCCTATGCAGCCAACTTCGGCGCAGAGTTACGTAACATTTATGAACGAAAACCTGTTCGATCACATCGATATTAAAAAAGAAAACATTCACATCCCGGATGGAACACTTGCTTTGGAAGATATTCCGGCATTCTGTTTAGATTACGAAAAGAAAATTGGTGATTTAGGGGGATTGGATATTCAAATTTTGGGTATCGGACGTACCGGTCACATTGGTTTTAACGAACCAGGTTCGGCACCTAACTCAGGTACGCGTTTGGTTACGTTAGACGACCTTACACGTAGAGATGCCGCTAGAGATTTCGGTGGAAAATCTTTTGTTCCTACAAAAGCCATTACCATGGGAATTGGCACCATTTTTAAAGCCAGAGAAATTATTCTAATGGCTTGGAGCCGCAAAAAAGCTTCTATCATTAAAAAAGCGGTTGAAGGTGAAATTTCTGGCGATGTTCCAGCAACGTTTCTACAACTATCGGATAATGTAGAATTTATTTTAGATACTCCTGCGGCATCTGAATTAACCCGCTACAACACTCCTTGGTTAGTAAAAGATTGTGTATGGACCGACAAACTTATCCGCAAAGCGGTTATTTGGTTGGCAAACACCTTACAAAAACCTATTTTAAAACTTACTGAAGACGATTATAACAACAATGGTATGGCACAACTGGCTACTGAAAAAGGGCCTGTTTACAATATCAACATCGATATCTTCAACAAATTACAACACACTATTACGGGTTGGCCGGGTGGTAAGCCAAATGCCGATGATAGCCAACGTCCTGAAAGAGCAGAACCTGCAAAAAAACGTGTAATTATTTTTTCACCACACCCGGATGATGATGTAATTTCGATGGGTGGTACATTTTTACGTTTAGTAGATCAAAAACACGATGTGCATGTGGCGTATCAAACTTCGGGTAATACCGCCGTTTGGGATGATGATGCTTTACGTTTCGTTGAATTCAATGTAGATTTCACCGAAAAAATGGGCCTTGATAATACAAAGCTGAAGGAACTTTATAACAATATGCGTTCGTTCATATCAACCAAACAACCTAATCAGGTAGATACCCGCGAAATTCAAACCGTTAAAGGTTTAATTAGAAAAGGTGAGGCAATTGCCGGAGCGCGTTACGTTGGTTTATCAGACGATCATATCCATTTTCAAGCACTTCCGTTCTACGAAAGTGGTAAGGTTCAAAAAAATCCGGTTACAGATGCCGACATTGTGTTAACCATGGAGCTTTTACAACAAGTAAAACCGCATCAGGTTTATGCCGCAGGCGATTTTGAAGATCCACACGGCACACACATTGTTTGTTTCAACATTATTTTAGAAGCACTTAAACGTTTACGTAAAACGGAAGAATGGGCAAAAGATTGTTGGTTATGGATGTATCGTGGTGCTTGGCACGAGTTTGAAACACACGAAATTGAAATGGCAGTTCCAATTTCTCCACAAGAACTAGAACGCAAAAAATACGCGATTTTTAAACACCAAAGTCAAAAAGACCGTGCTGTTTTCCCTGGCGATGATGCACGAGAATTCTGGCAACGTGCTGAAGACAGAAATCGCGATACCGCAAAAGCGTATGATGCATTAGGTTTAGCAGAATACGAAGCAATGGAAGCTTTTGTAAGGTGGAAATTTGAAGATTAATTTTTCTTCAACCTCCCTAAAAAACCCTTTTTGGTTAATTCCAAATAGGGTTTTTTATTATTTAAACCTACTTAATCCTTAAAGCTAGATGTCTGGGTTAGTTTCTTTTGCTATGCACGAACGTATTCAAGTTATCTTTCAGAAATTGGTTCGCGATTTTAATTTCTTTTATTTCGAATTAAATAGCTTACAATTTATATTTTTACTGAACCGAATATAAAAAATAGCCTAATCATATGAAATTAATTCAAACCATGCGTTGGTATGGTCCTACAGACATTGTTAGCCTTACAGATTTGGCTCAAGCAGGCTGTGAAGGAGTTGTTACCGCGCTACACCACATTCCGGTAGGTGAAGTATGGAGTGTTGAGGAGATACAAAAAAGAATCGACGAAATTGAAAAACACAATCTTGTTTGGAGTGTTGTTGAAAGCTTACCTGTACATGAAGACATTAAAAAAAGAGCCGGAAACTATCGCACTTATATCGACAATTATAAAGTCAGCTTAAAAAATCTGGCAGAGTGTGGCATCAAAGTTATTACCTACAACTTTATGCCGGTGTTGGATTGGATGCGCACTAATTTAGCCTACGAAACCAGCACAGGTGCTCTTGCACTTCGTTTCGAAAAGACTGCTTTCATTGCTTTCGATTTATTTTTATTGAAAAGACCCAATGCCGAGCTTGATTATAACAGCGAAGAAATTGAAAAAGCAACCCAATATTTCAACAGCCTAACAGAAGAGGCTAAAACTCAATTAAAATGGAATTGTTTACAAGGCTTACCGGGTAGTAAAGACCACTTTACGCCAGAACAGGTTTTGGCCTTGCTAGATGGTTTTAAAGGCATCACCGCAGAAATTTTAAAAGAAAATCTGACTAAATTCCTTTCAGAAATCACTGTAATCACCGACCAGTTTGATATGCAAATGGCTATTCACCCTGATGACCCTCCTTATCCGATTTTAGGTTTACCAAGGATTATGAGTACTGAGGCGGATGCACAATACATTATTGATAAAGTTCCAGCAAAATCGAATGGTTTTTGTTTTTGCAGTGGTTCATTCGGGGCTCGCCCGGATAATGATTTACCAGGCATGATTGAGCGTTTAGGTTCAAGAATACATTTCTTACATCTTAGAAGTACACAAAGAGATGAGGAAGGTAATTTCTATGAAGCTAATCACTTAGAAGGCAATGCCGATATGTTTAGCATTATGAAAGGTGCTATCAATCTAATGCGTAAAGAAAACAGGTCTATTCCAATGCGTCCCGACCATGGCCATCAGATGATGGATGATATCGGTAAAGATCCTTATCCAGGATATTCTGCCATAGGCCGTTTAAAAGGTTTGGCCGAATTACGTGGACTTGAATTGGGTATCCGAAAAACGTTATACGGGGAATAAATACTAAGAAGGCGCAATAGATACATTTTGCGCCTTTTTTCTTTTAGCTGAATGCGACTTCTTTCTCTGTTGATTGGCGTTCTACCAAGGTAGGATGAAGAACCACCTGCTGTATATTTTTATACGGATCTTCTTGTGCAATCATCTTCAAAAACAACTTTGCACATTCACACCCCATGTCGTTCGGGTGTTGATCAATGGTGGATAAATTTGGGCTCAAGTATGCTGAAAATGCTTCGTTCGCGAATCCAATCACCCCAACTTTCGGAGGAGTTTCGTTAATTTCTTTTAATTTTTTGATGGCGCCAAGGGCTGTAAAATCATCTCCGGCAATAATTGCATCAGGTTTATGCTTCGCGCGCATTAATTTAGCTGCGCCAAAACGTCCGTCTTTAATGGACAATCCCCCAAAAATGATGTTCTCTTCTATTACCGGAAGCTGGTGTTTTTGTAATGCCGCCTTATACCCTTGCAAACGATCTTCGAATAGTTTAATTTGATGAACGGTAGTAATAAATGCAATGTTTCTATAGCCTTGGTTTATTAAATGTTCGGTAGCCATAAAACCTGCAGCAAAGTCATCTAAGGTAACCGTTGGAACCTTTAAATCGTGCTTCACGCGGTCAAATAAAATAAGGGGTTTATTCTGCTTCACAATTTCCTCGAAATGCGCAGCATCCTCCGTTTCCAAAGACATCGAGGCCATAATGCCATCCACCTGCGCTTCCAGGAGCGTTCTTACGCCGTTGATTTCATTCTCTACCGATTCGTTTGACTGATACAAAATAACGCGATAGCCTTTATCCTTAAGCCCCTCTTCAATGCTATGAATAATGGATGCAAAAAAATGTGCTTGCACACTGGGTACAATTACACCTATAATGTGTGTTTTTCCTGATTTTAAGGCCGAAGCTAAACGATTTGGGCTATAATCTAATCTCTTTGCCGTTTCCAATACTGCCTTTTTTGTGGCTTCGCTTATCGCAGGGAAGCCGCTCAATGCTCTTGACACCGTTGATACGGTTATATTCAACTCCTTGGCAATATCGTATATCGTGGTTTTCTTTTTCAATATTTTAATTCAATCGATTGCTTAGCACAAATTTATACTTTAATAATGATATTCTTTTTGTACATAAAGTATAACAACACATAAAATCCAAGCACATAACTAACAGCCCATACCAGAGAAGCATTGATCGGTGAAAAATAAGGCTGATAACAAGTGGCGTAAAACTTCACCAATAAAGGCGTTTTGGTTCCATCAGAATTGCTTAATTGAATCATATTCAGCACACGCGGCATTAGACCCGCTAGAAAGAATACAGTTATGGCATTTACACCATAAACCACAAAGGGGGTTGTAAACTTTTTGTAGCCTTGTACATCAATTAACCAATAGCAGAGGGCGAGACCTATGGAGGCCAATCCTCCGGTATACAGCACGAATGAACTGGTCCATAACGATTTATTAATAGGAAATTGCAAATCCCAAATCAACCCGGCCATCACACTTAAAGTGCCAACCGCAAACAACCATGCTACTTTTGTTGGATTATCAACATCCTTTCTGCGCATCCATATGCCTACTAGTATACCAAACAAACAAGTTCCTACAGCCGGTAGTGTACTTAATACGCCTTCTGGATCCCAGGTTTTAGACGAGGCCCAGATATGCGCCTCTGTTAATATTCCTCTATCTATCCAAGCAGCTAAGTTTGTTTCCTTTTCCAAATTGGCAAAACCTACACCCGGAACCGGAACAAAGATCATTAAGGCCCAATACACCACCAAAATCGCTACTAGAGCTTTGAAAATCGTTTTATTTGAAGTCTTCAAAAAAACAATGCTACTAACGATGAAAACAATACCAATCCGTTGAAGGACTCCCAATAAACGAACCGTTTGAAATGCCGTGCTAGGATTGTTAATTAATTTTGAGAAAATGGCTAGGAAAAACCCTAAGAAATATAAAATAAGTCCTCTTTTAAGGGCTTTAATGATTACTTTTTTATGTGTGGAAGAATCTTCCTTACTCGTACCCATTGCAAAAGCAATGGAAACACCTACAATCCACAAAAAGAAAGGGAAAATTAAATCGGTCGGGGTGCAACCATTCCATTCGGCATGTTCTAATGGCGCATAAATATGTCCCCAACTACCCGGATTATTAACTAAAATCATAGCTGCTACGGTGAGTCCGCGAAAGACATCAAGAGAGAGCAGCCGTTGTTTGGATGAATTCATTTATAAACGACTTTTTATCCAAAATAAGGTATTTCAAGTATAAACTGAAATAATTTTGCCTGATAAACATGCGAATCGCTCCTAAGCCTTTGCATGATAAAAGAATACCCTGTCTTGGTGTAGAAGACAGGGTACTTTTTTATTATTTTTTCATGGGTTCAATTAATTCAATTGTTCCATCGGCTTTATGATTCAGTTCGGTTACTTTTATGTTTCTTAAATGTGTTTTGTTTGATAATTGGGTGTCATGATAAAAAATATACCATTTCCCTTTTACCTCAATAATTGAGTGATGTGTTGTCCAGCCTTGAACCGGATTCATAAAGGTTCCCTGATAGGTAAAAGGTCCGTATGGGGTGTCTCCGATGGCAGAAGCTAGGAAATGCGTGTCACCCGTTGAATAGGTAAAGTAGTATTTTCCGTTATACTTATGCATCCAAGCTCCTTCAAAAAATCGACGGTCGTGGTCTTTGGTTAAAAGTGGCTTTCCTTGTGGGTCTAAAATAACAACATCCTTCGCGGTACCTTCCAGGCTCAACATATCTTTGCTTAATTTAGCTACTTTGGCTGTTAGTGCAGGTTCATCTTCCTTTCCAGAATCAGTTTTTGAGCCATTTGCATCGTAGGTTCCGTTCTTCCAGCGCTGTAACTGCCCCCCCCAAATACCTCCGAAATATATATACGTACTGCCATCGGCATCGGTAAATACAGCAGGATCTATGCTAAAAGCTCCATCCATTGGCTTTGGCTCCGCTTTAAACGGTCCTTCAGGTTTCTTAGAAGTAGCAACACCAATTCTAAACACATCTTCCTTATCTTTCAATGGAAAATACAAATAATACGTTCCATCTTTAAAGGCTACATCAGGTGCCCAAAGTTGGCGTCCAGACCAAGGAATATCTTTTACACTCAAAGCAACCCCGTGATCCGTCACTTTACCGTTAATACTATCCATGCTTAAAATGTGGTAATCACGCATATCAAAATGATCGCCATTATCATTCTCCTTTACGCCCGACTCAACATCGTGAGAAGGATAAATGAATATTTTACCATCGAAAATATGCGCAGATGGATCCGCGGTATAAATTTCGGTTATTAATGGTTGAGACAAATATTTTGCTGCTTGGCTGGTATCGCTGCTGCTGGCCTCCGCTTCATTTTTGGCATTTTTAGCTTGCATACAAGCTGTTGTAGCCATTACACCCGATAATATTAACAGGCTCGAAAGATTTTTAACATTGTAACGCATATTTTGAACTATTGGTTTAATTTTTATTTCCTATTGCTTTTTTATTCATTCATTGGGGCCTAAATAACTTGGTTTCACGCCCCCTAAATCGAGTACGAGCTTTTGCAAAACCACACCCGGACTTACCATCCAGTATTTTAAGGTATGTGCCCCGGCTTGATCAAAACTTAATCTCGCTTTTAGTATTTTTATATTGTTGGCCACCGAATTTCCCCAGGCATGCTCCGATTGAAATGGAGTGCTGATGTTTAAGATTTGTGGCTCTTGATTATCAACCGATACGGCAAATTTTAATCCATTGGTATTTGTAAAATCAATTGTCGGCGACACATAGCTGAGTAAATCGTACGTTCCGGCATCGTTCACAAATATTTCATAGGTTAAATGAGGACTTGTAGCACTCAGTTTTTGTTCTGGTGATGTTACCGGAATAGGCATTACCCCGCCAACTGTTTTGCCATAATTGGGGATGATTTTCCAGCCAATGTCACGAGAGCCATTTGCTTTGGAATAATGCGGTGCTTCCATGGCCATGTATCCACTCTGGGCAACAAATGTTTTTCTATCAACATCTTCAAAACGGTTGTCTAGCGCTATGGGAAATATTATTTTACTGCCATCGCTTCCTTCTACACGGATTTCGGCTATTGTTTTGTTTTTTGGGGCTTTTGCCCAATTGATAGAAAGCTGAATGCGTTGTTCAGCTATAATCTGCCCTTCTTTTTGCTCCAAAAAAACATAATCGGGTGCTTTAATCCGATACTTTATGGAACCCGTACCCTTTGCAAATAATTCAATGTAATGTGCTTGTTGAGTTTGTACTGAAAAAGCGGGAAGTACTTGATTCACTTTTGCCTTACCTATCCAACAAGAGTCTGAGCCTTCTATTGCCAAGCCTAACTGAGCTTTTGTGGGGCTAAGGAGGTATGTTTTTGGCATGCGATTACTATCAGGCTGTTGCCAAGACGTATACCCAATATGCGTTTGATCCATCATATGATCCCATTTTCCGTTAGCAATCACTTTATTGTAACGATTGGTAATGTCCGAATCGCGTTTGTACAATGAATCGGCCTGATGTTTAAGCAAATTGGTTGAAACCCGGCCTTGTTTGGCGTACATTTTATTCTTGGCAACCGTAAAATATAATTCGTTTAAGTTTGCCGATGCCTCTACCGGATGCAAGACCAATTGATAATAGGCATCTTGTTGATTTTTTGGGATTTGATGATAAATAAAGTTTGCACGTTGTTCGATCAATTTATAATCACGCACCACCCGTTCAAATTCATGATAATTCACCAAACTATACGTGTTTTCGTTTAAAAGCTCAGGTTTTATCCGACCATTGTATTTTGAATACAAATCAATAATATCGGCAATTTCCAACGCATACTGCGCTCCAAACTGTTTTGTGCTCCAATCTACCGTAAACTGCTTGAGTTTCTCCGCAGGAATTGCCTCGGGTTGCCAAGCATAATCCAAAAAGAATTCGATAGGAAACTCCATTGGTTTTAAATCGCCCACGTTAACAATCCAAATTTGATTGGCACTGTATTCATACGCAAGATGCATTTGTTCCCATATTTTTTGAATGGGATTGGTGTTTATCCACTTATAATTTCGGGGGCCACCTACGTAATCGAAATGATAATAAATGCCATATCCCCCAGTTCTGGTTGCTTCATTCAATTTTGGCAGTTTACGAATATTGCCCCAGTTATCGTCGCATAACAAAAGTGTTATATCATCAGGAACGCGCATTCCTTTATCATAATAATCCTGTACCTCTTTGTACAGCGCCCACATTTGAGGCGTTTGGGATGCTGGTTTTTGGGTAACCTTCTCTATTATTTCGCGTTGATCTTTTACAATTCGTTCCAACAAAGCAGTTGCCGTGCCTTGTGTCATGGGTTCATCACCATCACCCCGCATACCAACCGTGATGATTTGTTCCTTATCGGCTACACGTTGAAGACCTGTTTCCCAAAAAGATTTTAATTGTGCTGCATTCTGATCATAATTCCATTTGCCTCCTTTAAAGCGTTTCCATTCGTCGTGCGCCCGACTTAAGGGTTCATGATGGGAGGTTCCCATCACTACACCATATTCATCGGCCTTTATTGGATTCAGTTTATCATCGTCGTTAAATGCGCTGCCCCACATGGCCGGCCACAAGTAATTGCCCTTTAAACGCAAAATAAGCTCAAAAACTTTCTCGTAGAACTGGTGGTTGAAACCTCCAAATTCTTTTTTTGCCCATCCGGATAAAGCAGGCGCTTCATCGTTTAAGAATATGCCTCTGTATTTTACAGCGGGAGATGCTATCACGTGTTTACCAGGAAGTACAAACAGGGCATTACTGGTTTTAACGGGTACATCGGCCCAGTAATACCAAGGCGAAACGCCCATTTGATAACTGATTTCGTATATCCCATAAATGGTTCCGCGTTTATCGCTCCCTGCAACTACCAATGCGGAGTCGACGCCGTTGATAGGGCTTTTTATAACCTGAATGAGCGTACTTTCCCATTTACCTGCAATGCCCGCAACATTAATTTTGTTTTCTTTAATTAATTGATCGATAATTTTACTCTTTCCTATTGTGCCGATGATAACGGCCATTTTTGCGGTTTTATCAATTGATAATTCAGGCAATGTCCCGGTTACCTTTTGTAAATCGTTTTGAAAATCTTTTGTCGCCCGCAACACCCCGGGCCATTCGTTATTGCTAACAACAATCGTAGATACCTTTCCATTACTTGCCAAAGGAAAACTGCCCGGAATAAATTTCTTGGCAACTATTGGATCCATACCTGCGGCAAAACAAAGGCTTGAAAGGGCTACTAATACACTTACTAAAGATAGTCGCATCACGTAATCGGTTGTTAAAATATATTGCGCCTAAGCAGGTTGAATTACGATACTAATTCGAATTAAAAACCATCCGTATAGCGTGGCGGTTTACAGGTTTTATTTATGGCTCTCCTATTTGGCTAGACCAAAGTAGCGGAAATTTTATAAAATTGCAATCGGTTGCATAAAATTTTATAAAATATATTTTTTTTCCAGTTGAGATAGAGCCTATTTGCTACTTACGCTGTAAAATAAACCTGATGGAAATGAGCACGGAGTGTAACGAAGTAAAATGAACAGCAGGCCGGGTTTTGCCACGAACTACCATCCTTTCATTTTCTACCCCTTTTAAAACAAAAAAAGATTCAACATCGCTGCTGAATCTTTCTTTATTATTTTGCAAGTGGCATTTCTATGCCTACTGGCCCGCTTGGTTCACTTTCGTTCTTGAGGCGATCGAGGGCTGTTACCAAATAGTTATAGCGTTTGCCGGGTTGCGCACTGGTATCGATAAAAGAAACATAGTCTTCGAAACACATTCTAACAATATTTTTTGGATCGAGTGTGCTTATCTTTTCTCCTTCATCGAAACGATAGATGACATAACCAGAGGCGGTCTCATTATCGCTGGCTCTTTCTGGCGTCTGCCATTTTAAATGTACTCCTTCTTTTAAAACGGTTGCAGTAAATTGGCGTGGGGCATTTGGAGGTACTTCATCTATCCATGGCATTTGAGGTGGCAATGCCGGGTATTTATAAAAATCGGCCTTTAGTGAATCACTCAGTACTTTGGCAACCGTACTTAAGGATTTTGAAGAGAAATACACACTGCCTTGAATGCGGTTGTTATTACGAATGTACCGCAGCTGATTTGGCATTTCGGATAAATTTCTCCAGGCTTGCTCTGCTTTTGAATTCACTAAGTAAGCGCCCATTCCAACATACACATGGCGGCCGTAGCTGTTATTGCTCCACCAGTCTACCAAATTGGCAAATGGAGCTGCTCTACGACTAAATGTAAAGTAAATTTGCGGATTGATGTAATCTACCCATCCTTCTTTTACCCATTTACGACTATTGGCATATAATTCGGCATAATTTGATAAGCCGCTGCTCACAGAACCTTCAGGGTCTTCCGATTTATTACGCCAAATGCCGAATGGACTAATTCCAAATTTGACATATTTTTTATAGTGATGAATACTATCTGTTAGTTCTTTAATTAAAATATCCACGTTGTTTCTTCTCCAATCTTTAATGTCGGAGAAATTATTGGGATACTTATAAAAGGTTTCTCCGTCGTTTATTCTTTGGCCATCTATTGGATATGGATAAAAATAATCATCGAAATGAATACCATCTACATCATAGCCTTTTACCACATCTAAAATAACTTGCACAATATAATCGCGCACTTCGGGAATACCCGGATCAAATTGTTTCTGCCCACCATAGGTGAAGAACCACTCAGGGTGTTTTTTGGTAATATGCGTATTACTAAATATAGTATTGGCGCTCATGCTGGCGCGATAAGGATTGAACCATGCGTGCAATTCCATCCCGCGTATATGTGCTTCTTTAATAGCAAATTCTAATGGATCGTAGCCAGGTGCCGGCGCTAGGCCTTGTTTGCCCATTAACCAGGTACTCCAAGGTTCGCGAGATTTCGCATAAAAAGCATCTGCGGCCGGTCTCACTTGCAACATAATGGCGTTCATGCCTTGTTGGTGATGATTCTCTAAAATATTTACCAGCTCTTTCTTTTGCTGCTCGATGGTTAAGCCCGGACGAGAGGGCCAATCAATGTTGGTAACGGTAGCTATCCAAACTCCGCGAAATTCTCTTTTTGGTGCAATTTTTGAAGTTGTTTGGCCGTGCAATAAAATGGGCGCAAAAATAACCGTTAAAATGACGTTGAGTAGGGTTTTTAGCATATTTTTTGTTTTTGTTCAGAAAGTTGTACGTATTTAAATACAAAATGAATTTATTAGAAAACGTTTTTTATTAAAAAGCTATATAAGTTTAATAAAAATTTTAATTTGCGGTTTAATTAATTTTCTAACGTTAACCATTTACCTATGGATGCAAAGTTATATTAATTGAAAGATACATTGTAATAAAAATGGAATCAAAAGACATCCGTAAAGGCGACAGAAACAAAATCTACTTCCTAGTGCTTGTTATTGCCGCTTTAGTTGGCATGAATGTTTATTTAATTTTTAAAAATCGGCAACAAAGTTCACGTTTCGTTTCTGTAAATACGGAAAAAGACAAGTTACACTTGGAAGTTGAAAAGATAGAGGTAGAACTAGACAAAGTGAATGCGCTGAACCTCGATTTGAACGAAAATTTACGCAAAGAACAAGAAGAGGCTCGTATAGAAATTAATCGTTTAAAAGCAGAGCTTAAAAAGAATACCTTAACTGTTGCTGAACTTGAAAAGGCAAAAGAAAAAATTAAGAGACTTCAGTCTTTTGTAAAGCGATATAATGAAGAAATTATACAGTTACAACAAGAGAATTTGGTCTTAAGAATAGGCCGAGATAGCTTGGAAAATACAGTCAAGAGCATTAAAAATAAAGCTGCCGATTTGGAGAATGAGAATGTATCGCTGAACTCAAAAATTAAAAAAGCAGCACGCTTAAAAATTGAAAAGGCCAGTGTACTTGCCTTCAGAACCAAATCAAATGGCCGCCCTTCAGAAGTTACACGCTCTTCTACAGCCGAAAAGCTAAGCGTGCGCTTTACCATTATCCCGAATTCAATTGCTGAAAAGGGTCTGCATAACATCTACTTACGTGTTTTTGATCCGGCAGGAAATTTAATCCTAGCCAATGAAGAAAGTCGTTTTGAAGCAGAGGGACAAACCATGCAATTCAGCCACTCTATCTTTATTAATTACAATGATGATGAGAGCACCTATATTATTGACTGGACCAACCCACAACCTTTTATCAAAGGTATTTATACCGTTATTTTATACGCCGACGGAGCTAGCATTGGCAAAGCCCAAATTGAGTTAAAATAAATCTTGTTTCCTTAAATTTACAACAAGAGATGCCTTATGTTGGCAGCGGAAAGCTTAAATAAAACGATGTTCCAGAGCCTGCAACCGAGCTAAAACTAATACTACCGCCGGCATTTTCGGTTGCCTGCTTTACAAAGGCTAAGCCTAAACCTGTACCCGAAGACTTGGTTGTAAAATTAGGAACGAATATTTTATCGCGTTGGTTTAAGGGAATGCCTTTTCCGTTGTCTTTAACTTCTATGTAGACCATTTTATCATCGTTATAAAGAATCGTTTCAATTACACACGGGCGATTATCTTCTTTTGCTTCAATGGCATTCTTAAACAAGTTGTTGAATGAGCGTAACAACTGATCTCTATCAATCATAATCTCGCTATGAAAGGTTGTTTTATTCAGTACACTTATTTCTACATTCTCGGTGTTTTTAAACACATCGATAGCTTGCTCGATAACCGAAATAATAGATGCTTTCTCCAAGTTTGTATCCGGCATTTTTGCAAAATTTGAAAACTCTGATGCAATCTTTGAAAGACTTTCAATTTGCTCAATAAACGATTTACTGAACTTATTAAACTTTACTTCAAAATTGGGGTCCTTTTCTTTCCATGATTTCTCGAGCAATTGAACACCCAATTTCAGCGGCGTTAAAGGGTTTTTGATTTCATGAGCCACTTGTTTCGCCATTTCGCGCCAAGCATTTTCACGTTCAGATTTTGCCAGTTTTGAGGCACTTTCATCTAAAGCAGCAATCATACTATTATAAGCACGAATAAGTGAGCCTATTTCATCGTGGCGACGCCAAAAAATAGGTTCGTTCTTCTCTCCAATCTTTATTTTACTAATGTTTTCCTGAATAAAAGTAAGTGGATGTGTAATTTGATTGGCTAAGAAAACGGCCAATACACCAATGGCCACAAATACCAAGGCATAGATGTTAATCAAATTACTCACAAACAATGCAATCTTATCTTCGTACTCCGTTTCATTTAAATAATTTGGCAAACCAATATACCGCACGGTTACATTCTGACTATTTTTAATCGGAACATACGCCGCTGAATAAATTAAGCCGCCAATTTGTTCTAAAGGATTAATGTACTCTGAACGTTGCAAGTTATGCATACTCACATAGGCCTTTGGCGGCATTTTCTTTCCTACAATTTTATAATTAAACAACTTCGGATAGGTTGTCATCAATAAATCGCCATTGGTATCGTACAGGTTTAAGTCTACGTTATTTAAATCTGCAAAGTTGTTGAAATCTGATATTAACTCTTCATTATTGGAAATGGTATCGATATTGACAAACTGTTTCTGGAAATTCTGTTGTACCTTTTTTACCTTGTCCTTAATCGCATCTTCTTGCTGCCCGCGATACTCGTTGTCCATGTAGTAATAGGTTACCCAACCCACAATAATCAGGGTTGCCACTACCGAAAGTACAATGGATACTTGTATACGGGTTTTGTACAGAATTTTGCTTTCATTAACCATTAAAGAACGATTAATATTAAACCAACTTACTTTATCGTCTTCCAAGGCACGGATTAGCCAAACGATACCGAAAAGCAAAATAGAGAATACAATAAACACCAAAAAGAAAAACGACAAGGCTGCTAAGCGCTCCACGTAGTCGGCCTTCTGTTTACTAATCACAACTTTTTTGTTGTAGCTGGGTGAAAAAACCAAGTGGCTATAGCCTACTGCTAAACCTGTTGAATTAATAAAGCCCTCGTTCTTAAAAGCCTTTCCTGAAACTGGATATGTATAATTTCCGGTTTGATTAACCAAGACATTATTATTGTAAAGTGCAACGGAATAATCCTTAAATTCATTGTAATTGTCAGCTTTTTGGTCTCCCAATAAATCAGGCAGTTTATTGTTATAATTATAGGGTTTCGAGCTTAGTTCGATAACCAAGGTTCCTAATAAATTACCATTATCTAAAATCGGAATCATCCCAAAATAATCCTGATAACCAAACGTATTGTTTACTTGATAAAAATAATGGGCGGCTTCTGTTTTGATTGAACCCGACTCTACTGTTCTTTTATAGGCAGATAAAGATTGCTTGGTGGTTCCTCCAATTAATTTCCCTTGGGTATTGAAAGGATAAATATGATAATCGTACCGTGTTAGATATCCATCAATATAATCTTTAACATAGTTTTTTAATGCTACATAATTGTTTTTATCGCCCCGTAAGAAATAGTTAATCAGTTGCTGATCCTTAATCAAATTGGTTTCCAAAGTACTGAGGGCAATAATTGCATTTGGATCTTCAGATGAAGGGAGCTTGGATGCCAATTGAATACGTAAATCACGCTCTTTAAATTCTTTGTATTTAATGTATTTGATGGAGGTATTGAATGCCAAAAAGAAAAATCCTATTGCAAATAAATCAATCCGAACCCTTTTATCTGTTATGTACACTGCCCGAACAACCAGGAAGAGCAACAAGCCATATACGGCAAAAAATATAGAAAAATTATGAAAAATCTTGTAAAGTAGAATTCCCCCTAGGTACACAAAGAAAATGATTAATCTTTCTTTATTGGTTACATTCAGCTGAAGGGTTAAACTAGCGGAAATGAGTGCAATGAGATACAAAATAAACCAAACCAAACATAAAATAACAATGCCTACCCAGCTGGTTCCACTCAGTTTTAAAATGTTAATGATATCGAAATTAATTTTGGAGTTTTTTATGAGTCCGGCAAAGGCATCATCAGAATAAATTACCAAGCCCCCCAACAACAATAAAAACACAAAGTGGATAACAATGCCGATAAACTTACTTTCTCGTATAAATCGTCCAAAACGATACAGTTTTCGATGATTAAACATAAACATGAGTACCCATGTTAAACTAAATACATTCAAAAAGAAGTCGCCCAAGGAAGGCATAATCTCATCTGCGTATACTTTCGGATCGAAAAGAGCAAGCGTAAATCGCTGATTAAACCATCCGTATTCGAGATCTGTTAACCGTGCTGTTAAAAAGAAAACGACCAATAGTGCAGTTGCTAGCATGACGTGGTTTAGCCGCACAAGAAAGCGTGCCAGCGAATTCATAAACATGCAAATACAGATCATGCCGGCTACAAACAGCCATAATTGCGTTTTGGTATAATAATTTTCAAATTGAGCAAAATTAATCTTAAGTCCAAATAAAAATCTTCCATCAATACTTTTTATGGGGTAAACATTCTTGTCGGTAAAGGATGCAAATGTGAGGAGCTTAGAATCGGATAAAAATGGATTGATATCATTTTTAAAGTATTCGTTTTCTTTTATCGGATAGTGCGATTTAATGGATATGACAAAAACAAAGTCATAATCGCCATGCGAGCTCCTAATCACTTCATACCAGCCATTTCCAAGTTGAATAACTGAAGTTCCAAAGCGAAGCGAATACGGGTCTATATCTGACAGATGGAAGGTGCTCCAATACTGCAATGTTCCTTTATAGTACGTAAAAAGGTTAATCCCTTCTTTTACGCGGTAATTTTCAATAAAGTAAAGTGCTTTTTCGGTGTTCGTTTGGTATGTTTTGGCTTCTTCTACCAATTTAGGATTGGCCAAGAAATCGTACACCATCTTTTCCTTTTCCTGCAGATTTTCGTTTACCTCTTTTGCATCGCGCTCTAAAATCTCACTTTTAGGTGTAAAAATATTCAGTGATATAGAGGTTATTATTAAGCAACAGCCTAATATTAACAGCAAAACTCTAATTCGAACGCCAAAGCTCAATTTCATAGTAGTGATAAAGATATTTAAATATCGGCAAAAAAAAGCGCCCTAAACACGGGGGTTTACGGCGCAGATACTTTTATTCCTAAAGAGAATGTATATTAAGCTACGGTTGCACTACTCGTTTGAACCTCTCTGCTTACTTTTTTAACCAATCCTTGCAGAACATTTCCAGGGCCTACTTCTACAAATTCAGTTGCACCATTTGCCAACATATTCTCTACCGTTTGTGTCCAACGAACGGCACCCGTTAATTGTTTAATTAAATTTGCTTTAATTTCAGTAGGGTCTGAATATGGTTTTGCATCTACATTTTGGTAAACCGGACAAACAGGTGATGAAATATTGGTGTTTTCAATAGCTGCTTGTAATTCAATTTTTGCAGGCTCCATTAACGGCGAGTGAAAAGCACCACCAACATTTAATTTTAAGGCTCTTTTTGCGCCTGCTTCTGTTAATTTTGCACAAGCAGCGTCAATTCCTTCAATGCTACCTGAAATTACCAACTGACCTGGGCAATTGTAATTTGCCGGAACTACTACTCCATCAATTTCAGCACATATCTTTTCTACAATGTCATCCGCTAAGCCTAGAATAGCAGCCATGGTTGATGGTTGTGCCTCGCAGGCTTTTTGCATCGCATTCGCGCGGGCAATTACCAATTTAAATCCATCTTCAAAACTTAACGCGTTTGCAGCCACCAAAGCTGAAAACTCGCCCAATGAATGGCCTGCAATCATGTCGGGTTTAAAATCGGCACCTAAAACTTTTGCTAAAATAACCGAGTGCAGAAAAATTGCCGGTTGTGTTACATTGGTTTGTTTTAATTCTTCATCGGTACCGCCAAACATGATATCGCTAATACGGAAACCAATAATCTCATTTGCCTTTTCAAATAAATCTTTTGCAACGGGGTTTTCGTAAAGTTCTTTACCCATGCCTACAAATTGTGCCCCTTGTCCAGGGAAAATATATGCTCTCATTATAAATTTGGTTGAAGCAGCCCTTCCTATTCATGCGAAAAGAAAGGGCTGCTAAGGTGTTGATTTTAATCTAAACTCGCAGTTATTAAACGCAAAAATTCTGCTCTCGTTTTATCGTTACTCATAAAACTTCCGGTAAAAGCCGAAGTGGTCGTTACCGAGTTTTGCTTTTGAACGCCTCTCATTGACATGCACAAGTGACGGCATTCCATCACCACGGCTACCCCTTGTGGATTTAAGGTGTTTTGAATACAGTCTCTAATCTCATTGGTTAAACGCTCTTGCACTTGTAACCTACGGGCAAAGGCATCTACAATTCGAGGGATTTTACTTAACCCTACAATGTGTCCATTTGGAATATAGGCTACGTGTGCTTTACCAAAAAAAGGCAACATGTGGTGCTCGCACATAGAATACACCTCAATGTCTTTTACCACCACCATTTGGCTATAATCTTCTTCAAACATGGCTGAACGTAAAATTTCATCCGGTTTTAAGTCGTAACCGTGGGTTAAATATTGTAACGCCTTAGCCACCCGCTCTGGTGTTTTTAATAATCCTTCGCGCTCTGGATCCTCTCCTAACTGTGTTAAAATATCTTTATAATGGGTGGCTACCGAAGTAATTTTATGTTCGTCATATCGATCGATTTTAACATACCCATCTCTCGACTCTCCTTTTAGTACATCTTTTTTTTCCATGTAAGCTTCTTATTTTTTCGGATTAACCAAAATACTCTACGTAATTATTTTCGGTTTCATAAATTTTTACCGAGTGTAAAATCGCGCCACTTTCAGCAATCGGAGCAAATAATTGTTTCCAAATTTCGATGGCTAAATTCTCGGTTGATGCTAATTTTCCTTTCATGAAATCAACATCCAGATTCAGGTTACGATGATCCAATTTATCCACTACATACGTATTCATTACATCTTTCAACCATTTCAAATCCACCAAGAAGCCCGTTTCAGGATTTACCTCTCCTTTAACGGTTACGTATAACCAGTAGTTATGTCCGTGCCAGTTTGGATTGGCACATTTCCCGTAAACTTCCGTATTTTTTTCGTCATCCCAATCGGTGCGCGACAATTTGTGCGCTGCATTAAAAGATGCTTTTCTCGTTATGTAAATCATTGTAAAAAAATAAAATGCAAATATACAGAATTAAGTCGGGCACAGAGAAAAACTAAAAACAATGTCTTTTGTGAGGCGATTACAGCTCAATAAAAAAAGCTTTTACTACCTTTAAAACATGAAAATACTCGTGGTTGCTGCCACCAAAGCAGAAGTAAATCTTTTTTACCAGCACTTCAATTTACCCGCTGATAATCTTATTAGCGGCAAGCTTTTCGATGTTTTAATAACAGGAGTTGGGATGGTTGCTACGGCATTTGCATTGGGAAAAGCCCTCAGCCAAAAACAATATCATTTGGTTATAAACGTTGGTATTGCAGGTTGTTTCGATCAAAAAATTGAATTAGGAACCGTGCTGCACATTACTGAAGACACCTTTGCTGAGCTGGGAGCGGAAAACCACGATGACTTTTTGCCGATTACCGATTTAGGCTTTGGTGAGAACAAATACAGCTCGTCTTTCAGCCCATCAACTTCCCTTGTCCAAGTAAAAGGCATTACGGTTAATCGCGTTAGTGGAAATCAAAAAACCATTGATTCGCTGATTGAAAGATTTAATCCTTGCACAGAAAGCATGGAAGGCGCCGCTGTCTTTTACGCCTGCCAACAAGAAAAAATCAATTGTTTACAAGTAAGAAGTGTTTCCAACTATGTTGAACCTCGAAACAAGGAAAATTGGCAAATAGGTTTGGCTATCAAAAATCTAAACGCTTGGTTGATTCATTTTATTGAACAGCAACAAACGCTTTAAAAAAGATATGAATTGATTATGACGATTCGCAACGTTGGAGCCGTTAAATTTGAAGAATGAAAGTAACCTTAGGCTTTTCGCCTTGCCCAAATGATACATTTATTTTTGATGCGCTTATTCATCATAAAATTGATACCGAAGGATTAGAATTTGAGGTGTTTTTTGACGATGTGGAAACGCTCAATCAAAAAGCGCTTAAAGCCGAATTGGACATTACCAAACTAAGCTTTCATGCCTTTGCCTATGTAGCAAACAACTATTTATTATTGGATGCCGGCAGTGCATTGGGCTTTGGGGTAGGCCCTTTGTTAATCAGCAAAAATTTTACGCCAGATACCCTAAACGAACATTTAAAAGTAGCCATACCTGGCACCTACACCACCGCTAATTTTTTACTCGGCATTGCTTATCCGCAGTTGCAGAACAAAACAGAACTGGTATTTTCTGAAATTGAATCGGCTTTACTCGATGAAAGCATCGATTTAGGCCTCATTATCCACGAAAATAGATTCACCTATCAAGACAAAGGCTTAACCAAAATTGTTGATTTAGGCGATTATTGGGAAAAATTAACCGGTTGTGCGATCCCTTTGGGAGGAATTGTCATCAACAGAAAACTGGATACCGAAATTCAACAAAAGGTGAATCGTTTAGTGCGTAAATCTGTTGAATATGCCTTTGCGAATCCAACGTCGAGTTTGGATTTTATTAAACAGCATGCCCAAGCGATGGATGAAGCTGTGATGTACAAACACATTGAATTATATGTAAACAAATACAGTATTGATTTAGGTGCCGAGGGGCGAAAAGCGATTGACACCCTCTTCAGCCTAGCAAAGGAACGGAATCTCATTCCCGCTGTGCCCGATCAATTATACGTATAACGAAACGAATGAGAAATTTAATCCCAATTTCTCATTCAAAATTTCTTTTTAATTCACCAAAAGCTTGTACCCTTTACCGTGAACATTGATGATTTCAACAGTTGAATCGTCGCGGAGGTATTTACGTAGTTTACTTAAAAATACGTCCATACTACGCCCGTTAAAGTAATTGTCATCATGCCAGATGCTTAACAAGGCTTCCTCTCGTGTAAGAACAGCGTTTTTCTTTAAGCAAAGCAAACGTAACAATTCAGCTTCCTTGGTGGATAATTTTTGTTGATGATCGACACTTGTAATCAACTGCGAAGTATAGTCAAATGTGTATTTTCCAATGGAGAATTCTGTTTCAATGGGTGTTTCTACTCCATCAGAGGTATTGGCAATGCGTTTAAACAGTGCGTTAATCCGCAACAGCAGTTCCTCAATTCGAAACGGCTTGGTGATGTAATCGTCTCCCCCTAAATCATACGCAGCTGATTTATCTTCCAGCATGGTTTTAGCCGTTGCGAATATGATTGGAACCTGCGCATTTACTTTGCGAATATCTTTCCCTAATGTAAATCCATCTTTCTTCGGCATCATCACATCCAGAATACATAAATCGAAATTCTGTCTATTAAAAGCTTTTAGCCCCTCATCACCGTCGGTGCATAAGACCACGTCAAATTTCCCTTTCAGCTGTAAATAATCTTGCAACAATAAACCTAAATTAGGATCGTCTTCTACCAAAAGTATTTTTTTCATTTGTATTATTATTTATGGAGACGCGCATTCTACTTAAATCTACGATTTTCGTTAAAGAAAACTTCAATAGAAATAAAGTATCGACGAAACCACTCTTTGTGTCGATTTATTTTATGTATAACGGAAGGATGATTTCAAATCTCGTTCCTTTGTCTTTTTCACTGTGTACTTTAATGCTACCATTTGTTTTTCTAACAATATCGCGTACATAGTTCAATCCAAGGCCAAAGCCCTTCACATCATGCAAATTTCCTGTAGGCACTCGATAGAATTGATCAAAAATTCGTTTCGAATGTTCCTTGGTCATGCCGATTCCTTTATCCGCAATTTCAATTATTAAATTTTTATCGGTATTTCGTGTGGTAATCGTTATCTCGGGTGTACTAATACTGTACTTATTGGCATTATCAATCAAATTATAAAGCACATTTGATAAGTGTAGCTCATCGCCAAAAACCGTCGCCATTTCCGCATCCGTATGCACATGTAAAATAGCCTGTCGCTTTTGAAGCTGTAAACTCATGCTATCTAAGGCAACTAAAATGAGGTCGTTCATTTCCACCTCTGCGTTATTCATTTCGAGTTCGTTCTTTTCCATTCTAGCGATGCTTAGAACGCGCTCAATATGATCGCCCAAGCGAACATTTTCATCGTAAATCATGCCTGCTAATCGTTGCAAACGTCTTTTATCTTCGGTTATTTCAGGATCTTTTAACGCCTCGCTTGCAATCATAATGGTTGCAACCGGTGTTTTAAATTCATGCGTCATGTTGTTAATGAAATCACTTTTCATTTCTGACAATTTCTTCTGCCGTAGAATGGCATACAAGGTATAACTAAAGATGAAAACCAATACCAACAACAAACCTACTGATGAAACTAAAATTGCTTTCAAGTTTTCGAGAATAGCGCTGTTTTTATACGGGAAGCTAACGATTAAAGTTCCTGGATCTCGATACAAATCGTTTCCAAAAAGAGGTGTTTTATACGTGTTTTGAGGTAAAAATTCTCCCTTATTATTCGATACTTCCATGAAGACAATCGAATGATTTTTATTCGACGCTATTTTGTAAACGGGTGTTTGATAGATATTGTGGTTTAGCAACTCTTCTTTTAATACCGCTCCAATAAATTTAAAATCAATTCGCTTGTTTAAGGGAATATCGCCTTCTTCTAACTCCTTTGAAACATCTTCTACTAAACGCGATCGTGTGTAGGCAATGGTATCTTTCCCAATCGAAGCAATTTTCAAATCGAGTTTCCTTTTGGCAATTGCATCCTCTCGTTTAAACCGTTTTTCTAAATCGTCCGAAATTTTGGGCAAACCCACCAACAAAGGTTTTCCTGTAAAAGGGTCTGAAACTAAATAACGAACGGTATCGGGTAAATTTTGAGCGCTCCTAAAATTAAAGGTTTTTGCCTCTGGAGAGTACAATTTAGAACGCATGCTATATCGCTCCAACGTATATTTGTTGATATCGACGATGGCATCCATTTGTAAATCTAAACGAGCGCCGGAAATAGAAGGTTGTGTCGACGTTAAAGATTTGAAATCATTTTCGGATATAATTTTCGGAATACTGTATTCTGCGCGAATGATACTATCTTGCTGATTCAAATAATTTTCAATCAGGGTTTGGCGCTCTTCTCTTCTAATATCTTCTTCCTCTGCAAATTGTTGGCGAAGCTCTTTTATATCCAAAACACGTTGTCGAGCATCCTGATAGTGCTTTAATTTATTCTCCTCGTCTTTTTTATTGAGATGTCGAGCCACATTAAAGCGCTGAACTTTGGTCACAACATCACTCAACGTTTTATTTACTTGTTCATCAAAAAGCTGTGATTTTAAGTTGTATGACTCACGGATATAATACAATTGCATCACAAAAACCCCTAAAAGGGCTAATGTCATCAAAACTGTAATAAACCAAAAGCTTTTCTTCTTCATTGAACGGAATACCTATTAGCCAGACCTTAGGTCTTTTTAATCAAACGTTTAACAAAATTAAGGAATGTTAAGTTGCATCAATTGTTTTTAACATATTTTAACAGGGAATAGAATCGCTTAAAACAAAAAAACGCCGGAATGTTCCGGCGTTTTTAATCAACTTGTTTACTTAAAAAAGATCTTTATTAGAAAGGTAAATCGTCATCCTCTCCTGGAGTGTTACTTACATCAGCAGGTGTAGCATATGCAGGCGTAGCTGGAGCTGCTTGTGCGCCAGAAACTGCATTTATACGCCAAATAACCAAACTGTTAAAGTACGATGTTTTACCTGTTTTGTCTGTCCATGGGCGACCACGTAAATTAAAGAAAACCTCTACTTCATCACCAGCTTTAAATGCGTCTAATAACGCAGTTTTATCTTGCATTGCCTCAAAACGAATGTATTCAGGATAGGTTGGATTCTCTGCGTATTCTACAATTAAATCACGTTTTTTAAACGTCTCGCTTATCTGTTGTGTAGCACCTACTTCGTGTATTTTTCCTTTAATTTCCATAACTTGTACTATAAACATCAAATCTCAATAATTTTATTGATAACTTCGCATATATTATGATGCAAGTTTTCCACAATAAAAGCAAGGTTATCATTACCTGCAACAAGCGCCTGTCGCCTTATTTACAAGACGAAGTAAGCGCCTTGGGTTATACCATTGAACGTTCGTTTGCCACCGGTGTAGCGTTAAATATTACCCTTACCGAGTGCATTAAGCTTAATTTAAACTTGCGCTGTGCCAGCCAGATTTTATATGCCTTAAAAAGCTTTAAAGCTAAAACTCCTGACGATTTATACAACGAAATAAAGGCCATTGAATGGGAGGAATTAATAGATTTTAGTGGATATTTCTCGGTAACATCAAATGTGGATAACCCCAACATTACAACGCCTTTATTTGCGAACTTAAAGGTTAAAGACGCCATTGCCGATCGGATCAAAGAGAAAAAAGGAATGCGTCCTAACTCTGGTTCCGACGCCAATAAAGCCGTTGTTCACTTGTATTGGAAAGATAGCGAAGCCGATATTTTTCTCGATACTTCGGGCGAAACCTTGGCCAAACACGGTTATCGGAAAATCCCTGGCAAGGCCCCTATGTTAGAGGCATTAGCCGCTAGCACCATTTTAGCGAGCCAATGGGATAAAAAATCTCCTTTTATCAACCCCATGTGTGGTTCTGGAACCTTAGCAATAGAAGCAGCATTAATTGCTACCAACCGTGCACCTGGCTTATTCCGCATGAATTATGGCTTCATGCACATCATGGGATATAATGAAGAAGCTTTTTTTGCAGAACGAAGAATTTTAAAAGATCAGGTAATTAAAAATATCGACCTAAAAATTATTGCCTCTGATATTTCTGAAGACGCTGTTGACGTAACACGCCGCAACGCAAAAACAGCGGGTGTTGAAAACCTTATCGAATTTCATGTGTGTGATTTTGAACTTACGCCTGTTCCTGAAGACGCAAATGGCGTGGTAATATTTAACCCCGAATATGGTGAGCGCTTAGGAACCCACAGCAAACTAGAAATTACCTATAAACGTATGGGCGATTTTATGAAAACCAAGTGCAAAGGTTACAAAGGATATATCTTTACCGGAAACCCTGATTTGGCTAAGAAAATCGGCTTAAAAGCTTCGCGCAAAATTGAATTCTATAACGGAAAACTTGATTGCCGCATGCTTGAGTACGAATTGTATGACGGATCTAAACGTGCGCCAAAAGAAGCTGTGGAAACAAATTAAAGCCTTTCGTTAACGGATTTTATAAAAAAATTGAAATATTTTTAGTTTTCAGAAAACCAGTTTTACTCCAATTTCGTTTATAGAAGTACAAATCACTCCTCTATGAACAACACATTTGCATTAAAGACTAGAAAAGTTTCAGAAAACATTAGAAAGATCCGAGAATTTAGAGATTACACACAAGAATATTTAGCTGCAAAGCTGAAAATTTCGCAAAATGCTTACAGCAAAATAGAGCTTGGCTACAGCAAACTGACCATAGAACGCCTGTTTCACGTGGCTTCTATTTTAGAAATTGATGTTGCCAAGCTCTTAACCTTAGAGTATCCAGAGTTAATTAAGATTATCCACTTGGATCAGGTTGAATAAACTAGCTTTTTTTATTCTGATCGGCATAGCCGAAAACTTTTTGTAGCAAGGTAGAACTTCGAGAACTCAAATTTCCGCGTATTTTAAGTTCTTCCTTCGCTACTTCAACAAACAAGCCATCAATCGCCTTTTGACTAACGTATTCGGTTAAATTGGTATTCACTGGTTTTACCAACGGCAAGCGATTATATTGTTTCGTTAAATCGGTATAATATTTCGTAGCGTTTACTTTATTTAAGCTTGCGGTAATAATAGGACTAAACTTTTGCATTAATTGCGATGAAGTACTGCGTTTAAAATATTCCGTTGCTGCGTTTTCCTTTCCTAAAAGGATGTTGGTAGCATCCGTCAAAGTCATCTGTTTAATGGCTGAAATAAAGATCGGCTTCGCTTCTTTCGCTGCATCTTCCGCAGCTCGATTTAAACTCAACACAACATTGTCGCACAGCGAATTTAATCCTAATCCTCGCATGGTTTTTTCCACTTTTTGTACTTCAGGAGGCATTAGAATTTTTACAGCCAAATTCCCGAAATACCCATCTTTTATGGACAACCGATCGGCTCCTGCCGAAACGCCTAATTCTAAGGCCTCTTTTATTCCTTGACCAATCTCCAACGAACTTGGCGTTCCTGCTCCCGCTACCGGACTTGTCTTCTTGGCTAATTTATTTAAAAGATCACCCAATTTTGTCTGCGCTTGAACTTCCGCCCTCGTTATAAACGCCAAAGCAAGGGTCGCGATTATTATTTTATTTATTTTCATCCATTGTGTGTTTACGCTTTTGGCTAAGCAAATCGTTTGCCAATAATTTGGCCGATTTCACCAAACTAATAAACTCTGAACGATAGCCTTCCCGATCCGTTCCTTTTGCCTTTTCGGCGAGCGCGATAACTTGATCAAAGGTAGCATTTTGCTTAAACTTGGAGTCTCTTAATAACATTCCGAATGCTGCCACTGAGGCCGAAAATCTAAAATCATCGCTCATCTCATTCATTGAAAAGCCTTTATCTTTTATGGCTTTTGTCAACAATTTACTTGTAAGGCCGCTAGGTTCTTTGTAACGCAGTTTAACCGTTAAAATTTCTTCGGCATTGTCATTTCTCGAAGCAGTTGTTTTTTGATATTTCAACTCATCAACCGAGCCAGAAAAATCATCTTTTATCCCCGCTGGGATAATCTCGTATAACGCCGTTACCGTATGCCCCGATCCTATTTCACCGGCATCTTTTTTATCATCGTTAAAATCTTCTTTGTTCAATAGGCGATTCTCATACCCAATTAAGCGATATGCTTGTACCTTTCCGGGATTAAACTCCACCTGCAATTTTACATCTTTTGCAACCGTAAATAGTGTACCTCCAAACTCGTTTACCAGCACTTTTCTCGCCTCGGTAATATCGTCGACATACGCATAATTACCATTGCCTTTATCTGCTAGCAACTCCATTTTACTATCTTTATAATTTCCCATGCCGTAGCCTAAAACGGTTAAAAATATGTTCGATTTACGCTTATTTTCAATCAATCGTTCCATTTCGTTATCACTACTCGGGCCAACATTAAAATCGCCATCGGTGGCTAGAATAACACGATTATTGCCCCCCTTTATGAAATTCTCATTGGCTATTTTGTAGGCCAATTCAATTCCTTCTCCTCCAGCGGTAGAACCTCCCGCTTGCAATCGCTCCAACGCTTCTTTGATTTTAATTTTCGCATCACCCGAAGTAGGAGGCAAAACCACGCCTGAGCTACCCGCGTAAACCACAATAGAAACTTTATCTTTCGCTCTTAATTGATTGGTTAGCAACTTAAGCGAAGAAATAAGCAAAGGAAGCTTATTGGCAGAAGCCATAGAACCAGAAACATCGATTAGGAAAACCAAATTTGAGGCAGGCAATTTCTCCGTCGAAACCTTTTTTGCTTGCAATGCTATTTGTACAAGCTTATGCGCAGGATTCCAAGGGGCTGGCGCTACATCGGTAATAATATTTACAGGATGATCTCTGGTAGGCGCAGTATATGAATAGTCGAAATAATTAATCATTTCTTCAATTCTAACAGCATCTGCAGGAGGCAAAGATCCCGAACGGATATAACGGCGAACGTTACTATAGGCCGCAGCATCTACATCAATGGAAAACGTCGACAAAGGATCATTTTTTACGCTGTGAAAGCCATTTTCGTTGATGGTAGCGTAACTTTCTTGATTCAGCGGTTGAGCATATCCCAAAATAGGCCTAGGCGACATACTGCTTAACTGCTTCAATTGACGACTCTCTGTCCGCATTGCAACAGCAGCTGCCAGCCTAGCTTTCTTCTCTTTCATTTCGTACGCCGCAACAGTAACCTCATTTAATTGCTGCTTGCTCGCTGTCATCACAACAGAAAGCATATTCTGCTTACTAAGTTTAACCTCACGCTGTTCATAGCCTATATATCGAAACATTAGTTCAGTATCTTGTGTGCCAACACCCAAGCTAAATTTTCCGTTTGCATCGCTCACAGCTATTGCTTTACTGTTATTTGCGACCACCATAACCCCCGCTAAAGCGGTTGTACCATCGGTTACTACCCCGGTAATTGTTCTGTTTCTATCTACTTTAAAACCAACCAAGTAAATAAAAGTAAAGAGAATAAAAAGTATGTTTTTCATAATCCAATTTTTCAGTAATGATGTAATGAACCGATAATTTCCATATCGATACTGAAAAATATTCTTTATACTTGAAATGTAATTCGATAGAACCGGCATTTTTTGAAGTTTATAAAAACCACATCGGGGCAAAACCCACAAAGCGATACAGAACTTGTAGCAGAGTACAAAAACTCGGGCAGTTTAGATGTATTGGGTAAACTTTATAACCGGTACATGCATTTGGTTTTTGGGGTTTGCTTTAATTATTTAAAAGATGAGGAACAAAGCAAAGATGCGGTGATGCAAATTTTTGAGGAGCTAGTAAAAAAGCTACTGATTCATGAGGTACAAAACTTTAAAAGTTGGTTACATGTGCTTACACGAAACCATTGCTTAATGGCTTTACGCAAATCAGCGAAACAAAACAATATATCTATTGACGATACTTTTGTGGAAAATACCGAAATTGTGCATCTCTCTATCGACGACACAAAAGAAACACAGTTAACCATCATGGAAAAATGTATGGAAACACTAACCGAAGAGCAACGAAAAAGTGTAGATTTATTCTATTTACAAGAAAAATGCTACAAAGAAGTGGCCGACATAACGGGCTACGATATGCTTAAGGTGAAGAGTTACATCCAAAATGGTAAACGGAATTTAAAAATCTGTATAGAAAAAAATAAAGTTGAATAGCGACTGGTTAAATATTGATGTATTAGAGGATTACTTGGATGGTAAGCTTGAAGCTAAGGAAATGCACTTTATTGAGCGCATGGAATTAGACGATCCTTTTATTGCTGAAGCATTAGAAGGTCTGCGTCAATCGCCTAAGCGTAAGCAACAGCTTTCCTTATTGCAAAAACAACTGCACGACCGCATTGCACATGAACCCATTAAACGCAAATTATTTGGTCTAACCTCTCACCGTTTAAGCATTGCCGCTACTGCAGCTGTTGTTTTCATATCGGTAAGCACGTTATTTTATCTCCGCGAAGTAAATCGAAGAGCTGCCATTGCTAAACACAAGGCCCAAGGTGTTGTGGTCGATTTGGATACGAGCACAGCCATTGCCAACACCAAGCCCATTGTTACTGAGAAGCCTGCCGAAACTCCTCAAACAAGTCCCATAAAGCAACCTACTAAAGAAGAGAAAATAGAGCAAGTAATTGCATCGGCACGAAAAGATGCCTTGGCAAAAAATGAACACGTTGCAGACAAAGAAGCGCAACAAATTAACCTACAAGCGGCAGAAAAGATGGAGCTTAAAGTTGCGACCCCAAATCCTGCTGCTCCTATCCCACAAGCGTTCGTCAGCGGTAAAGTAATTTCGCAAAATGATGCTCAACCCATTGCAGGTGCGGTAGTAAGAGCAACGGGAACAACGAATGCAGCCACAACAGATGCCAACGGAAATTTTTCCATCTCTTTAGACACCACAAAAGTTAAATCGCTCTCTATCGGCTATATTGGGTATCAAAATGCCATTGCTGCAATCGATACCAAAAACAACTTAAATATTTCGCTTAAAGAAAATGAAAATTCTTTAAATGAAGTGGTAGTTACGCGTAGTAAAGCAAAAAGCTTGAAAAAAGCACCTGATGTGTCAGAAATGGCAACAATAAACAATGGCAAAGTAAACTATTTTGGAAACGTAGTTGACCAATATGGACATCCTATTCAAGGTGCAACGGTAAAAGTTGCCGGTACATCGAATGTTACTAAAACAGATAATCAGGGAAATTTTGCGTTGCCGGTTAACAATTCAACGCAAAATAAGCCTATTGAAATTAATGCCGATGGCTTCAAAGACTTAACTATTCAAGGTGCGCCTAATCCAACGGTTATTCGAGAAGCTTTAAACGGAAATAAAACCATTAATGAAATTGCCGCTATTACCGGCAGCAATGGCCGCTCAAAAGACCCCATCCATGCAACCAAAATTATTTTGAGATCTGTTGAAGATCTCGATAAAAAATCGGCTAAAGAGATTACAGAGCCTACGCCAAATGCAACGGTTGATTACACCAAATATTTACGGTACAATAATAAACTGTACAAAGGAACAAACCCTGCGCATTATGTTCGCCTATCCTTTAAAGTTTCATCTAATGGTCGGCCGCAGCGTGTAAAAATTGTAAAGAGCTTAAATAAAGAAGCCGATGCAGAAGCAAAACGCCTGGTCGAAAACGGGCCAGATTGGGTTCTTCCTAAAAATGGAAACAATCAAGCTTTTTTGAACATTGCTTTTTAATTCGCCTCCGAATTAACCCTCATTTTCTGTTCAATAAACTTGGCATCATGTATAAAATTTCACCATTTACTGTTACCAATCAAGAGGAAATTCATGCTTTCATGCAAGCCCATCCTTTTGCCACTGTAATTTCTTACGACGGAATCTATCCTGTGGCCACCCAGGTACCCTTACTTATTAAGCAAGAAGATGGCATCCTTAAATTATACGGACATGTTATGCGTAAATCTGACCATTGTGAAGCTTTTGCACAGCATGAAGCCGTTTTAGTTTTATTCAATGGTCCACATGCCTATGTGAGCGCCTCCGTTTACCAAGAACCCGCACAAGCATCTACGTGGAATTATAAAAGTGTACAAGTAAAAGGAAAGCTCAATTTAGTTACACCTGAAGAAACTTACCACCTCATTCAAGCATTAACAGAGCAATACGAAAACAGTACGAGTCCTTCGGCCTTTTCAAAAATAGATCCTGCGTACATTCAAAAGCACTTAAAAGCCATTATAGGTTTCGAAATTACGGTAACGGAAATTAATGCAACTTTTAAATTAAGCCAAAACCATCCCAGCTTTAATCAGGAAAAGATTATTGAAAACCTGCAACAAAGCGATGATCCGCTTGCCAATCAAATTGCGCAAGAAATGGCTAAAACAAAAAAAGACTAAAGCGTTTAGGCTTTAGTCTTCTGTTATATTTAAGGTTTATATTATTTAAAATAGTATATCAAACCGTAAATAATTCCGGCCAATGTTGCCGAAACCGGGATGGTTAATACCCAAGCCCAAATAAGGTTAATGGTTACACCCCAACGCACTGCCGATACACTTTTCACCACGCCTACGCCAACAATAGAACCTGTAATGGTATGTGTTGTAGAAACCGGAATAGCAAAATGCTCGGTAATACCTAAGGTTACAGCACCTGCTGCTTCCGCTGCTACGCCTTCTAAAGCGGTAACTTTGGTAATTTTTGAGCCCATCGTTTTTACAATTTTCCAACCACCACTCATGGTTCCTAAAGAGATTGCCGAATAACAAGCGATTGGCACCCATGCAGGTAATGCTTCAAAATCTGGAATTACTTTTGCTGCAATTAAAGCGGTGGCAATAATACCCATTACTTTTTGCGCATCGTTACCTCCGTGGAAAAAACTCAACGCAGCTGATGACAATAACTGTAATCGTTTAAACCATTTCTCTGCGGTAGCAGGCTTGGCATAGCGGCAAATATTAATGATTATCAGGGTAATAATTACCGAAATAACCATACCAATAACCGGTGCCAATACAATGAACGATACAATTTTAATCACATATTGCATATTAACCGCATCAATCGGGCTTGCTCCAGTTAAAAAAGCATGCATCATGCCTGAACCTGCAAAACCACCGATTAACGTATGTGATGAACTTGATGGAATTCCGTACCACCAGGTAAGTAAATTCCAAACAATAGCCGCAATTAAGCCTGCTAAAATAACCTCTAATGTAATATAATTTTCAATTACCGTTTTCGCTACCGTATTGGCAACTTTATGATCGGTAAAATAGAAATAAGCTGCGAAATTAAATAATGCCGCCCATAAAACCGCCTGAAAAGGCGAGAGTACTTTTGTAGATACAATTGTTGCAATCGAATTCGCGGCATCGTGGAAACCGTTAATGTAATCGAACGCAATGGCAAGTATTACAACTACAACCAATAAGGTAGTTACCATATTTGTTTTTTATTAAGCGTTTTTAACAAGGATAGTTTCAAGCACATTTGCAACATCTTCACATTTATCTGTTGCTTTTTCGATTGTTTGTAAAACCTCTTTCTGTTTAATTAATTCAATAGCATTTGTTTCAAATTCAAACAAACGAGCAACCGCCAAGGTAAATACATAATCAGCTTGGTTTTCACCGCTGTTAATACGAATACACGCATCGGCAATAACACGAATGTTTTTGAAATTTCTAAGTTCTTTAATAGCTTTATCAATATCGCCACACATTTCAACCAAAAGCTCAGCAATTTTTACTACTGGCTCGTTAATGCTATCCATGTTATACATTTGCATACGGTTAGCCGTACCATAAATATAATCAGCCACATCATCTACCGCAGTAGCTAAAGCGTGAATATCCTCTCTATCAAAAGGAGTAATAAAATTTCTACTTAATTCAAGAAAAATTGAATGGGTAATATCGTCTCCAACGTGCTCTAAGCGTTCAATTTCTTTAAAAATGGTCTTTCTTTTTTCAGCATCAGCTGTACTAACCATCTCTAAAAGTGTTTCAGCAATTGCCAAAGCATTGCTACCTGCTTGTTCAAAAAGGGGATGAAACTTTTTATCTTGCGGAGTAAAGAACTTAAAAATATTGTTCATGTTGTTTTTTAATAATGCTGCAAAGCTACAAGGCCAATGTTAAGTTAATGTTAAGTTACGAATTATATTAAGGCTTTACACTACACTGATAAAAAATTAACAACTGATTCCCACTAAATTACATATTAAAAACAGGTATATACAAACGAATGATGGGGCTAAACACAAGCTGCAGCCCTGCTTTTAGTACAAGCTTTTTGGGAATTGCCCTTCTTAAAATATAAAGAACCCCAAAAAGGCTTTCCCTGCCAATCAGGTTTATTCACAAAGTCTGTGCTTCGTCGGTAAAAATCTGACAAAAATCTAAAATTTATTAATTCGCTTTTTGAAGTGTAAAAGCAAAAGTGGTGCCTATACCAGGTGTACTACGCACTGAAATGGTTTGTTGTTGTGCTTCTAAAATGTGTTTCACAATGGCCAAGCCTAAACCAGTTCCACCCACTTCACGCGCACGATGCGTATCAATGCGGTAGAAACGTTCAAATAAGCGCAGTAAATGCTTCTCTTCAATGCCAATTCCGTTGTCGGTAACTTCAATTAAGAATTGATCATGAAGTTCGAAAATTTTTATAGCGGTTTCTCCGTTCTCCAAACCATACTTAATGCTGTTCTCAATTAAGTTAATCAATACCTGTCCAATTTTTTCACGATCGGCCAATACCATGGTAGCAGTATTGTATTTATCTTTAAAAAATAATTTGATGTTTTTTGCTTGTGCGCGGTCTTCCAAATTCTCCATAACCTCTTTTGCCAGCAACACAAAATCGAATTTCTGATAATTAATAGGCGCTTCACCCGTTTCTAATTTCGAAATAGCATCTAAATCGCCTATCAAATAACTTAAGCGCTCCACATTTTTTTCTGCTTTCTTTAAAAATAGTACAGCTTGATCGGGGTCGTCTACCAAACAGTCTTGTAGGGTTTCTATATATCCTTGAATGGCAAAAAGAGGTGTTTTAAATTCATGTGATACATTGGAAAGAAACTCGCGACGAAATTGTTCTTGCTTTTTAAGCATGTCTATTTCCTTCTTTTTGGCGCCCGCCCACTCCTTTACTTCTTGCTCTACATCATTTATCGGGTCTGAACTTACATATTCGCCCAAGGCATCTTTTAAATCTTTACCCAACTTTAAATTATGAATAAGCTTATAAATGAGTTTAATTTTGGTGTAAATGTATTTTTCCAGCAAATAGTAAAAAACCAAAAAACTACACATGAACGAAACGCCAAAAGAAATGGAGAAAAAATACCAGCTTCGTTCGAAGTAAAAATTAACCAAGCCTATTGATAGGCCTACAGCCAAGGCTGTAATTAAAACAAGGACGCTTAATTTCATGACGCAATGTAGGTGTTTTATGTTAAATGTTCGTTAACAATATAACGGTTAACCGTTGTTATTTTCCCTCCCACTCTTGATAAAAATGCGTTAAGTAGTCCAGCATAAAAGCATGTCGTTCCGCTGCCATGGCTTTACCTGTTGTGGTATTCATTTTATCTTTTAATAAGAGCAGTTTCTCATAGAAATGATTGATGGTTGGTGCCGTTGTATTTTTATAGCTTTCTTTTGTTAAATGCTGTTTGGGTTTAATTGCAGGGTCATACAATGTGCGATTTTTAAATCCACCGTACGTAAATGCGCGTGCAATACCTATGGCCCCGATGGCATCTAAACGATCCGCATCTTGTACAATTTCCATCTCTTTTGAAGTAAAACCCACTCCATCAAAACTATTTTTAAACGACATGTTCTGAATAATCAATTTCACATGGGCGACCACTTCTGGCGATACACCAATTGAGTTTAAAAAAGCTTCCGCAGTATTGGGTCCAATGGCTTCATCGCCATTGTTAAATTTTGGATCCGCAATATCGTGCAATAAGGCTGCAAAGGAAACCACTTGCGCATCGCCTTTTTCTATTTCATTGATGGTGATACTGGTTTTAAAAACACGCTCAATGTGAAACCAATCGTGACCTGCTTCGGCGTTTTCTAATGTTTTTTGAACAAATTGAATGGTTTTCGCTATTAAATCTTTCATAAATGGGTAAAATTCAAAGCTAAGAAATAGCCGCTAAGTTTTGGACTGTTACGGCTCTAATTTTCCACAGAAACCTTGGAAATTTGCGTTTAATGCACATCAGTTGTTTCATAAACCTGATTGACGTGGAAATACTTTTTTGTGGCTTCGCTTTCCTGTTTGATGAACGTTCACAAAAAAGATTGTAACAAAAAGCAGGGCTGAAAGCTCCCAAAGGCGCAGAACCGTCCTTTTCTAAAGAAGTATTGTGTTTTGCAATATTTTAAGGTACTTTTGCTAAAATCATAAAACATAACGTATTGAATTTTAACGACTTTAATTTTAACCCCGATTTGCATGAAGGCTTAATGGCCATGGGGTATAAAAGCGCTACTCCTATACAAGAACAAGCTATTCCGGTTATTTTAGAGAATCACGACTTGATTGCGTGTGCCCAAACGGGAACGGGTAAAACGGCTAGTTATTTATTACCCGTAATGGACAAAATTAGTCGCGCAACAGACCGGCACAACAATACTTTAATTTTAGCGCCCACACGTGAACTTGCGCAACAAATTGATTTGCAAGTAGAAGCCTTGGCTTATTTTACCAATATTAGCTCTTTAGCGGTGTATGGTGGAGGCGATGGTATTGCGTACGAGCAACAAAAACGTTCGATGCGCGAAGGAGTTGATATTATTATTGCCACTCCTGGTAGATTGTTGTCTCATTTATCGTCGGGCGTTTTAAAATTACAGCATTTACAGCATTTGATTTTGGATGAGGCGGATAGAATGCTGGATATGGGGTTTTATGATGATATAATTCGAATAATCAGTTATCTGCCTAAGGAAAGGCAAACGCTTTTATTTTCGGCTACCATGGCGCCAAAAATCCGCAACATGGCGAGTCGTATTTTGCAGGAACCAAAGCACATTACCATTTCGATTGCCAAACCTGCTGAAGGTATTAATCAACAGGCGTATTTTATTCACGACCAACAAAAGGAAGCTTTATTGAGCGAAATTTTTAAAAGTGGTCAGTTTAAAAGCAGCATTATTTTTGCCTCAACAAAAGAAAAAGTTAAGTCGCTGTACAAGGCTTTTAAAAATTTAGGGATTAAGGCTGAGGCTTTTCATTCAGATTTAGATCAATCGGCACGTGAGGAGATATTATTGGCCTTTAAAAATAAACGTTTGGGTATTTTAATTGGAACGGATGTTTTATCGCGTGGAATTGATGTAGAGGGCGTTGATTTGGTTGTTAATTTTGATGTACCTAATGATCCGGCCGACTATGTGCATCGCATTGGTAGAACAGCAAGGGCTGCCAGTACTGGAACAGCCATTACTTTGGTTAATAAGCGCGATAAACGCAAATTTGACACCATTGAAAAGCTGATAGAAAAGGAAGTGCCTAAAATGCCTTTGCCAGAAAGCATTCAAGCAATTGAAATAGTAGCTGTGGAAGAGAAAAAACCTGCGCAGAATGGCTACAAAAAAGACAAGAAGAAAAATTGGCGTAAGAAAAAACCAAAAAAAACCACGACTACAAGCGAAAAAAGCAGTGAAACTTTATAATTAACCTGTATACTTTTATTTTAACTAAAACTTCTTCTTTGCGTGGCAAATTTCATCCTGATTGCTGTATGCATTTTAGCGGGAATTATCTTTAGGAAGAGCAAAACCCTGCCGAAAGATGCTCATAAAGGCATTAACGCTTGGATTATCTACATTGCGCTACCTGCGGTTTCATTTAAGTATTTGCCACATATTGTTTGGACAAATGAACTTCTTTTTCCGGCATTAGCTCCGGTTTTGATTTGGCTAACGGGCTGGCTTTTTATATCCCTGTACAGCCGCTTTAAAAAAATTAGTAAGGCTACTTCGGGTGGATTAAAGCTTACTAGCTCGCTCAGCAACACTTCTTTTATTGGTTTCCCCTTAATTGCAGCCTATTTCAGTGAAAAAGAACTTGGCATTGCGATTATTTGTGACCAGGTAACCTTTGCGCTTTTATCGACCATTGGCATTGTTGTAGCCATTCGCTCTTCACAAAATCAAAAGCTAACAGCAGGTGTTGTGTTAAAAAGGGTGCTAACTTTTCCTCCTTTAATTGGCTGTGTTTTGGCCTTAACCCTTCCAAGACTTTTTGATATTTCTCCATTAAATCCGCTTTTTGATAAACTGGCTGGAACAGTAGGTCCTTTGGCACTATTTTCCATTGGTTTACAACTCCGGTTTGGCGGCTGGTATGGCGAACTAAAGCATATTAGTTATGCATTGCTTTTTAAATTAATTCTAGCTCCATTTACCGTTACTTGCGTAGCTTTATTGCTTGGGTTACAGGGCATCATTACCAAAATTGCCATTTTTGAAATGGCCATGCCTACTTTATTAACCGCCGGACTGGTTGCTGAGCAATACAATCTAAATCCTAAAGTATCGAATTTAGTGGTTGGGATAGGGATTTTGCTTTCGTTTATTACGACAATCTTTTGGTATTTTATTTTAAACCATACGGGTTGGTTTTAATGCGTTTCGGTAAGGATTAATTGAGCTAAACACGACATCAAAACAAAAGAAGGGCTGAATATGTGTTTTTATTCAGCCCTTCTTTAGAAAATTGAGGTAAACTATAATCCTAATTTCTTAGAAATAGCACCTGGAATTCCTGCTTTGTTTAATAAAATCGCAGTAGTTTTATACTGAACATAGTTCTTTGTTACGTACAAATATCCTTTGTAATCGTTACTTGCACCCCAAGAGTTTTTAACGATGTAATATTCTTTGCCTGTTTGATCTTTTGCTAAACCAACAATGTGCATACCATGGTCATCCGTGGTTTGGTAATTATCAAAAGCTACTTGACGATTTTCTTGTGTAATGGTCATTTCTGCTTTAGGGCCATTGAACATATCATTTTTTTGCTGTACACTCATGCTCTCAAAAGGTGTTTGAGGAACGTATGCAACACCGTTTTTCCAACTGAAACCTTTTTCACTTACATCAGTTGCCCAAGCAACCGTGTAACCCGCTTTTAAAGAATTGTCAATAATTTCGGTTAACTCGTTTACTTTAACGTTGTATACCTGTCCAAAAGCCCAATTGTCTGGAACTAACAATGTAAATTGACTGTAGAAGGGATGATCATTAAATGATGATAATTCAACGTAGTTATCTGGATGAATGCCTACCACTTCTTTTGCAAAAGTTTTTGGCGTGTAGTTTTTACCTTTAAAAGTGAAGTTTTCTGGTACTGCGCCTAAATAAGCATCAATTACAGCCGTATATGCTTTTAACCAATTTGGTGTTAAGTCGCCATTTGCATTTTTAACCACTGCTTCTAGCACGCTTTTTTCCATTTGGCCCATTTCAGCTGTTTTATTCATGGTTGTGCCATAATTTAAACCGGTATAAACTTCTCTTGGAACAGCTCCATATTGTTTATACATATTAATTACATCGTGCAAGGCACCTCCATCGCCCAAAGCAACTGCTCCATGCATACGTACATAGTTTTTCCCTTTTTCTACATAAGCATTTCTAGCTGAGAAAAGTTGTGATAATTCTACAGGCTCTTTTCCAGCTTTAATCATTTCAGACTCTAAAAATGAGTTGGTAGAATAGCTCCAGCATGTACCTGAAGATCCTTGGTTTTTAACCGATGTATTTTCTAAATTAATTACGGGTGTAAATTGAAAAGCACTTTTGCTATTTTCACTTTGATTGTTTTTTAACGAATTAACAAGATTGTCTTGACCAAAAGATACCATTGAAGACAATGACAAGGTCAAACCAATCACACTAAGTTTGGTGTAGTTGATCATTTTTATGAATAATTGTTTGGCTGCGAATTTATTAATTGTTGTCTAGTTACAGCAGAATTTTTGAATTAAAAATCATCGCATTCAGTAATAAGAATGTAATAAAAGGCTTTTGGTTAACATTCTGGCAAACTAATGGGAATATTTGTTGCCAAACCACCGTCTGAGGTTTCTTTGTATTTAGCATTCATGTCGAGTGCTGTTTCCCACATGGTGTTTACTACTGCATCTAAACTCACCTTTGCTTTATCTGGATTACTTTGTAAAGCCAACTGACTTGCCGTAATGGCTTTTATTGCTCCCATGGTATTTCGCTCGATGCAAGGAATTTGAACCAAACCACCAATGGGATCGCAGGTTAAACCTAAATGATGCTCCATGGCTATTTCTGCAGCCATTAAAACCTGTCTTTGCGAACCGCCTAAACATTCGGTTAATGCCGCCGCTGCCATTGCCGATGACACGCCTATTTCGGCCTGACATCCGCCCATTGCTGCCGAGATGGTTGCTCCTTTTTTAAAAATACTTCCTATTTCGGAGGCACAAGCAATGAATTGAATTATTTTCGTTTCGCTATAGCCATCGCAAAAAGTGATAAAGTATTGCAAAACGGCTGGAATTACGCCCGCGGCACCATTTGTAGGCGCGGTTACCACTCTTCCGAACGATGCATTTTCTTCATTTACAGCCAATGCAAAGCAACTTACCCAATCTAAAATATAATTAAATCCATTTCCACCATTTCGAATGGCGGCCACCCATGAATCAAAATCGTTGTATGCCTGTTTGCCTATTAAGCGCTTATTCAAGGCAAAAGCTCTCCGTGCAACATCCAATCCCCCTGGCAAAAACCCAGTTGTATGGCATCCACGGTAAATGCAATCGCGCATTACTGCGAAATGTTGCAATATTCCTTTTTTAGTTTCTTCTTCTTTACGCCAAGCTAGTTCGTTTTCCAAAACTACTTCGCTTACTTTTAACCCCGTTGATAAACACCAATGCAATAACTCCTTTGCTTTATCAATTGGGAAAGGCAAATCTACTTGCTTTTTACTTGAATTATCTTCGCCCTCTTTTACCACAAAACCACCGCCTATTGAATAATATGTTTCAGAAAATGCTTTTCCAGAAGATAAGAATGCTTGAAAAGTTACGGCATTAGGGTGAAATGGCAGACTCTCTGCAAATAAGAAGAGTAAGTCGTTTGCATAATCAAAAGCAATGTTTCCTTTGGTAGCGAGGTTTAATTCTTTCTCTTTTTGAATGCGATGAAAAGTTGGCATAACCTCGTTAACATCAAATGTTACGGGGTCTGCACCGGTTAAACCTAATAAAATGGCTACATCTGTTCCGTGGCCTTTTCCGGTTTTTGCTAAGGAACCATAAAGCAAAATCTTTATAGCCTCAACATCCTCCATTAAACCTTGTTGTATAAGCGATTGAGTAAATTGTTGGGCTGCACGCCAAGGCCCCAAAGTATGCGAGCTTGACGGACCTATGCCTATTTTAAAAATATCGAAAACTGAAATTTGTTCTTTAATCATTTTACAATAGATTATATCAACATATCGGATATACATCCTTTGGACATATATGATGTCGATTAAAGATATATGAATACGTTAGTTAGACAAATCTATAATAAGTTTTTGGAACATGGCATTAAAAATCAAACTCAATTAAATCATGGTCATTTAAAATATCATCTACAAATTTCTGATGATTTTTAGGTTTTCCAACGGCGGTCCAGTTGCTCACGATAATTCCGTTGGCTAAATTTTGCTTTTCTTTCTGAGGCTTTAAATGATATTCTTTAAACAGGCTTTCATAACTATCAATTCTGCCTTCATTATACTTTTTAACAATTCGATAGCTTCTTTTCGTAAAGCGGCGATCAGCAAATTGTTCAATAAACGGAAAAATCAGAAGAGCAAACATGACCACCCCAGTAACACCAATTGCTTGTTGAAAATAGCCTGAACCCACCGCCATTCCGATGGCGGCAACAATCCAGATAATACATGCCGTTGTTAATCCTTTTACTTTATTTTCTTCTTTAAAAATAACACCTGCGCCTAAAAAACCTATTCCCGTTACAATATTTGAGGCAATTCTATCCTGGCTATTAAAACCTATTTTAACAGAAAGAATGGTGAATAAAGTGGCTCCAAGCCCAATCATAATCATGGTTTTGAGACCTGCAGATTTACTTCTGTATTCGCGCTCTGCACCGATAATTCCACATAATAAAGTGGCTAACAGAAATTTATTAATCTCGCTTTGCGTTAATAAATGGGTTTCCTCTAAAAATGCATTCATGTTGTTAAGGTACAAAAATTTGAATATACGCGCATTCACTAAAAAAAAGAAACCCCAAAACATTTCTGCTTTGGGGTTCTATATTTGCTTATTTTAGCAAGGCTGATTGATTACATCATTCCGCCCATACCGCCGCCACCCATTGGAGGCATAGCAGCTGAACCACCTTCTTCAGGCTCGTCAGCTAAAACAACTTCTGTAGTTAATAACATGGCTGCAATTGATGCTGCGTTTTCTAAAGCTACACGCGATACTTTGGTAGGATCGATAACACCTGCACCAATTAAGTTTTCGTAGTTACCAGTACGTGCATTGTAACCGAAATCTGCTGTACCTTCTTTCACTTTTTGAACAACAATAGATCCTTCAATACCTGCATTTTCGCAAATTTGACGTAAAGGCTCTTCAATTGCACGACGAATGATTTGAATACCTGTATTCTCGTCTTCGTTTTCACCTTTTAAATCTGCGATTGATGCAACTGCACGAATGAAAGCAACACCACCACCAGCAACAATACCTTCTTCAACTGCTGCGCGAGTAGCATGTAAAGCATCGTCAACACGGTCTTTTTTCTCTTTCATTTCAACTTCACTTGCAGCACCTACGTAAAGAACAGCAACACCACCTGCTAATTTAGCTAAACGCTCTTGCAATTTTTCTTTATCATAATCTGAAGTAGTCGTTTCAATTTGAGCTTTAATTTGGCTTACACGTGATTTGATATCTTCTGTATTTCCTGAACCGTTAATTACAGTTGTATTGTCTTTATCAACTACAACTTTCTCAGCAGAACCTAAATAAGTTAAATCAGCATTTTCTAATTTGTAACCTCTTTCTTCTGATACCACAATACCGCCAGTTAAGATAGCGATATCTTCCAACATAGCTTTTCTTCTATCACCGAAACCTGGAGCTTTAACCGCTACAACTTTCAATGAACCACGAATTTTGTTTACCACTAAAGTAGCCAATGCTTCACCATCTAAATCTTCAGAAATAATAACTAAAGGTTTTCCTGTTTGAACCGTCTTTTCCAATACTGGCAACAATTCTTTCATGTTGCTGATTTTTTTATCGTAGATTAAAATGTAAGGATTATCTAATTCTGCTTCCATTTTATCTGCATTGGTCACAAAGTATGGAGATAAATAACCTCTGTCGAATTGCATACCTTCAACTGTTTTTACTTCAGTTTCAGTACCTTTTGCCTCTTCAACAGTGATTACACCATCTTTACCAACTTTACCCATTGCTTCTGCAATTAACGAACCGATAACTTCGTCGTTATTCGCTGAAATAGAAGCAACTTGTTTAATTTTATTATTGTCTTCGCCAACCGTTTGCGATTGAGCTTTTAAGTTCTCTACCACAGCAGCAACCGCTTTATCAATACCGCGTTTTAAATCCATCGGATTTGCACCTGCAGCCACATTTTTAATACCTGTAGTAATAATTGCTTGCGCTAAAACCGTAGCAGTAGTAGTACCGTCACCCGCAATATCAGCAGTTTTAGACGCTACTTCTTTTACCATTTGAGCACCCATGTTCTCAACAGCATCTTTCAATTCGATTTCTTTTGCTACCGAAACACCATCTTTTGTGATAGCTGGTGAACCGAATTTTTTATCGATGATTACGTTACGACCTTTAGGGCCTAAAGTTACTTTTACTGCATTTGCTAAAGTATCAACACCGCGCTTAAGCGCGTCACGTGCTTCTACATTATATTTTACTTGTTTTGACATCTTTTTTTCTAAAATTTTGACTTTGAGTAATCAGGATAACTTACTGTTTACTCGTCTGATTTTTATATTGTTCTTTTGTTTATTTGCCTGAATCTAGATTGAAATCAGGCATCGTCACGATTTACTATCCTTCTACAGCGTAAATATCCGTTTCACGCATGATTAAATAGTCTTGTCCGTTAAAAGGAAACTCTGTACCGCCATATTTACCATACAAAACTACATCGCCAACTTTTACCGTTGGTTTTTTACCTTCTGAATCTTCATCTGAAACCGCCACTACAGTACCTTTAGATGGTTTTTCTTTCGCCGTATCTGGAATATACAAGCCCGATGCGGTTTTTTCTTCTGCCGCTGCCGGCTCAACAATTACTCTGTTCGATGTACCAGCAATTGGTTTAAGGTTTAAAGCCATAACTTTTTATTATTTTTTTATTGATTTTAAGTTTAAACTATACACTACATAACACTTTTTATGCCAAGTACGTTTAAAAGACAAATTTACATTCAACGTGCCATTTTTAAACATTTACTGAATCATAGCCAAAACAGAAGTGCCAGCTTGGCAGAAGACTCGATAGTTGCTAAACAAAAAAGCTTTCCCTTTTGAGGAAAGCTTCTAAAAATACAGTGTATTTATTTCTTATTTCTTTTGTTCTGCTGGCTTGCTTGCAGGAGCCGCTGGTGCATTTAACGCGCCGCCAATTGGTGATGGTGAGGCTGTTTTTTGTAAACGCTCTTGAATGGCTGTATTTCCTACTGCAGCACCTGTATTGGTTTTAGCTACTGTTGTAATTACCAACGTTAACACAACAATTGCAGTTAATAATACCCACGATCCTTTTTCTAAAACATCGCCCGTACGTTGCACCCCAAACATGTTGCTTCCGCTTCCGCCCGTAGCTAAACCACCTCCTTTAGGGTTTTGTATCAATACAAACAAGCCTAAAGCTACACACACAACAATTAATAAAATGACTAAAAAAGTTACCATGGTAATTTATATTTTAAAATTTCTTTTCTATAGATTGGATAAGGTCGGCAAAGTAAGCACTTTTTTCTGGAAATTTCAAACTTAATTTTTTATAAGTATCTATCGCCTTGTGATAAAGCATTTGCTCGATGTAAATTTTGGCTAAAGTTTCCGAAACAAGGTCGTAGTTATCTTCCGAACTCCGTTTGGCTTTATTTTCATTATCGATTAATTCCGCTTTAGGCGGTTTAATTGTTGGGTCTTCTTTTAAAAAGCGCTCTATAATTTCAGCACCTTTTGCATCTTTTATCTTTCCTTCCGGATATTCAGCCAAATGATCTGCTACCTCAAAAGGTGTTTGAATGTGAAAAATATGTTCCACATACTGTTGCTGAAACTCTGTTTTTGCTACCAATTCTTGCTTAGCAGCTACAGGAGCAGGTTGTGCATAGGGCTGAAAAACTTGCTCGTGCTCTTTCCGGGTTTTGTCTAACCACCACAAAAAGCTATAAGGTAGTTTATCGTCATTGTATTTCGAAACAAAGTTTTTCTCCGGATCATCCGGGATAACTGTTTCAATTTCCGGAGCAAGCTCAGCCTGCGGCCCTCCGGTTTTTTCTTCGAAAACAAAAAAATCTGAAGATGCTACACTTTCGATAAACAACTCTTCTTCAGCAGTATTGTTTACTTCTATTGCTTCTTCTTCAGGTAAATCTTCGGCTGTTTCAACTTGATTGGCATCTTCAACAAAAGTTGAATTTAATTCAGAGATTTCTTCAAAAACCTCTTGCTCATCTTGTTCATCCGTATTTTCCTCAACTGTTTCGGGCTGTAAAATTTCTGCTTCAACTTCTTGTTTTGGTTCGTAAACAAACCCCTCGCTTAGCTCCCCAACTTCTTCAAATACTTCTTGCTCATCCCAGTGGGTTTCGGCTACTACAGCTCTATCATCCGTTGTTTTTTCTAAAACCTCCTCCGCGGTTGATTCTTCCTCAATCAAGCTGCTTTGTAAAACCTTGTACAACGCAGAACCATTCGAATACAAGGCTGCTTTCGCAACAAATGCTGCATCAGCTTTCGCCAAAAGCATATGAATGGGTTGAGCATACGGATATTGTTGCACCATTTCTTGCAACATAGCAATGTGCTCTGACCTAACTTTTCCAGGTTGTTCTAGTAATTCTGTCAGAAGCTTTTTGTTATCCATTATCAAGGTTTTGGCACTAAGTTAAAAAATGTAGCGGTTTTTTTTGAATTATAATATCCTATTACCATTGAGCAAAGGCAGCATTAAACATATCTTCCGATAACTGCTTATTGATGTTTTCAATCGCTGCCGGTAACAACGACTGTATATTTGCACCGTTTAACGGAAAATCATAATACCGACTAAACGATTGCTCAAAACTACTCTTTTCTTGACCTTTCACATTGTTGGTGTATTTTACAGAAACCGTAATCGTCAATCTATTTGCGCCAGACGTTGGTGTAGAGCCGGCCTGTAGGGCTACTGGTTTAATTTCATAACCGGTAATACGTCCATCAAAAACCGCATCTGCTTCACCTTGTGCAATGATTAAACGGGTTTGGGTACGAATTCTATTTTTTAGCGATTCTGTTACTTGATTGCTCAATGTTGGAACTACCAAGGGTGCATTATTTTCGAATACACGAACTGCTACCGTTTTTAATCCATCGGTGGAAGCGCCGCTAAATTTATAGGAACAAGCACATAAGAAAGTGATACAGATAAACGCAACTACTTTTAACTTCATATTTTTTAACGGAAAGTTTTACAGATCAAGTTCTTTAATTTTTCGGTACAGGGTTCTTTCCGATATGCCTAGCTCCTGTGCTGCGAATTTACGCTTGCCTTTATGCTTTTTAAGGGCTTTTTTAATTAAATCGGATTCTTTATCAACCAACGATAATGATTCTTCAACTTCCTCAGCATCGTGTGCAAAATTAAAATCATTCCCTGCTGAAGGGTTATTAACCGGTGTTGCATGCTGAATTGTGAATCCATGGTCTTGCCCCACTGGCAATTCTACATCGCGGTAAAGTTGATTAATGTATTGCGGATTATCAGCCAAAACGGTTGCGGTATTGCCTCCGTGTTGAATAATCTCGGCAACCAATTTTTTAAGCTCCACCATATCCTTTTTCATATCAAAAAGCACCTTATACAAAATATCTCTTTCTGTAAAATCCTCTTTTGATGCGGAATTAATCGCCATTGGCAAATTATTGCCGGCTTCATTCGGAATATAGTTTAAAATAGCTTGAGCAGACACATTGCGTTCCTTCTCCAACACACTGATTTGTTCTGCAATATTTTTTAGCTGACGAACGTTACCCGGCCAACTGTAATTGGTTAAAATTTGAATGGCTTCTGGCTCCAGATGCAATGCAGGTGAACGATATTTATCGCTAAAATCGACTGCAAACTTTCTAAAAAGCAAATAGATATCTTCTTTGCGCTCTTTTAACGAAGGAATCCGCAAAGGCACGGTATTTAATCGGTAATATAAATCCTCGCGGAATTTTCCGTTTTTAACGCGTTCATAAACGTCTACGTTCGTAGCGGCAATAATTCGTACATCGGTTTTCTGCACTTTTGAAGAACCTACACGAAGGTACTCACCACTTTCTAAAATACGGAGCAAGCGTGCTTGGGTCCCCATTGGTAACTCCGCAACCTCATCTAAAAAAATGGTCCCGCCATTCGCGACTTCAAAATATCCTTTTCTTGCTTCGTGCGCACCTGTAAACGACCCTTTTTCGTGACCAAACAATTCTGAATCGATGGTTCCCTCTGGAATTGCGCCGCAGTTTACCGCGATAAAAGTACCGTGTTTACGGGCACTCATTTGATGAATAATTTGAGAGAAAACCTCTTTACCACTTCCACTTTCACCCGTAATTAAAACCGAAATATCGGTTGGAGCTACTTGGCTTGCAATATCTATCGCACGATTTAATAAAGGCGAATTGCCAATAATACCGAAACGTTGTTTAATATTTTGTGTATCCATTTTTAAGTTTAAGTATTGAGGTGTAAGTGAATTGCCCTAGGTTCTTTAAGCAATACTTATTTCACTACTGTTCCAATCAAGGTTGCAGAAGTACATTTTTCGATGTATACATCTGCATACTGACCTGGTTTTATGCCTTCTACGATTGGAAAAACAACCATAGCACCACTGTCACCACGACCACAATAATCTTTATCCGATTTTTTAGAAGTTCCTTCAATTAAAACATGAATTGTTTTGCCCACCCAATCTTGCAAACGCATTAACGAATGTGCTTGTTGTTTGGCTAAAATTTCTGCTAAACGACGTTTTTTAACATCCTCTGGAATATCGTCTTCTAATTTTCTTGCAGCCAATGTCCCAGGACGCTCAGAATAGGTAAAATTATAGGCAAAATCATATTGCACATAATCCATCATGCTTAAGGTTTCTTGATGCTCTTCTTCTGTTTCTGTACAAAATCCGGCAATAATATCCGTTGAAATTGCACAATTTGGAATAATACGACGGATTGCATCGATTCTATTCATGTACCACTCACGGGTATACGTACGGTTCATTAATTCTAAAACGCGTGTATTTCCCGATTGAACAGGTAAATGAATGTAATTACAAATGTTATCGTATTTGGCAATTGTATATAAAACCTCGTCGGTAATATCTTTCGGGTGTGAGGTCGAAAATCGAACTCTTAACTCAGGGCTTACCAAAGCAGTCATTTCTAACAACTGAGCAAAATTCACGCTTTCTGCGCCATCTTCTGAAGTCCAGATATACGAATCTACGTTTTGACCTAAAAGTGTTACTTCACGGTATCCACTTTCGTATAAACCTTTTGCTTCTTCAATAATTGAGTGCGCGTCGCGGCTGCGTTCGCGGCCACGAGTAAATGGCACTACGCAAAACGAGCACATGTTGTTACATCCACGTGTAATCGATATAAAAGCGGTAATACCGTTGCTATTTAAACGAACCGGACTAATGTCAGCGTAGGTTTCTTCACGAGATAATAACACGTTTACGGCCTTATGTCCGCTTTCAACCTGCTCAATTAAGTTCGGTAAATCACGATATGCATCCGGTCCTACTACAACATCAACCAAGCGCTCTTCTTCTAAAAATTTTGATTTTAAGCGTTCAGCCATACAGCCTAAAACACCCACAATTAATTTTGGATTGCGGCGTTTTTCGACCCCAAATTGCGACAAACGGTTTCTTACACGGGTTTCTGCGTTTTCACGAATCGAACACGTATTGATAAAAATAACATCCGCTTCATGGTAATCACCAGTAGTTTCAAAACCCGTTTCAGAAAGAATAGATGCTACCACTTCGCTATCTGCAAAATTCATGGCGCAACCATAACTCTCAATATATAATTTACGAGCATCAACCTTGGCTGGCGTATCTAAAATTAACGCCTCACCTTGCCTTGTTTCATCGTGCGTCTTGTCCTGAATTTGTAAATCAATCATTAGTAAAAAAAGATTTTTTGGATTGCAAAAATACACAAATAAATTAAAAATGACAATTTGACAGGTTGATTCATGTAAATTATGCGTAAAGATTCTACGCTGTTTGGCTATTTACCACACGAACAACGCGTGTGCTTGTTGTGTAAGACAAACCTTTTTACCTTCAGGTTTGTTATGTTTCAGATGAACATACAAAAAAGAAAGTCGCTCGTTATTTGGTTGTCTGCTATTTTCGGAGGGATTATTCTGCTAATAGGTATCTGCGCTATCGTTTTAAGTAATCGATTTAAACCCATTCTTCGTGAAAAAATTGAAACCGCGGTTAATACCGGCAGCAATCACCTATATACTATCCAGTTTAAAAATCTTAGCACCAACCTGCTCACCGGCACTTTAGTGTTGACAGATGTACGCCTCATTCCCGATACAGCTGTTTATTCCCGTTTGAATAAAACAGGTTTAGCCCCAACGAACACCATCGACCTTCAACTTAAAAAGCTTGAAATTTCGGGCTTGCAGGTATTAAAGGCTTATTTTAAAAAACAACTCAACATAAAAACGATACTCCTACAAGAACCTACTATTCAACTGATTGCACACAATGTTAACCAAAAGCCAGATTCTACACAAAACAACCAAAGTCTTTATCAGCGAATATCCAAAACATTTCAATCCATTGGCGTAAATCAGGTTAAAATTAGCGATGCGCACATTCATTATATCAACAAAAAAACCGCTAACCCCGTTAAAAAGTCGGTACGCCATGTGAATATTAATATCCAAAATTTCTTGCTCGATTCGCTATCAGAAACCGACACCACTCGATTTTATTACACAAAAGACATCGCTTTTAAGATTGTAGGATACCGTGCCCCCACAAAAGATAAAATGTACACCTTAACGGTGGATACTATCCGAGGAAACATTACCCAACATACCTTGCAGCTTTCGGGTTTAAAATTAAGTCCGCACTACGCTAAATTAGCGTTTGCCCGTAAATATTCCGTTCAAAAGGATCGATACGATTTTCACTTTCAAAAAATAGCCCTCAGCGGGGTTGATTATGTGGAGCTTAGTGCCGACCAAAAGCTAAAAGTAAAGGCAATTCGTATTGGCCCCGCAAAAGTAGATGTTTTCATGAGCCGTGAATCGCCTGCACCAGCAAATTTAGACAAAGCAAGAAATTTTCCTCACGTGGCTTTAAGACGCCTACCGATCCCCACCATTGTCGATAGCGTTATCCTACGCCAAATTGATGTAAGCTACTCTGAGTACAATCCTGCCAGTAAAAAAATAGGCGAAGTTCAATTTGAATCGCTCAGAGGCACTATTTTAAACGTAACCAACGACTCCACCAAACTCGTGCAAAACCGATATGCCAAAGCATACCTAAGTACCGCGCTAATGGGAACCGCTTCTTTGGAGCTAAATATCAACTTTAACTTAATCGATATAAATGGTGCTTTTTCTTATAACGGAAAAATGAACAACTTCAACCTCACGCAATTAAATCCCTTATCAAGAGCCTTGGGATTAGTAGAAATTGAAGGGGGACGAATCCATCATATCGATTTTAATGCTAGCGGAAATCGCTTTGGTGCAAGGGGCAAATTAAACATGTTATATTCCAATTTAAAAGTAAATCTCCTTAGCGATAACATTGATGGAAAAGGAACCGAGAAAAAAGGTCTTTTATCATTCCTAGCCAATAAACTCCTCATCATCGATGAAAATCCTAAAGAGAATAAACCTACCAGAACCGCGAACATGCAAACGCAACGTATTCCATCGGCCTCTTTTTTTAATCTGCTATGGAAAACTGTTTTCGTAGGAATAAAAGAAATTGTTGGTTTAGAGGCAATCCCTGAAAAAGACCCTGTAAAACAACAAAAAGAAGTTGCAAAAAAGATAAAAAAGCAACAACAAAAAGACTAATCCGAACTTCAAGCTTTTAATCGTTCGACAAACATGAATAGAAATCGTATATTGCTATTCATATTTCCGCTTTATTCTATGCTCAAAACGAAAAACAAGAAATATTCCCATTTAATTAAAACATTATCCATTCTTTCCTTCATAGTTGCAGTACTTTTGCTAAGTGCATGGTATTTAAACGTTAAAACCCGCCCCATACTTAATCAACGTATTAAAAGTTTACTTTATAAATCAACGGACAGCCTGTACACAATTAATTTTAGTTCTGTAGATTTCAATCTCCTCACCGGCAGTGCAAACTTAAAAAATGTCGAAATAAAACCCGACACCTTGCGCTATCATCAACTTATCCAACTAAAAAGAGCCCCGAATAACCTTTACACGGTTAAGTTAAAAAAGATAAGTATAAAACATTTCCATCCCCTAACGCTTTATTTGGATGGTAAATTAAGTATTAACGAACTACTTTTTGATAAGCCAAGCATCACCATGGTGAACAAGCACTTAGATTTTAATGAAGATCGCCCCATGCGACCAATAAAATCCCCCTATCAGTATATTTCAAAAAATCTAACGGCTTTTAATATTCAACTTATCAGTTTTAAAGATATCAGCTTTAAGTATATAAATAAAAACGTAACAAAGCCTGAGGTATTTACCATAGACGATTTAAACATCCACCTAAAAGATTTACTCATCGATTCAACCTCTGCCGAAGACCCGACTAGATTTTACCTCCTAAAAGATATTGATGTAAATTTAAAAAACTACAGTTACCCTACCCCCGACAAACTATACACCATTGACCTAAACGAACTTAAATTTAATGCTAAAAGCGGTAAATTAAACGTAAAAACCTTTCGCGTAAACCCATTATACGAGGAAATGAAATTTGGACAGGTAGCGGGTTACAACAAAGACCGCTACAGCATTAATCTGAGCAACCTCGACATCCATAATGTAGACCTTGCGCATTATATCAGTAAGCAAGAATTGTGGGCAACAGCGCTCGATATATCAACCGGAAAAATTGAAGTTTTCAGCAACGATAAACTCCTGAACAAAACAGAGGAAAACAAAATTGGCCGTTACCCTAATCAACTACTCCAAAAACTCAATAGCGGTATTATCCTTCAAAAAATTAACATCAAGGATGTAGATATCTCTTATGCCGTTTACGATAAAGATAGTGAGCAAACAGGAAAAATAACATTTTTAAAAACCTCCGGACAAATCTTTAATGTTACCAACCTTCCTAAAATTAAAGCTTTAAACCCGATTTGCGAAGCCAACTTAAGCACCTATTTAATGGGGCAGGGTAAACTAAATGTCAACTTCAAGTTCGATCTACAAGCGCCAAACGGAGCCTTTAATTTCGATGGAGAACTGGGAAGCTTTAACGCAAGAGTACTTAACCGTGTAACCGTACCCCTTGGAATGGTCAGAATTAACCACGGAGAAGTAAACTCCTTAAAATTTAACTTTAGCGCAACCGATTTAGAAGCCAAGGGAAGTGTGCGATTTGACTATTTAGACTTAGCCGTAAGCCTCTTAAAAAACGATCCTACAAAAGACCATTTAGTGAAAAGAGGGTTATTGTCATTTCTGGCGAATGCGCTCATGATAAAATCACAAAATCCAGCCTATAACGAAAAGCTAAAAAGTGAATATGTGAGCTATAAGCGACTGCCCAATACCTCCTTTTTTAATTTGATTTGGAGAAGTCTATTTACCGGAATAAAATACAGTGTTGGCATAACGGAAGAAAAAACGCAGGAGATGCAGCAAAAAATCAACCTATTTAAATCTATTCAACAAAGTAGAAAAAGCAGGCAACTGAAAAGGCAAATAACGGAGCAAAAACGGTAAAATAGTCCGCAAGTCAGGGGTCCGAAAGTCCGACGTGAAGAATCACTAAAACGAATGCTAGTTACAAAGCTAAAAGTATTCTTTATCAACCTGAACTCGATTATTAGTTACAATAAAATTTTCGACTGTCTATGAAATTGCCTTTCGAGAATGTACTAAAAAATCATCCCCCCTGCCCCCTTCAAAAGGGATAAATAGCCAGCGTCCAAACTGAAAACGTACACATCCTAGGCGTTTTGTCGGTGTCCGCCTTTGAAGGGGGCAGGGGATGACAACAACTCAAATGCATACTAATTAGTAAAAATACAATTTTCGAACTCCTACTACTTAGGAAAAAATCTTCTCGAAATAAGGGTATTATCCAACTACATTATATTGAAAATCAATATATTAACTAAGAGTAAGACAGGTGGAAAATTGTCGAACTCAGGTTTATAAGAGATACTTTTCCGAATAATCGGAACACGTTGTACGTTTAGTCAAGCTAACTGCTTCCTACTTAGAGATGCTTCCTTCGTCGGCATGACAGCAAAATTTTGAGCGATATGCTAGTAAAACAAACGTTCAAAATTGCAGGTATTAACCGAAGAAAGCCCGTCGGTCCCGAATGCTCGGGATGCACCCCAAGCAGCGCGAAAAAACAAAAACAGTTGCAGCAACATTCGAATGTGCACTACCGAGCATTGTTCTATTCAGTTTTGTGGCAATAATTAATATTGGTTACAAAACAAATCGCCACAAAACCAAGCGATCTTGTTCTTGTTTTGCGACAAGGGTGTGCGCCCAAAGCTGCCTAACCGGATCGACAAAGGCTTTTGGTTACTTTTGGCCCACAAAAGTAAATGCCCTACCGGCAAGAGGCAAGCAAGAGAAAGAGGAAGGGTAAAAGTCAATGGTTACCAAAAGGTTTAACATTTATGAAAAGAGAAGATTCCTTCCTCAGCCTTCAGCAACGTGTGTTAAGTTTCGATTAGAAATGCTTATAAACAAGAATACCCTTCAGCTTTCGCTAAAGGGTATCTTTAAGATTTGGCACCGACCTACTCTCCCACGTGTTACCGCAGTACCATTGGCTCTGGTGGGCTTAACTTCTCTGTTCGGAATGGGAAGAGGTGGACACCACCGATATAGGCACCTAAATACCTTTTTTGTGTCGGTTCGTTGGTTGGTTGTTTCCTTGTTTAGTGTCCCAAACAACTAATAAACTAATAACCAAATAACCACTACAAATGACATAGTATTGAAAGAAGTTAGTTTGAAGAACAAACAACAGTATGTTGCTTTTGAAAGCTTCGGATGATTAGTACTACTCGACTGTGCTGTCACCAGCTTTACATCTGTAGCCTATCAACGTAGTAGTCTGCTACGGTCCTATATGGAATTCTCATCTCGTGGCTAGTTTCGCACTTAGATGCTTTCAGCGCTTATCTATTCCCAGCGTAGCTACTCTGCAATGCCCCTGGCGGAACAACAGATTCACTAGAGGCTAGTCCAACCCGGTCCTCTCGTACTAAGGTCAGCCCCACTCAAAATTCCTACGCCCACAACAGATAGGGACCGAACTGTCTCGCGACGTTCTGAACCCAGCTCGCGTGCCACTTTAATCGGCGAACAGCCGAACCCTTGGGACCTTCTCCAGCCCCAGGATGTGACGAGCCGACATCGAGGTGCCAAACCTCCCCGTCGATATGAGCTCTTGGGGGAGATCAGCCTGTTATCCCCAGCGTACCTTTTATCCTTTGAGCGATGGCCCTTCCATGCAGAACCACCGGATCACTATATCCGTCTTTCGACCCTGATCGACTTGTCTGTCTCACAGTCAAGCAAGCTTATGCTATTGCACTCCTCATACGGTTACCAAGCGTATTGAGCTTACCTTTGAAAGCCTCCGTTACCTTTTTGGAGGCGACCACCCCAGTCAAACTACCCATCAAACAATGTCTCCCTACTAGAAGGATTAGACACCGAATACAGAAAGGGTGGTATTTCAACGTTGGCTCCTCGAATCCTAGCGAACCCGATTCATAGCCTCCCACCTATCCTACACATCCTGTATCCAATGTCAATGTTAAACTGTAGTGAAGGTGCATGGGGTCTTTCCGTCCCGTTGCGGGTACCCGGCGTCTTCACCGGGACCACAATTTCACCGAGCTCATGGCTGAGACAGCGCCCAGATCGTTACACCATTCGTGCAGGTCGGAACTTACCCGACAAGGAATTTCGCTACCTTAGGACCGTTATAGTTACGGCCGCCGTTTACTGGGGCTTCGATTCAATGCTTCGCAATTGCTCACTAACATCCCCTCTTAACCTTCCAGCACCGGGCAGGTGTCAGGCCTTATACTTCATCTTTCGATTTTGCAAAGCCATGTGTTTTTGTTAAACAGTCGCCTGGGCCTTTTCACTGCGGCTCTCGTTGCCGAGAGCGCCCCTTCTCCCGAAGTTACAGGGCCATTTTGCCGAGTTCCTTAGCCATGATTCACTCGAGCACCTTAGAATCCTCTTCCCGGATACCTGTGTCGGTTTGCGGTACGGGTATTCATAATCTGAAGCTTAGCGGTTTTTCTTGGAAGTCTGATTACCTGCGCTATCCACTCAACCGAAGTCTCGCGGTACTATCAGCTCTCAGCAAGACCGGCGGATTTGCCTACCAGTCCTATACCTACAGCCTTTAACGAACTATTCCGTCAGTTCGCGGCAGTGTCACTACTCCGTCCCCACATCGCAATTATAAATAGTACTAGAATATTAACTAGTTGTCCATCGAATTTCCCCTTCGGGTTCTCCTTAGGTCCCGACTAACCCTGATCCGATTAGCGTTGATCAGGAAACCTTATCCTTTCGGTGGGCAGGTTTCTCGCCTGCCTTATCGTTACTTATGCCTACATTTGCTTTTCTAGCCGCTCCAGCACCCATTACCAGATACCTTCGCCGCAACTAGAATGCTCCCCTACCGATATATTTCAATCCCATAGCTTCGGTGTACAATTTAATGCCCGTTTATTATCCATGCCCGATCGCTCGACTAGTGAGCTGTTACGCACTCTTTAAATGAATGGCTGCTTCCAAGCCAACATCCTAGCTGTCTATGCAATCGGACCTCGTTAGTTCAACTTAACTGTAACTTGGGGACCTTAGCTGATGGTCTGGGTTCTTTCCCTCTCGGCGCGTGACCTTAGCACCCCGCGCCTCACTGCAGATCATATTTAATAGCATTCGGAGTTTGTCTGGATTTGGTAGGATTTGACTCCCCCGCACCCAATCAGTAGCTCTACCTCTATTAAACTTTATATCCACGCTGTTCCTAAAAACATTTCGGGGAGTACGAGCTATTTCCCAGTTTGATTAGCCTTTCACCCCTACCCACAGATCATCCGGAAACTTTTCAACGTTTATCGGTTCGGTCCTCCAGTACGTGTTACCGCACCTTCAACCTGTCCATGGGTAGATCACAAGGTTTCGCGTCTACCTCCTCTGACTATACGCCCTATTCAGACTCGCTTTCGCTTCGGATCCGTTCCTTAAAAACTTAACCTTGCCAGAGAAGAGTAACTCGTAGGCTCATTATGCAAAAGGCACGCCGTCACTGGACTTGCCAGCTCCGACCGCTTGTAAGTACACGGTTTCAGGTTCTATTTCACTCCCCTGTTCGGGGTTCTTTTCACCTTTCCCTCACGGTACTGGTTCACTATCGGTCTCTCAGGAGTATTTAGCCTTACCGGATGGTGCCGGCAGATTCCCACAAGGCGTCTCCGACCTCGCAGTACTCAGGATACTACTAGGCTAACATTCTATACGTGTACTGGGCTATCACCATGTATCGCCGGGCTTCCCATCCCGTTCCACTTCTGTTTGTTATACCACATCGTAGTCCTACAACCCCCATTTTGCCGTAACAAAATAGGTTTGGGCTCTTTCCCTTTCGCTCGCCACTACTCAGGAAATCATTGTTATTTTCTCTTCCTCTGCTTACTTAGATGTTTCAGTTCGGCAGGTTTGCTCTATTTAGTGCTATGTCTTCAACATAGCGGGTTGCCCCATTCGGAAATCTTCGGATCTATTCCTATTTGCAAATACCCGAAGCTTATCGCAGCTTATCACGTCCTTCATCGCCTCTGAGAGCCAAGGCATCCCCCGTGTACTCTTTATTACTTTCTTCTACTTGTACGCCTTTTGCGCCGTACAGTATGCTTTTTTGCTCTTGTTATGATGTCTCATACCTCCATTCGTATTGCTACTCCTGTGGGTGAGCACAAACACAACAGTCGCCTATTGTTGTTTGCTCTTCTTTATTTAACTTCTTCCAATATGTCAAAGAACTTTATTAAGATTAGGGTGCAGGGTAGTAAGGTAGAAGGTTTTATCCTTCAGCCTTAGACCTTTCAGCCGTAAACCTTATTAGTGGAGAATAACGGAGTCGAACCGTTGACCTCCTGCGTGCAAGGCAGGCGCTCTAGCCAGCTGAGCTAATTCCCCAAAAAGATGTCACTGCGTTTTGCTTTTTAATCAGTATACTATACTAATCTTTAACAATCACTTTCCTATGTAGTCCCGTCCAGATTTGAACTGGAGACCCCTACATTATCAGTGTAGTGCTCTAACCAGGCTGAGCTACGGGACTATTTGTATCGCCCCCTCAAAGACTTGTTAATGCCACTAACCGTGGTTGATCTTTTGGGTTTCGTGTGTTTCTTCTTTTTTTCTATTTAGAGTATCATGTTGCGCAGAAGAGTAGTCAGCTCTGCTCCAGAAAGGAGGTATTCCAGCCGCACCTTCCGGTACGGCTACCTTGTTACGACTTAGCCCCAGTTATCGGTTTTACCCTAGGACGCTCCTTTCGGTTACATACTTTAGGTACCCCCAACTTCCATGGCTTGACGGGCGGTGTGTACAAGGCCCGGGAACGTATTCACCGCGTCATTGCTGATACGCGATTACTAGCGAATCCAACTTCATGGGGTCGAGTTGCAGACCCCAATCCGAACTGTGAATGGCTTTATGAGATTCGCATACTATTGCTAGCTAGCTGCCCTCTGTACCATCCATTGTAGCACGTGTGTAGCCCCGGACGTAAGGGCCATGATGACTTGACGTCGTCCCCTCCTTCCTCTCTGTTTGCACAGGCAGTCTGTTTAGAGTCCCCATCTTTACATGCTGGCAACTAAACATAGGGGTTGCGCTCGTTGCGGGACTTAACCCAACACCTCACGGCACGAGCTGACGACAGCCATGCAGCACCTAGTTTCGTGTGATTGCTCACTTATCTATCTCTAGATAATTCACTAACTTTCAAGCCCGGGTAAGGTTCCTCGCGTATCATCGAATTAAACCACATGCTCCTCCGCTTGTGCGGGCCCCCGTCAATTCCTTTGAGTTTCACTCTTGCGAGCGTACTCCCCAGGTGGAACACTTAACGCTTTCGCTTAGCCGCTAACTGTGTATCGCTAACAGCGAGTGTTCATCGTTTAGGGCGTGGACTACCAGGGTATCTAATCCTGTTTGATCCCCACGCTTTCGTGCCTCAGCGTCAATTAAACCATAGTAAGCTGCCTTCGCAATCGGTGTTCTGAGACATATCTATGCATTTCACCGCTACTTGTCTCATTCCGCCTACCTCTAGTTCATTCAAGCCCATCAGTATCAAAGGCACTGCGATAGTTGAGCTACCGTCTTTCACCTCTGACTTAATAGGCCGCCTACGCACCCTTTAAACCCAATAAATCCGGATAACGCTTGGATCCTCCGTATTACCGCGGCTGCTGGCACGGAGTTAGCCGATCCTTATTCTTCTAGTACATTCAGCTATTTACACGTAAATAGGTTTATTCCTAGATAAAAGCAGTTTACAACCCATAGGGCAGTCTTCCTGCACGCGGCATGGCTGGTTCAGAGTTGCCTCCATTGACCAATATTCCTTACTGCTGCCTCCCGTAGGAGTCTGGTCCGTGTCTCAGTACCAGTGTGGGGGGTCATCCTCTCAGATCCCCTAGTCATCGTCGCCTTGGTGGGCCGTTACCCCGCCAACTAGCTAATGACACGCATGCCCATCTTAATCCTATAAATATTTGATCATTGAATAATGCTATCCTGTGATTTTATGCGGTGTTAATCCGAATTTCTTCGGGCTATCCCCCTGATTAAGGTAGGTTGCATACGCGTTACGCACCCGTGCGCCACTTTCATATCCAGCAAGCTGGATAATATCGTTCGACTTGCATGTATTAGGCCTGCCGCTAGCGTTCATCCTGAGCCAGGATCAAACTCTCCATTGTAAAATGTTGTATTTGATTCTGACTAGTTTTTAACTATTGTTAAAAATAGTCTCTTTTTAATTTTGTCTGTCAGTATTCTGACCCAAAAAATCAGTCTGGTATTCTGTACTTGAATCCGTACTTCTTTACCTCGACTGCGCTACATTGACATCTCTTTTAAGAACTTCTCGACTGTTATAACCTCGCGGCTCGTCTGTATATTTTTGCTACGCTTCCGTAGTTTAAATCTTTTTTCTAACTTCCCGACATCCGCCGTTCCGCTCATTCACCCCTTCCTTTCGGTTGGGAGTGCAAAGGTAGAAATCTTTTTCTTATTCGCAAAAAAAATATTTTTTTTTTATTTCTAAGCTGATTCCAAATCCTTTCAATTCCTCTTCTCTTCCCCCTCTCACTCACCCCCCCTTCCTCCGAAGCGGAGTGCAAAGGTAGATAAATTTTGCACCGATACAAATGCTTTTGATCATTTAAAGCGAGATTTATCTCAATAGCTTGATTATTAGATTGAAAAATTTATTTAAATAGGCTGTTCTGGCTCTGTATGTTTTAAAATAATGGGATTTATCCTGCTGAAGGTGCTTTTTATTTTTCTGCAGGTTTTGATTTTTTAAACCCGATTGAAGGGAAAAGCCTTTTTTATTTTGGATAATTTCGTACTTGAGTTGTTTTTATAAAAAAGCTTGTACCAAAAAGCGGGGCTATCGGAACCTATGAAATGCTGAAACTTGCTTTACTTAAAAGGAACGAGAATTGATTTTTAGCTGAGGTGTTTCTGAACAATCTCTTCGAGTTCTTTTATATCGAAGGGTTTTGACAGGTAGCTATCGGCACCTGCTTGTTTGGCAAGTGAGGAGATATCGTTATTAGCAGAGAAGTAAATTACGGGAATGTGCTTTAAGTTCGGGTGATTTTTAAGTGCTTTGGTGGCAGCTATTCCTCCTAAATCGGGGAGCCAGTTATCCATAAAAATAATGTCGGGCATAAAGCTTGCCACTTGCTCTTCTATGTTGTTTGCGTTTTCGGATGTTTTGATTTCGTAACCCGCTCCTTCTAAAATTAGGGTACAGAGTTCTAAAATATCGGTGTTATCGTCAAATACAAAAACTTTTTTGCTCATATTTTAAGGTTATAATTGCTTACAACACCGTTTAGGTGAAATTGTTTAGGTAGTTTGCAATTTTATTAGGGGGTAGAATGGTGCAATGGGTTAATTTTTGAACGGCTTGTTGTGGCATATAAGGCATAATGGCTGTTTCGGGATCTTGCACCAGGGCCATGCCACCAAAATGATTGACTGCTTTTAAGCCCTCGACTCCGTCGGCATTTGAACCAGATAGTAATAAACAGGCCAATTGTGTTTTATACACCTCGGCGGCAGATTGAAAGGTTACATCAATGGATGGACGTGAGTAATTTACTTTTTCCGAAAAATCGAAAGAGATTGTTTTATCTGTTTCTATAAGCAAGTGATAGTCGGCAGGCGCGATGTACACGATACCAGGCTTGAGTGCTTCCTTTTCTTCGGCTTCTTTAACCTTTAGTAATGTTCTTGATTGTAAAAGGTCGACCAATAGCGATTCATTGCTTGGTTTTCGGTGAATAACAATGAGTATGGGGTAATTGATTTTTGGATTAATTTGCGGAAACATTTCTAACAGAACATCTAAACTTCCGGCTGATCCGCCAATAATTACCGCCTTAGTGGTTTGTATGTTTAGGTTTTCCGCCATATTTTTTCCGTTCGAATGCGTTTATATTGTTTTACATTTGGCCAAAAATCGAGGCTTTCTTTGCTTCCTAATGCAATATAACCCAATTTTTCGAGGCTATTATCAAAAAGATTGAAAACTTTATGCTGTAATTCTTTATCGAAATAGATGAGTACGTTGCGGCATAAAATGAGTTGAAACTCGTTAAATGAATGATCGGACACGAGATTGTGGGTAGAAAAAATCATTTTTGAACGTAAATTCTCATCGAACTTTGCCATGGCATAATTGGCGATGTAGTATTTCGAAAAATCTTCTGTCCCTCCTGTTTGATTGTAATTTTCGGAATATTGCTTGATGTAATTGAGTGGGAATATTCCTTTTTTAGCTTTTTCTAAAACAGAAGGGTTAATATCGGTTGCATATATTAGCGATTTGTTTAATAGATTTAACTCTTTTAATAGAATGGCGAGTGAAAATGCTTCCTCGCCAGTTGAACATCCTGCTATCCAAACACGGATAAGAGGGTATGTGCCTAATATTGGTAAAACCTCGTTACGCAGTGTTTTATAAAATGTTGGGTCGCGAAACATTTCGGTAACGTTTACCGTAATCTCTTCCAAAAACCGTTTAAAGTATTGTTTGTCGGAGCGGACGGTATATCGAAACTCGGCAAAACTGACAAAATTATCGAGCGAATACAAACGAGTAATGCGCCTTTTGATAGAAGCGGATGAATATTCAAGAAAATCGTATCCGTAAACTTCTAAAACATCATTAAGTAAGAGCGCTATCTGTTCGTTGTTTATCGTTTCGCTAACCACTATTTTGTAAATTTCTGTATTTGTTCTATTAAATCGTCGAGATTAATTGGTTTTGAAACATATCCTAATGCTCCGGCGCTTAAGCATCTTTCGCGATCGCCGACCATTGCTTGGGCGGTCACGGCTAAAACAGGAATGTTTTGCATTTCTTTGGATTGATTCATCGCCGCAATGGCTTGATATCCGTCCATTTCAGGCATCATCATATCCATTAACACCAAGGCGATGTTTTTGTTTTCTTCCATTATTGCAAAACCCTCTGCTGCACTCAAAGCCGAGAGGCAATCGTACCCTTTTGATTTTAAAACAGCTTTAAGAGCAAAAATATTTCGATTATCATCATCGATAATCAGAATTGTTTTGTTTGGCATATACTAAAGAGGTTATTATTTATGATGGTTATCATACAGCCATACACGAAGGAGCGAAATTAGCTGGTCTATATCCACGGGTTTACTTATATAATCGGAAGCTCCTGCCGAAATACATTTTTCTCTATCGCCCATCATCGCTTTCGCGGTAACGGCTAAAATTGGTAAATCTTTATATTTTAGATTTTTTCGGATGGCCGATGTTGTTTCGTAGCCATCTAGCTCCGGCATCATCATGTCCATTAACACCACGTCAATTTCCGGATTTTCTTCCAATAATTTCAAGGCTTCTTTTCCATCGGTTGCTGCAATTACCTTCATTTGGTGTTGTTCGAGCACTTTCGTTAATGAAAAAATATTACGCACATCGTCATCAGCCATTAAAACTGTTTTACCTAAAAGCACATCTTGTAGCTCGGTAAATTTTTTCGGTATTTTACTCTTGCCTTTATTTTTTTCTTCAACGTGATGTAAAAACAAGCCCGCTTCATCTAAAATTCGCTGATAAGAATGCGCCGTTTTGATAACGATTGAATCGGCATATTGCTTGATGCGGCTTTCTTCGCCTTTCGATAAATTCTTCCCGGTGAAAATAATGATGGGTAAATTTTCCAAGCCAGGCGTTTTCTTTACGGTTTCTAATGTATCGTACGCATTTTTATCAGGAATGCCCATATCTAAAATAACACAGTTAATTTCAGGTTTATGCAAGGCTGATAAACTATCGCTTACTTGATTTACAATTTCGGTTTGGATATTAAAATTGCTTAAGAAATAACTTAACGCTTTTGCATGTTGTTGGTTTTCTTCAACAATTAGTACCTTTTTCGGATGGCGGCTTAAAGCATGTTCTAATTTTTGAAAAATTTCTTGCATGTGCTCAAAAGCGAACGGTTTATTGATAAAATCGACTGCTCCTTTTAATAAACTTTCTTTTTTTACTTGCAACGACGACATGATGTGCACCGGAATTGGTCTTGTAGCAGGATCTGATTTTAGCTCTTCCATTACTTGCCACCCATCTTTTATTGGCAATTGTACATCTAATAAAATAGCTAAAGGGTTGTATTGTTTTGCCAATTCAATTCCTAAATCACCACGTACAGCTACTAAACCTTTATAGTTGCGTTTGCGTGTAAAATCGAGTAGGGTTTTGGCAAACGGGGTATCATCTTCTATAATTAAAATTACTTTATCATTTGGCCCTATATCATCGCGATCGTCATCAATGGCATTTGGTATGTTCGGAACCGTTAAGTCTTTAATTGTTTGTACTGGAGTTTCTAAAATGGTAGTCGACTTTGGTTCTTCCAGTACTTCATCTTCTTCTAACTCCTGCTCAATTGGTAGCACCAAGGTAAATACACTTCCTTTTCCTTCTTCGCTTTTTAGTTGAATGTATCCGCCTAATAATTTTGCTAGTTCACGACTGATTGACAACCCTAAGCCTGTTCCTCCAAATCTACGGCGGGTTGAGCCATCTGCCTGTTGAAAGGCTTCAAAAACCATGGCTTGTTTTGCAGGAGATATTCCTACGCCTGTATCGGCCACGGTGAAATACAGTGCACGTAACCGCTCATTTTTTGTAATGGATAGTTTTACGCTACCTGACGATGTAAATTTAAGTGCATTGGATAGCAAATTTTTAAGGATTTGCTCTAAACGCATTCTATCGGTATAGATGTAGGTTGGTATAGAGGCGCCCTTTTCTATTTCGAACTTCAATTTCTTTTCTTTTGCCAATGGTGCAAATAAGGCACGCATGCTGGCAATAATATCGTTCATTTTATGGTTTAGGCGATCAAGATCCATTTTACCGGCCTCAATTTTTGATAAATCTAAAATCTCATCAATTAAAACCAACAAGCCTTGGCCAGAACTTTGAATGACCCCTGCGTATTCTTTATGCTCGGCATTTATTTCTTCCGTTTCGTGCATTAATCGCGACAGCAATAAAATTGAATTTAGTGGGGTGCGCAACTCGTGCGACATATTGGCTAAAAACTCTGATTTATATTTTGTGCTTAATTCTAATTCAGATGCTTTTAGTTGAATTTCTCTATTTCGCTCTTCTATTAATTCGTTCTTTTCTTCTAGTAGACTACTTCTTTCTTCCAGCTCTTGATTACTTTGCAATAGTTCTTCTTGTTGAACGCGCAATTCTTCTTCAGAAGCTTGTAATTTTTGAGATTGTGCCTCCAACTCGGCATTCATTCCTTCTAATTCACTGTGCTGCGTTTGAAGTTCTTCAGACTGGGCTTGGGTTTCTTCTAACAGCTGCTGTAACTTTTGTCGGTTTTGTGCACCCAACAAAGCCGTTCCAACATCAGACAATACCAAACTCAAGAATATTCTTTCTAATTCGGTATAGCTATGAATGGTTCCCAATTCAATGCCTCCGATAGTTATCTCGTTTCGGATAATTGGTAAAATTAAAACTTCATTTGGTTTAATATTTCCAGAAGCAAAGCTGATGGTACTTTCTCCACCTGGAATTTCGCTTAACAGTATTTCCTTGCCTGATTTTACAACCTGCCCAATTAAGCCTTGGCCAACATCAATTATTTTGGCTAAACTTTCTTCTTGCACGGCAAATTTTCCTTTCAGGTGCAAATAGCCATCGTCTTTAAATAAATAAATTGTTCCAAACTGGCTGTTGGTATAGCGTGCCAAAAACTCAACAATATCATCTGCCAAATGGAAAACTGTTTTCTCGCCTACCATTTTAACGTTCAAGCCGGCTATTCCGCTTTGAAGCCATTCATTGTCGGCCAAACTATCGAAAGAAGTTTTGAGCGCCGTTGACATGTTGTTTAACGAATCCGAAAGCTCGCCTATATCATCTTGCAACTGACTATCGAGCCTTACGCCATAATTTCCGTTTGAGATTTGATGCGCAATTTCTTTAATCGCTATAATTCTTCGCTCCATTTCCGCTTTCTTATCTTCAATTTCTTTCTGAAGTTTAACACGTTCATCAAAATCGATAGAAACTTTTCGATAAAAGAATAGGGTGATAAGAATGGCCAAAACAGCCGCAATCATGATTAAAATAGGAGTGTAAGACGAGAGTTTGTTTAACTCATTTGAACGTAAATTGAGCAAACGCTTTTCTTCTTTCGTAATTCGCTGTCCTCCATCACGCGCATCATCCATGTATATTTTTCCTTGTAGCAATACCGTTGGGTCTATCTTACCTCCAAGCGATTTAATCTCAATCGTCGATTTAATAATTTCGAACCGTTTCAAAACGGTTGTGCGCAGCTGTAGAATGGTCTTCTGTTGAACAGGGTTATCGCTTGTGGCGTCTGCCATTTTGGTTAATGTTGCAACGGTTGAATCGAGTGCGCCGTAATAGGGTTCTAAAAAAATTTTATTTCCGGTTAGTAAATATCCGCGTTGCCCCGTTTCAGCATCTTTTAAATGAGATATTACCTTCTCGGCATTTAAGATTACTTCATCGCTATGCTTCACTAATTCGACACTTTTAATTAAGTTTCGAATACTGACATAAGAAGCCATAGAACTAATGAAAAGTATAATGAGCGATAAGCCCAAACCTAGTCGTAAATTGTTTTTTAAATCTGTTTTCATTAAGGGATGACTATTAAATAGGGTCTAGTTTAAATGGGCTTGTGCTTCGTTTTTTAAAAGCGATTCTTCAGCTGTATTAAAAATAGGAATAATAAAATAAAATTCCGCTCCTTCGTTTTCTTTACTTTTTACGCCAATAGTACCTCCGTGGCGTTTAATAATTTCTGAACAAATGTACAGCCCAATACCCAAACCATTAAAACGATTGCTGTTTTCTTCTACGCGATAAAATTTATCGAAAATCTTTTGTTGCTGTTCTTGCGGGATGCCGATACCAAAATCGCGCACACTTAAGGAGAATTGTCCGTTACTGATACTGGTTGTTACATTTATTTTATTGGTACCTGGCGAATATTTAATGGC